>CAZVWL010000008.1:0-9270 GCA_964630845.1 uncultured Fibrobacteraceae bacterium
GAACAAGAAGTTGAAAACAGAGGGAGGGAGGGGGTTGACAAACTCATAGGTACCATACCAGCCCGGCCAGTGCGGAGTTTTCTGGAACGACGACGCGTACCGCCAACCACGCAGGTTCTTCGTTGCCGAGCACGCCGTTGACCCCGGCGACGACCGGCATTTCCACGGCCATTGCTGGACCTGCGATCAAGCTTAACGCCAAGATGGCAAGCAATCTTCTCGTATTCATTCTTCCCTCCCTATTGTGCTTGTGGGCAGACCCGGAGCCTGATCTGCCTGGCGTTGCTGATGACTTCCGATTCCTGGAACCGGCCATCCCAGCTACGCACGTTGTACGTGTAGGTACAGGCGACATGGCACGCCTGGTTCTTCCACCTTATCTCGTGCTTGTATTCGCCGGCGCTGATATACTGGACTGGTTGAACGACGATACTGCTGTCGGCGCTAGCTTGCAGCACCATGGTCTCGAAGCCGCAGTTGCTACCCTGATGGCGAGCTATCGTGACACGGTCCTCTGTTCGCTTCGTCCAGCGGTCGGTCGTCCACGTAAATACCCAGGTGATCGAACCGCCTGGCTGGAACACGATTTCGCAGTTAACCGAGTTTTCGATTAGGTTGCAACCGACCGACTGGATGACCGTAACCACGGAGTTCAGATTGCTGGCATTGATGTCGAATTCCTGTACGAATCCAAGTGGCCATCGCACTTCTGCCTGCACTTTTCCACTGTGAGCGCCGAGGCCAAAGACCCGTGTTGGACTTGACTGGCCACCACGCCAACCTCCGCCGGGGACAACCTGACTACCAAGAGGCAGGCCGTTGGACGACAAGCTTATGGTCGCGCCGATCCCCCACGGATTGTCTTCGGCCTGGCCGACGAGCTTGACACCCAACCAGTTGTTCTGCGGCGATTCACCTCCACCAAATGGTTGCCTGGCTCGTTTCACTCTACCTGACCAGTCCATGAAGTGTGCAGCGCCAAGGACGAGATCAGGATCACCGTCGCCACCGAAATCCGCGACAGCAAGCGCACTCGGATATCGTGCTCCACCCAACCCAACGGCGACATCGGAATGCACGAACGCCTGATCATAGCTCGATCTACCCAGCACATTCAACGCAACTGACGCCGCGACACTTTGTTCGCCACCGATCATCACAAGATCCGGTTTACCATCAAGATCCAGATCCGTCGATTGTGCGGCCCCGACAAGATAGGGAACGCTCGAGACTATCGGTTGTGAAACTGCCGGATCCGCGAAGACGAGTATCTCCGATCTCGACGACGTGACCGGATTGGCAACGACGAGCGCCAATTCGTTCGATTGATTGTAGTCCAACCAGTCTGCGTACCGGAGGCCAAGACCGTCCCAGGCCGGACCCGGATATCCCGGGACCGGGACTAGTTCAAAATCACCGGACGTATTCTGCCGCCAGTACTGCAGCACGCCCGGTGAGCCCTCGTTCATCGGACCCGGCTTGGCACCCGAAGTCACCAAGTCCCATAGGCCGTTGCGATCATAATCCGACCAAGCGATTGCACGGGTTTCAATGCTATCTTCGAGCGCGAAACCAAACGCTGATGGATCGCATTGAAAACGCGGCGTAGTTGCTTCACCTCCGCGGACGAAAACGACGTCGCGAGCTACCTCTTCCAGATCTTTCCCGCGGCCGACGTAAAGATCGAGATGACCATCCCGATTGATGTCGATCCATGTCGCACAATAGGAGCCTCTTAGCCAATTCAAGTGCAGCGGATCGATGTAGTCTTGATTTTCGACTACGTTGTGCCATTGGTTGTCTGAATGCTTGACGTACAGGGCCGGATCAGTCGGGTGCGCCATGAAGATCTTGATGTTGCTAGCGGAATCGTGGGCGGCGACTGCAACGCCTCGAAAGCCTGGCAACGGGAGGGTTCCATGGAATTCGTTTAGCGTTCGATCCTGGAACCGCAAAGCCGTCGTACCAAGCGCTAGCCTGTTCTCATACAACGCAAAACCCGGAGAATCCGGATCAATTTGCGGATACCCCTCCTCTATCGTCACCAGCAGATCCTGCTTCCCGTCGCCGTTGTAGTCAAAGACCGCCGTCCCGTAGGGCGACCCGATGTAGTCGACGCCATGTTGCAAAGCATCCTCTTCGGCGTATTCTATCGGTGTCGGATGGACCGAGAATGGTGCCGCGGAGATCGTCGACGCCACTCTAACCCCGGCATAGAACGTCAGCTTGACGCGCACCTTGGATGCGCACATCGCCGACGTGGGCTCGGCGACCGCAACGTACCGATTCGCCTCGATCTCCCATGTCGGCGTGCCATCCTGGTAGAACACCGTCCACGGCTGCCAATTGCCGTCTTCGTTCAGGTCGTAGTGGACTGCGACACTGTCGGCTTCAGTCTCGAAGAACCTCGTCCAACGGAGAATTCCCGGGTATCTCTCGTAGAACGCCTCACCCCCATTCGGCGTAACGATCTCCTCCAACACCGTCACAGAACCCTCATCCTGGAACGAGAAGGTTGTCGACTCGTACACCCCGACTGCTTTGCTGATGTTGATGCTCTGATAGTGGCCGTTCTGATTGATCGCGTCCGTCAACTCATTCACGAACTCGAAACGCAGTTTTCCCTGTTGACTCCAGTGGAGGTCGGACGGCTCCCAGGTGAAGACCGGATCGTTCGAATCCAACACGACGTCTTCCGCGATCAGCCACGGCCATGAGTTTCCGCCATTGGCCGAGTAGTAGACATTCACCGATTCGACCAGGTGCAGGTAGTCCTGCAAGAAGCCCAGCTCGACTTCGACCCCCACTTCCACATCCGACTGCAGCACACTTTCTGCTGCTTCCGTCAGTCGCGCCATCGGCGCAAACAGGATGTCGAGATCCAGGTACTTGTGCCCATTCAGTGTTGCGTCTCCGCCCATACCACGGATTTTGATGACCAGCGCGTTGGGGACGTCTTGTGGACGCCGCCTGGGGAACGGGCTCGATCCAGTGTTCTTGGAGTATCCGAAGCAGTTGGGATTCGTTCGAAAAGAGAACTCGTCCTTGTGCAGGTGCTCGTACAACGGATCCTGGGGATCGATGTCGATGCGGAAGAAGTCTCCTCTGCCGCCGATATGTGAGCCCCAGCCCTCGCGGATATGCACTTGGCTCCCGCTTTCGATAACCCAGCCGTCATAGCCGTCGTAACCTGTCACCGGATCGGCGTAATTCTCCATGAAGTTCGGTGGATCTGTCACGTCCCACGGATCTTGATAGGCGATCAATCCGGCCCCAGGATAATTGTATAGGCCCGTTGCTGCTTCGAGGCTTACGAGATTAGGGTTACCGTGCCCGCCACAATGCCAGATGGCCAGACCTTGGCTTGGGACGACAGGTTGGAGTACATACGGTGCCGGTAGACCGCAAAAATCGTGCAATCCATCGACCCCGTTGCCGCCGTGGTAAGCCAGCAAGAAGTACTCCCCTCGGTTACCAACCTGAATCTTCACGAACTGTCCACCGGCAGTCGAATCGTAGATCCGGTGCCCAAAACGGAATTGCCCCGTGAGATCAACGACCGACGATGCCCCACCGAACTTGTTCCAGGGCAGACCGGCCAGCCAGAAGTCGCCGATTGGTGGAAACCCGAAAAAGGGCGGGTAGGTCGTTTGGCTTCCGCTGCCTTGGGCCGAAAGCGGGGGGAAATGCTGCGACATCAAGTTCAGATTACCGTAGAAATACCGTGCACGGGGGTCATTGGATCCTCCATACAAGCTTGGCGGCCCGTCGCCGGGGCCCAACGTATGCGCGAATTCATGCAGCACGTAATACACGATAGCCTGTTTGTAGAGCATGCCGGAAGGCGCGTAACCATGGCAGAGGCCGGTCTGGCCGGCTCCCGCGAAGCCATCGGTGTTGGTTCTCATGAACCGATAGAACGAACCATTGAGGTCCCAGTAGGCCGTGTCGGTGAGCACGGCCTCTGAAACCACATGCACGTACGGGCGACCACCGACACCGTCGGAAAATGGCCCCCCCGGCCCTTCCAGAAGGAAAACGAAGAACAACTCCCACGCAGGTTCGCCCTGTGGGTCGGAAAACGGATTTTGCTCCTGAGCCGTGTTGTATGCGCTATAGATCTTGTACAGCATTTCGGCGTAAAGTGGGCTGGCATATCCTTCACTATGTAGATTTACTCGCCGCCAGTGGCCCACGTGTTGCTCGAAGTCCCAAGTCGCTAACGTGTCACTTCCTACGATATGCATCGGCAAGAACCGCCGGTACGCCTCCGGCGGCAGTTGCGCGATCCAGGCCTGGGCGTTCGTGTTCTCATCCAGTTGCTGGCCTGGGGGCAGCAACACGGTCGAATCCTCGTGCAAGACCAGCTTCCCATTCGAGTGTTTCGTGAAGTAGTCATTGACAAGATCGACGTATACTCCGTGCTCGTTGTATGTCAGCACCGAAGACAATCCGGGAAAACTGACGAACACGAACTTCGCTCTGATCTTGCCGTCATTCTCAGGATAAGCGTATCCCAGCGTCAGTTCTTCCGGATTCCGTTCGTGATCGTAGATCCAGTCCCAAGCGTATCCGCTTTCGACTACCACCACCGTGAGCACCAAGCAAATCAGAAGTCGTCGCATGACCCCCACTCCTCCAGGATGGTTGCCTCTCGAATCGAGGTTGCAGACCCAGACAGGCCGCTAGTCGACGAACGAAGCGATCATCGAACGGATCATCCCCCAGCCAGAATGCGAGGACTGCAGTGCGTTGATGCATGCGGTAAACGACTGTCGGTGGCTGGCAGCGTAATCCCCTCTCGCTGCCAGAAGCATACCCCCCCCCCAGCGAAAACGTCAAGTCATATTCGTGTAATAACCGAAACTCCGAAAACGATTCGAAATACGCACCATCATCGAAGCGCTACCTCGCCCGCCGGTGCGCCGGCGCACCTGGCCACGAACCAGCAAAGCCGCATCGACCCACCCCCACCTACTGCGCCTGCGGCCGCTCCGCCCCATCCAGCGGCATGCCTTCGCGCGCCGCCTTCTCGCGCGCCTCCTCGTACAGCGGAACGCGCTGGTCCGGACGCCGCCGCCCCAGCCACGTCAGGTGCGCGAGCCGATGGCGCGCCGGGTGGTCGTGGTCCAGCGCGCTGCTCAGAAAGACGGGCCTCGAGGTAGCTGAAAACCACGCCGGTGTATCTTGCGCGCCAGCTCGCAGGCAACTACCACGTGACAACACCGTATCCGGCGGGTCGTTGACGTCCGCGGGTACGGCGGCCTGCACCGTCGCCACTGTCGCCGCGAACTGGCTGATGACCTGGCTGTACGAGGTTGGCGTCTATTCGCTCCGATTCAAGCCCGCGCCCGCACCGCCAGGAAGATCTCCGCCGCATCCGCCGGCGCCGCCGCCTCCGCCCTGGCCAGTTGCCCAGCCAGGCGGCCGGCGCGCAGGCGCCCGAAGTTGAACCCCTCGCGAATGCCCAGCGCGAACAGCTCGCGCGCCAGCTCGCTGCGAAACAGCGGCTGCAACGTGACGTCCACGAAGCCGAGCCCCTCCAGCAGTCCCTGTAGCTCGGCCGGCCGGTAGTAACGCACCACGTGATGGGCCTGCTGGTGACGACGCCGCAGCTCGGGATCGTCGATGCCGGCGAGCGTGTCCACGGAGAAGACGATCTCGCCCCCGGGCCGCAGCAGCCGCCGGCACGCGCGCAGGATCGCCTCGTGCTCGGGGATGTGCTCGAGCACGCAGATGCTGAAGATGCGGTCGAAGGTGGCGTCGGGCCAGTCCTGCTCGAGCAACGACCGCGCCGTGAAGTCCACCCTGCCCACCCCGCGCACGAACCGCCGGTAGCCCTCGGCCTGGGCGATGAAGTCGGCGTCGATGTCCAGGCCGGTGGTGTGACCGGCGCGCCGGGCGATCAGGAAGGTCTGCAGGCCCGAGCCGCAGCCGATGTCCAGCACGCGCTCGTCGCCGCGCCAGGGCAGGCGCTCGACCAGCTCGCGGAACTCGAGGATCTTGAACGGACTATAAGTAAAATGCACATGCGGCCACAGGCGCGCCGCCATCAGGGCGCGCAGGACCAGGCGCTTGCCGGTGCCGAGGTGGTGCACGGGCCCATCCTCACAGATCGAGGCGATACGCGAGGCTCACGCCCCGCCCGGCCTCCGGTCGGATCGACTTGAGGCGTGACAGGTGGTTACGGTACGCGGCGTCGGTCAGGTTGTCGACCCGCAACACCAGGCCGTGGCGATGTCCGCCCACGAGCCAGTGCCGCTGCACCCAGAGGTCGCCTGCCAGGTACCCGGTCGTCGCCTCCTCGAACTCGCCCAGCCGGCGCTGCGCCAGCGCCCCGCGCACCACGGCCCCCGCACTCCACGACGACACCTCACGCCGCAGCTCCAGCCGACCGCTCGCCGGCGGCACCCGCGGCATGGGCCGATCGTCGTCGCGGAACGACCCCTGCACGTGGGCCATCACCAGGCCGGCGTGCCAGCCGGCCGCCGGTCGCCAGGCGGCCGTCAGCTCGGCGCCGAGCATCGACGCGTCGCGCCCACGCTGCTGGTACCGCGCCAGGAATCCGTCCTCGCCCGGCCCCCACTCCAACTCGCCGGTGTCCGCCGCGTAGATGTACCGGTCCAGGTCGCTGCGGAACACCGTCAGGACGACCTCGCCGCGCGCACCCTTCCAGGCGCCCCCGACCTCGACCGTGACGCCCCGTTCGGCGCCGAGGTCGGCGTTGCCGATCTCGTAGCTGTACGCCGCCAGGTGCGGCCCTTCGGCGAAGAGTTCCTCGATCGCCGGCGGGCGGAAGGTGTGGACGACCTGCGCGCGCCAGGACAGCGGCGCGCCGTCCGGCCAGGTGAACGCGGCCGCGGCCGCCAGCCCGCCGAAGCGGCGCTCGCGAATGCGGCCGGCCTTGTTGCTGTCGGCACGGTCGGGGCTGACGACGCGGCCTTCCCAGCGCAGGGCCGTCGTCAGCCTGCCGCGGCCGACGGCCGCCTCGTCGACCAGGAACACGGCCGGGGTCGTCTCCACGGTCGGCGGCAGGAAGCTGAGGCACGCCATGGCCAGGTCGCGGTGCTCCAGCGACGCGCCCACCGTCAGGCCCAGCGACCGCAACCGCGCGCGCGCGGCGCCCTGATAGGTGAGCTGGCCGAACGAGACGCCGCAGACGCCTGACGACTCCAGCTCGCGGTGCGTGTAACGGGAATAGGAGAACTGGGCCTCGAGCCGGTCGAACGGCCCGAGGTCGGGCCGGTGCTCGCCGCGCATCTCCAGCCGCGTGCGCTCCAGCTCGATCGACACGCCGCCCGGATGGCCACCCAGGAATCCACCCGGAATGCCGTAATCCGCCTCGACGCGACCGAGCGCGCCCCCGACGAACCCCGTCGCGCCGGCCACGCTCAGGCCGAGCGATCCTTGCCACGAATCCTGCTGCGTGTTGCCGAGGGTGCCCGAGGGTGTGCGCAGGTCTGCGGACCGCCGCCCGGCGAGGTCGACCTGCAGGCCGAGCGGCCCGAGCGGCGCGCCGAGGCGCAACTGGCCCGCGCGGCCATCGTTGACCGTCGCCAGGCGCGCCCCGGCCTGCAGTTCGAGCCGGTCGAGGCGTTGCTCCAGGATGTTGCCGCTGCGCACGTCGAGCAGGCCGGCGGGCGAGCCGCCCGAGTATTGCAGCGTGGCCGGACCACGCACGACCGCGACCTGCTGCACGAGCAAGGGCTCGACGACCAGGGCGTGGTCGGGCGCGGTGGCCGAGAGGTCGCCCGTGGGCGTCTGGTCGCTGTAGACGGGCAAGCGGTGGCCACCCAGCCCGCGCAGCACCGGCCGTTCGGCGCCCGGCCCCATGGACTGGCGCGCCAGGCCCGCCTCGCCGTCCAGGGCGGCCGCCAGCGTGCCGTCACGACGGCGCTGCAGGTCGGCGGCGTCGATGACCAGCGTGCGCTGATGGGTCGCGATCAGGCCCGCGGCCAGGTCGCCGTGGACCGTGAGCGCGTCCAGCTCGTAGGCAAGCGCGTCGAGACGCACGACCAAGGGCTTGGCCGGCGGCCAGGGCATCGCCGGCACCGGCACGGTCGCCTGCAGGTAGCCGCTCGCGTGGACCGTCACGCTCCAGGCCGTGCCCTCCGAGGGGGCCGGCAGACCGGGCAATTCGAAGCAGCCGTCGGGGCCGCTGGTCGCCGCCAGGTCCAGACCCTCGATGGAGATCCGGGCGCCGCCGATCGCGGCGCCGTCTTCGGCGGCGACGACCATGCCGTTCAGCACGGTCGTCGCCGCCAAACCTGCCGTCGTGCACGCCACGACGACGCCCACGAGGCAGAGGCCGCGGATCACGGCCAGATGCGTCGCGCTCACCTCAGCGCATCCGATGGCCGGCTAACGGCGCGAGGTCCGTCGACATCACCTGAACGGGCAGCGGCTGCGACGTGAAATCGGCGTGCTCATCGTGCATGAAACGCAGGCGCAGCGTGGTGTCGCCGACTTGGCGGCCGTGCAGCATCACGCGCCAGGGCTGGTCCGGCACCGACTCGACCTGCACGATGCTCGTGTCGGCGACGGTCCAGCCGAGCCGGTGGTCGACGCAGGTGACCGGCACGCTGATGCGTGTGCTGTCCGCGTCGAGGAACGTCACGGAGAACTCCACGGCAGCGGCGGCCGTCAAGGTGATGACACCGTCGACGTCGCCTTGCCACTGCCATGCCACGAGCTGCGCAAGCTGTTCGACCACCAGGCCGTCGGCGTCGAAGTGATCGCAGTGATCATGGTTGTGCACGGGATTGTCACCACAGCCGACAAGGCCGCCGACCAGCAGCAGCAGAATGACACCAACCAGCGACCGGGCGGGCAGGCGCCCACCATTCTTGACCGTCCTGTTCATCAGCGTTGCTCCTTGCGTCGTTCAGACCAGCATGATGACTGTGCCGCACGCGGGCTCGTCGGCACGCGCGCAGCGCAGACCCTCGTGTTACCGGAAATCACTCAGCAGGTAGGAGGCGCCCTGGGCCCGCCGACCGACAGCGGGACCGAAAACGGATGGCCGCTGGCCGTGGGGACCGCTGCCGCGCTTGCCGGCAGGCCGCCGCCGGTCGCCATGGCCACGTCGAGAGAGAGCGCCTTGCCCAGCAATTGCAGGGTTCGGCAGAGCACGCAATGCAGGTCGTCGTGACGGTGTCCGGGTGCCGCGGCGCCGTCGTCCGCGGCCGCCAGCGCGGGCTCGACCGGGGTCTCGTGGCTACAGCCGTGCGCGCACCCGTGCGCCGCATCGCAAGACGCCAGATGGCCCGC
>CAZVWL010000008.1:9370-32280 GCA_964630845.1 uncultured Fibrobacteraceae bacterium
GGCATGGCCATGGGCGCGGCCAACGTGATCCCCGGCGTCTCCGGCGGCACCATCGCGCTTATCTGCGGCATCTTCCAGCGGCTGATCGACGCGCTGCGTTCGTTCGACGGCCAGGCGCTTCAGCTGGTCCGCACCCGCCGCTGGCACGACCTCGCCGCAAAGGTCGACCTGCGGTTCTTGATCGCCCTCGGCCTTGGCATCGCGGTCAGCCTCCTTAGCCTCGCGCGCCTGCTAAGCTGGGCGCTCGAACGCCATCCAGTCGATACCTGGGCCTACTTCTTCGGCCTGATCCTCGGCTCGGTCTGGTTCGTGGGCACGACGGTCGGCCGCTGGCGCGCCGCGCCGATCCTCGCCTTTTTGGTCGGCCTGGTGATCGCCGCGGGCATCGCCGTGCTGCCGCCGGCGGCGCCGAATCCACACCCGCTCTACCTGATGGTCTGCGGGGCCACCGCGCTGGTCAGCATGATCCTGCCGGGGCTTTCGGGCTCCTACGTGCTGCTGCTGCTGGGCAACTACAAGCTCGTGCTCGACGCCGTCAACGACCTGCAACTCATGACCCTGGTGTGGTTCGGCGCCGGCATGGCCGCCGGGCTGGTGACCTTCGCCCGGCTGATCTCCTGGCTCTTTCGCCGTCACCGCGACGCGACGATCGCCGTGTTGACGGGGTTCATCCTGGGCTCGTTGTTGATCATCTGGCCCTGGAAGACCACCGGGGCCGACCTCGCGATGGTGGCCGACTACACCTGGCGACTGCCCGACCTCGGCACGGCGGCCACCTGGAGGCAGTTCGGCTTGATCATGGTGGGCGGGATTACCGTGGCCTGGCTGGAACGTTCGGGCAAGGCGCGAGCTGAGGCCGGCCCTCGACCGGAGGCAACGTGATGGCACAAGAACAGAAGATCACGGGCAAGATGGAAGTCGCCGGCATCGTGGGCCCGCTGTGGTTCGCGGCCTGGCTATTCACGGTCGGCTACGCGCAGCTGAGCCTCGGCAAGGCCGTCGTGGCGGCGGTCCTCTGGCCGTACTTCCTCGGTGTCCTGGCACGGGTAGCCGGGGCCGACTGACCCGCCCGCCCCACCATGAACCGCTGGGACGAACGCTACAGGCACGCGCGTTACTTCTACGGCACGGAACCCAACGTGCTGGTGCGCGCCGCACTCGCCGATCTACTGGTCGGCCACGGCCTCTACGTGGCCGAGGGCGAGGGGCGCAACGCCGTATACGCCGCCACGCTGGGCCATCGGGTCACGGCCTTCGACAGCAGCTCGGAGGCGCGCCGCAAGGCCTTGTTGCTGGCCGCCGAGCGCGGCGTGGTCTTGGACTACCTGCTCTGCGAGGCCATCGACACCGCCTGGCTCGACGCCGCCCCCTTCGACCATGCCGTGCTCTGCTTCTTCCACCCGCCGCCGGACGAGCGCGCCCTGGTCCACGCGCGGGTCACGTCTGCCATCGCCGCCGGAGGGACGCTGATCCTCGTGTCCTTCGCCAAGGAGCAGCTCGGCCGCGGCACCGGCGGGCCGCCCGATCTGGCCCTCTTGCACGACCTCGCCGAAGTTCGCGCCGAGTTCCCAGGCGTGGCCTGGAGCCGCTGCGAACGCCTGGAGATCCAGCTCGCCGAAGGCACCGGCCACGTGGGCATGGGCGCGGTCAACCTGATGGTTGGGCGGCGGCAGGCCTCAACCTAGGCGCCGCCGTCGCAACAACGGCGCAACCCAGACCCACACCCCCGACACCACCAGCAACACCGTCCCTGCCGCGACCACCGGCATCACCCACCCATGCACGACCCCGCCGAAGTACGACCCATCGTGCAGCTGCTCCAGCAGATCGGACCGCCGCACGTCCACCGACAGCACCGCGCCGCTGACCGCCCCCACCTGGATCTCGGCGTACCCGTGGCGCGAGACCACCTTGTAGACACGCCGGCCGGGCCGCAGATCGATGCGGTCGATATCCGCCAGCGACCCGAAGGCCGGATGCTCCTGGGCGAGCACGATCGCCAGCAGCTCGGCCTGGGAGATGAAGTCCGCCACCTCGCCGGGCACGTCGCGCTGGGTCGGCGGCTGGATCCAGGCCGACTGCTTCTTGAACAGCAGCAGCAGGCCCGTGACCGCGATCAAGGTCAGCCAGAGCGCGAGCACGATGCCGGCCCATTTGTGAGCTTGCCAGAAGAAGCGGAACAGGCGCATGGCTTTCACGTCGCTAGAACCGCCGCCACCAGCGCCACTCGCTGCCGCCCTCGTCCGCCGGCACCAGGTGCTCCCCGCCGCCGGTGAACGGCGCACCCATGGCCTCCAGCTCGGCGGCCAGCGCCGGGATCTCCCGGCCCACCAGGCGCGCCAGTTCGGGGGCGACCTCGCTGAACTCCCCGGCCGCGATCAGCAGGCTCTGCCGCTGCGTCTGCGTCGGGCCCATCGTGGTGGCCCGCAACGACCACGAGATGCGGCCAAGCCGCTCGCGCACGGCCATCGGCGTGGCTTCCTCGCGGGCGGCGATCGTGGCGTCGCCATCCAGCGCGATCGCCACGGCGACCAGGCGCGCCTCGAGCGCGGCGATGCGGTCCTGCATCTCGGGGCCGGCGACGATCGCCGCGGCGGTGCGCAGGCGGCCGAGCCGGTCGACGGCCAGTCGGTGTTCGCGCGCCGCGGCTTCCACGCGCCGGTAGGTGTCCTGCAGTTCCAGCTCGAACGCCAGCTTCGCCTCCTGGTCGCCGGCGAGCGGGTTGCGCGCGAGGTCGCGCACCTCGAAGGAGACCGGGCCGGCGAGCAGCGTCTCCTCGCCGCGCAGGCGGCGGTGCAGCTCCACGGTGTAGGTGCCGGCCACGGCGAGCGGGCCGTCGCCGATGCGGTCCCACGGCGAGCGCTTGGTCGCGTCGATGGGCGCGGCCGGCGCGGCGCCCGGCAGCCGCAGGTTCCAGGTGACGCGCTGCAGGCCGGCCGCGTTGCTGGCGGGCAGACGCCGCACCACCTGGCCGGCGTGGTCGCGCACGGTCAGCAGGATCTGCGGCACCTCCTCGCGTTCCTCGGCGCGTAGGTCGTCCCACCCGGGGTAGTAGATCGGCTGCTTGTCCTTGCGCAGCTTGCCCTCGGCCTCGCGCCGTTGCTGGGCCAGGCTCTTGAGCGATTCCTTGAGGTAGTAGGTGAAGGTGGCGCCATACGGCGGGTTATCGGCGGTCCAGTCCTGGTCGCCGTCGCTGCTGGCGTAGGTGCGGCTCTCGATGTAGCGCAACGCCGGGCGCACCGCGAACAGCAGCGCCTCCTCGTGCAACTGCTTCTCGCTGAGGCCGCGCAGGGGCGAGTAGTCGTCCAGCACGTAGAAGCCGCGGCCGAAGGTGGCGATCACCACGTCGTCGTGCTGCCGCTGCAGTTCGAGGTCCGGCACCTTGATCGTGGGCAGGCCGGCGGCCAGCTTCAGCCAGGTCTTGCCGTCGCGGGTGAAGAAGACCGAGAACTCGGTGCCCACGAAGAAGAGGTCGGGATCGACGTGGTCCTGACGGATCGAGTAGGCGGTGCCGCGCTCGGGCAGGTCGCCGGTCATCGCCTGCCAGGTCTTGCCGTAATCGCGGCTGCGGTACACGTACGGCTTCAGGTCGTTCTGCTTGCGGTTGTCCAGGCACGCATACACGACGCCCTTCTCGAAGAGGCTCGCCGTCAGGTCGTGTACGTAGGCGCCGCGCGGCGCGTCGCCCACGCGGTCGGTGCGTGTCCAGGTGGCGCCGCCGTCGCGCGTGACCTGCACCAGGCCGTCGTCGGTGCCCACGTAGAGCACGCCCTCCTCGAGCGGCGACTCGTCGAGCGCCACGATGTTGCCGTAGAACGAGGTCGAGCGGTTCTTGGCCACCGCGTCGATGCTCCACACCGTGCCCATCACCTCGAGCCGGTTGCGGTCGACCCCGCTGGTCAGGTCGCCCGAGATCGGGGTCCAGCTGTCGCCGCGATCGTCGCTGCGGAACAGGCGGTTGGCGCCGAAGTACAGGCGCGTGGGGCTGTGCGGGCTGATCAGCAAGGCCGAGTCCCAGTTCCACCGCAAGACCTCGCCGCTGGCGGGCATCGGCTTGATGTCGATGCGCTCGCCGGTTGCGCGATGGAAGCGCGTGAGGTTGCCGTACTGCCACTGGCAGTAGACGATGTCCGGGTTGCCGGGTTCGATGGCCGGCTCGAAACCGTCGCCGCCGAGGGTCACGAACCAGTCCTTGGTCTCGATGCCGCGCGCCGAGAACGTGCGCACCGGCCAGCCCTGCGTGTTGTTGTCCTGCGTGCCGCCGTAGACGTTGTAGAAGGGCTGCTCGTCGTCGACGGCCACGCGGTAGAACTGCGTGACGGGGATGTTCTCGAAGAAGCGCCACTTCTCGCCGTGGTCGAACGTCTCGTAGAGGCCGCCGTCGCTGCCGACGAGCAGGTGGCCGGGCACGTCGGGATCGAACCAGATGGCGTGGTCGTCCACGTGTTTGCCGCCGAGGGGCACGCGCTCCCAGGTGCGCCCGCCGTCGCGGCTGCGCTGCAGGAACGTGTCCAGGCTGTAGATGCGCAGGGGATCGTGCGGGTCGACGTAGATCTCCTGGTAGTACTGCGGGCTGTCCGACACGTAGCCGCTCATGCGCTGCCATGTCTCGCCGCGGTTGAGCGAGCGGTAGAACCCGCTCTGGTCGCCGGTCGCCTCGACGATGGCGTGGATCGTGTCGGGCGCCGTGGGCGCCAGCGCCAGGCCGATGCGGCCCTTGTCGCCCGAGGGCAGCCCCTTGTTGATCTCGCGCCAGGTGCGGCCGCCGTCGGTGCTCTTGTGGATGCCGCTCTCGGGCCCGCCGTTGATCAGCGTCCAGGTGTGGCGCCGCCGCTGGTAGGCCGCGGCGTACAGCACGTCGGGGTCGCGCGGGTCCATCTCCAGGCTCACCACGCCGGTGTTCTCGCCGATGTGCAGGACGCGTTCCCAGGTGACGCCGCCGTCGGTGGTCTTGTAGAGGCCACGGTCGCCGCCCGGCCCCCACAGCGGCCCCATCGCGGCCACGTAGACGATGTCGCCGTCGGTCGGATGGATCACGATCTCGGCGATGTGCATCGACTCCTTCAAGCCCATGTGCTGCCACGAACGGCCGCCGTCACGCGAGCGGTAGACCCCGTCGCCGTAGCTCACCGAGCGCTGGCTGTTGTTCTCGCCCGTGCCCAGCCAGACCACGTGCGGGTCGCTCGGTTCGATGGCCACGCAACCGATCGAGTAGCTGCCCTGGTCGTCGAAGATGGGCTGGAACGTGACCCCGCCGTTACGCGTCTCCCAGAGGTTGCCGCTGGCCACGGCCACGTACCAGTGCGTCTTGTCGCGCGGGTTGACGGCGATGTCGCCGATGCGCCCGGACATCAGGGCCGGGCCGAGCGCGCGCCACTTCAGGCCGCTGAAGGTGCCGGCGGACCAGGGGGTGTCGGTGGCGGCGGTGTCCTTGTCGTTGGCCTTGGCCTTGTCCTTGGCCGCCTTGCCGTCGCGGGCCAGGGCAGGCTGGGCGAGGGTGAAGGCCACCAGGGCGATCACGAGCAGGAGGGCAAGGCGATTCATGGGGGGCTCCTCGAGGAACGTGCAACGGGGCACTGGTCACGGGGCGAGACGGGTCGAGGATAGCGGGTGGGTGTGGGTCTAGGCAAGTGGTGGCGCGATGGTGCTGGGGTTCGTCGAAGGCGGTTGTGGTCGGCGGACGCAATCGATGCAGCGGTTCAGCCCTTCCCCGCAGCACCTGCTTGATCTGAACCTCGGCGGGTTTGATAGACCATCACCGCCCACCATGCTCCCGCCGCGGGTCGATGCCCAGATACCGCGACAACCAGCCGACCGCGATGTAGATCACCGGCGTGTCGAGCAACGCCGCCAGCGACTTGAACGCGTACCCGGTGGCGATGAAGATCCATAGCTGCGGCCAGATGGGCCGCGCCTCGTCCACGGGCAACGCGTGCGCCCAGAAGTGAGTGATCGTGATCACGGCGAAGGTGTCGACGAACTGGCTGACCAGGGTCGAGGCGTTGTTGCGCAGCCAGAGGTGCCGGCCGCGCGTCAGCCACTTCCAGAAATGGAAGACCTGCACGTCGACGAACTGGGCCGTCAGGTAGGCGATCATCGAGGCGGCCACCGCGCCGAAGGTCAGGCGGCGGATGGTGAAGAACGCGTCCTCGGCGGGGCCGCCGCCAGGCAGCACGCCGCCCAGCCAGAGGATCGCCACCACCCACAGGTTGACCAGCAGGCCGACCCACACCACGAAGTTGGCGCGCCGCCGGCCGTAGAACTCGCTGATGAGGTCGGTGCAAAGGAAGGTGAGCGGGTACGGCAGCACGCCGACCGCCACGGCGAAGCTCACCTCGCCCCAGGTGCCCCAGCGCCAGCCGCCGGCCGCGTCCCACGAACCGAGCACCACGAACCGGCTGATGCCCAGGATGTTGAGCATCGCCAGGGTGCCGAAGAACAGGCCGCTGAGCACGAGCAGGACGCGCAGGCGACGCTCGGCAAGGACGGCTTCGGGTGTCGTCGTTGCAGAAGTGGTGGGCGGGGTCACGCGTAACCTCGGGATTGCCGTCACGAATCGCTACTACAAGCTCATGACCAACCGTAACCCAGACTCGACCTTTTCCAGGATCCGATCTGACAAGCCGCCGACCTTCTCGACCAGGAAACGCCTGTCCAGCGTCAGGACCTGCGACACGTTGACCACCGAATCACGACGAAGTCCGCTGTCCCGTCTGGCGAGCCGGACGTTACCCGGGGCTTCAGCAAGGCGCATGTTGGTAGTGACCGCAACGACGACCACGGTCGCGATCTCGCTACGATTGAAAGCATCGCTCTGGACGATCAGGACCGGTCGCCGGTAACCAGGCTCCGATCCCCGCGGGTCGGCCAGTTCGGCCCACCAGACCTCGCCCCGCTCGATCACCACTTCTCCCGCACGATGCTCGCCCACTGCAAGACATCCAGCACGGGATCGACCTTGCCGTCATCGGCGCCGTCATGAACCAGATTCAGCTGCTCGGTCACCAAGGCGTCGTTGTGGTTTTCCAGGTACAACGCCAGGGCACGCTGATAGAACTCGCTCCGCGACAGACCGAGCCGCCTGGCAACGCGATCGGCCGCCCGGAACAGTTCATCTGGGATCGACACCGCTGTCTTCATGGCCATAGTATAACCGCGGTAATACCGCCGCGTCAACACCGCGCAGCGATCTCGTTCAGCCCCTCACGCCCCCATCCCCCCGGATCTCCGCCAGGAACACCTCCCCATACCGCTCGAGCTTGGCCTGCCCCACCCCGCTGATCTGCAGCATCGCCTCCAGCGACGTCGGCCTCGCCGCGGCCATCGCAACCAGCGTGCGGTCATGGAAGATCACGTAAGGAGGCACCCCCTGCTCCGAGGCCAGCTCCTTGCGCTTGCGGCGCAGCCGCTCGAACAGCGCCTCCACCTCGCCGTCGAGCTGCCCCACATCGGCCAGCGCCGCCACGCCTCGCCGTCGTTGCGAGACGCCGGCGGAGCCTTCCCCGGCCACGGCCCGTTCGTCGCGACGCAGGCTCAGCACCTGCCCGCCGCGCAGCACGGCGCGGCCCGCGTCGGTCACCTGCAGGCCGCCGAAGCCCTCGGCGTCCACCGCGAAGTAGCCGAGCGCCACGAGCTGCCGCGCCACCGACCGCCACTGCCGCGCGCTCAATTCCTCGCCCACGCCCCAGGTCGGCAGCCGGTTGTGGCCCCAGCGCCGGATGCGCTCGCCGTCGCCGCCGCGCAGCACGTCGATCAGGTGCTGGGCGCCGAACCGCTGGCCGGTGCGCACGGCGCACGACAGCAGCTTCTGCGCGGCCACCGTGCCGTCGAACGTGTCGGGCGGCTCGAGGCACACGTCGCAATTGCCGCAGGGCTCGGCCAGCGTGTCACCGAAGTAGCGCAGCAGAACCTGCCGCCGGCACGACGTCACCTCGCAATACCCCAGCATCGCGTCCAGACCCTGCTGCTCGCGCCGCTTGTGCCGCTGCTCGGCCTCCGACTGCGCCAGCATCTGCCGCAGCAGCACCACGTCCTGCAAGCCGTAGCAGAGCCAGGCGTCGGCCGGCAGCCCGTCGCGCCCGGCCCGACCGGTCTCCTGGTAGTACGCCTCGAGCGACTTCGGCAGGTCCAGGTGGGCGACGAACCGCACGTCCGGCTTGTCGATGCCCATGCCGAAGGCGATGGTCGCCGTCATCACCAGGCCGTCCTCGCGCAGGAAGCGCTCCTGGTGGCGGCGGCGTACGTCCGCCTCGAGGCCGGCATGGTAGGGCAAGGCGCTGAAGCCCTGCTGTTGCAGGAACGCGGCCGTCTGCTCGGTCTTGCGCCGCGTCAGGCAATACACGATGCCCGCGTCGCCCGCGTGCTCGCCGCGCAAGAAGCGCAGGAGCTGCTGCTGCGGCTGGTCCTTCTGCACCACGCGGTAGCGGATGTTCGGGCGGTCGAAGCCGCCGACGAAGACGCGGCCGCCGTCCAGCCGCAGCCGGCCGAGGATCTCCTCGCGCGTGCGCTGGTCCGCGGTCGCGGTGCACGCCAGGCGCGGCACCCCGGGGTACCGCTCGGCCAGGATGTCCAGCTGCAGGTACTCCGGCCGGAAATCGTGTCCCCACTGGGAGACGCAGTGCGCCTCGTCGATCGCGAACAGCGCGATGCCCGACGGCGGCGCCGCCTGGACCACCTCGTCCAGCAACGCGAGCGTGCGCTCCTGCAGCAGGCGCTCGGGCGCGATGTAGAGCAGGTCCAGCTCGCCCCGGCACAGCGCCGCCTCGGTCGCGCGCGCCGCGGCCGCCGAGAGCGTCGAATTGAGGTAGGCCGCGCGCAGGCCCAGCTGGCGCAGCGCGGTCACCTGGTCGTGCATCAGCGCGATCAACGGCGAGACGACCACGCCGGCGCCCGGCCGCAACAGCGCGGGGATCTGGTAGCAGAGGGACTTACCGCCGCCGGTGGGCATCAGCACGAGCGCGTCGCCGCCGCCGACGAGCAGGTCGATGATCGCGGCCTGGTCGCCGCGGAACGTGGGGTAGCCGAAGGTGGTGCGCAGAATGTCCAGGGCGGTGGTGCTCATGGCGCAAGCTTAGGCATGGGGCGTGCCCGCGACAAGTTGATCGCGCAAGCGCCATGTGATAGACTTGATTCGAAGCTCTCATCGTACCGGGGGGGATGATCCGATGCAACGCACGCCGGTCTTGATCACGCTTATCGTCGCCATGGCGATCTTGGTCCACCCCGGAACACCCTCGGCGCAGGTATTCGAGGGCCACTGGTCGACCGAGTACTACATCAGCGGCACGAATCCACCACCCACCGTGATCATCGAACACCAGGGCCAGTTCGTTTTGGGCGGCAACTTCACACGCGCAGGCAACTTCCCGTACCGCTTCATCGTCAAGTCCAACGGTTCGAACTGGACACCCTTCGCCACAGGCATCCCGAATGCGGTCGCGGCGATCGTTCATCACGACGGGACTCTCATCGCGTTGACCAGTGGCCATAGGCGGCTGTGGCGGCTGGAAGGGGACCATTGGATCGGCTTGTCTCAGTCGCTCGGCTCCGGATCGACGGCGATGGCGTCCTACGCCGGCAACCTCTATATCGGGGGATCGGTCTGGAATGGATCCGAACTCGTCGATTTTCTGCAGGCGAATGGTACTGTCAACGCGCTGACCGTGTACCAGAACCAGCTCGTGATCGGCGGGGCCTTCACGGCCTGTGGCACCGACACGCTCGGCGGGCTCGTAGCCTGGGACGGCGCCCAGGTTTCGCGACCCTGGCCGGACCTTGGCCTGCAGATCCGTCACCTGTCGGCGAATAGCAACAAGCTCGTGGCGATCGGTGGCATTCCGGGCTGGCAAGCACCGTTTCGGGTCTACCAATTCGCCGGCACAGACTGGCAACACCTGCAGTTGCCCAACTCAGGACCCGAGTACGAGGTCGCCAGTTTCACGCTCTGGCATGGCGGGGAACTCTTCGCGGCTTATGTGCTGTACGGCTGGGACTGGAACATCCCGATTTTTCGGCGGTGGACTGGCACGCAATGGGCGGTAGTTGCAGGCAGCGGGTCGATCCTTTCGACAGCGGCGTCGACCTCGACCGGAATTGTGCTGGGCGGTGATGCCCTGCGGCATGGTTCGACGTTTTTGGGTACCGTCGCCAGGAGACCCAATGCCGCCGGCGAAGGGAGCCTCGTCCAGGTCGGTCCCACCGGTTACGGCGCGACCGGCGGCGGCGTGTACTCCATCCAGGTTGGGCACGATGGCGTCCGCGTCGTCGGCGGAAACTTCAGGTCGATCGGTAATCGCATCGCCGTCGGCGTCGCCCGGGACTTCGGCAGCAGCTGGCATGCGATGTCATTCTCGCCTGAGACGCTCGAATACGCCCATGTGGCCAACGCCTACTTGCATCCGGAATACGGAGCGTACGCGACCGTCGTCGGCGCATATACGCGCCATCTATACCGCTGGAACAGTTTCAGCTGGGACTTTCATCCAAACCTGCCCGGTCTCGTTGCTATCGAGCATCATCCGAACTTCTTGAACGAGCCGTTTGGCGCGAGTGAGTCGGTGATCTATCAGTTGTACAGCGGCACGGTCTTGGGAACCGCATCCGAGGGCGTGTTCAAGGATCTGCATTACTGGCAGGATTCCCTGGTCGCCGGCGGCAGCGTGACGAGGATCAACAACACGACCGTCAGCAAGATCGCCCGACTGGTCGGATCGCAATGGCAAGCCTTCCCGGCGCCGCTCGCAGGCACGGTCACCAAGATCGCCGATTGGAACGGCCAGCTCGTGATCGCCGGTCAAGGACTCGATCCGAACGGCCCAAACGTGTGGCGCGTCGCCGTCTGGACAGGAAGCACGTGGAGCCTGCTCGGCGGCGCCTTCAATGCCGAGATTCGCGCCCTGACCGGGCACGAGAATCACCTCTATGCCGGCGGGGCGTTCACCAACGTCGATGGGGTATCGATCAAACGCCTCGCGGGTTGGGATGGGCACGGCTGGCGGCCAGTCGGAGACGGCTGCAATTCTGACGTCAACGCGTTGCTATCTCACCAGGGTAGGCTGTGGATCGGTGGCCAATTTTCGGAAGCGGGTGGCCAGGCAGCCAGTTGCATGACCAACTGGGCGTTTCAGATGATCAGCACCGACGTGCCACCTGACCTCGGCACCGAGCTGACCTTGCACGCTCCTGTTCCCAACCCGTTCAATCCGACCACCAACGTGTCGTACTCCTTGCCACGAGGCGCCGACGTCAACCTCGCCATCCATGACCTGCGAGGCAGGGTCCTGCGCGTCCTCGTGCAAGGATTCTGTTCGGAAGGTACCCATACCGTGGCATGGCATGGCACTGATGACCACGGTCGGCCTCTATCCAGCGGGGTCTATCTGGTCCGGCTCCGGGTTGGCGACCGGGTGGAAAATCGGAAGGTCAGCCTGATCCGCTGAGACGTGCTCCGTCGCTCAACGGACCAGCGAGATGCGCTGCGTCTCTTGCGTGGCCCCATCGCTCAATCTCAGGAAATACACACCCGCCGACACCTGCCGACCTCGCCCGTCGCGCCCATCCCAGACCACCTCGTGCCGACCCGCCACGACCCGCCGCCCGTCCACCAGCACGCGCACCAGCCGGCCCCGGGCGTCCACGACGCTCAGGTCCACGTCGGCGGCGCGCGACACCTCGAAGGCGAGCACGGTCCGCGGGTTGAACGGGTTCGGCGCGCCGGGCAGCAGGCGCACCGCCGCGCCCTGGCCAACGGCCGGCGCCGCGCTCAGCACGCCGCAGGCCGCCGCCGCGTCGAGGCGGCCGTGTCCGGACACGTTGTTGGGGATCTGGTCGCCGTCGCCGCACTGGTCGTTTGGCAGGGGCACGGCGGTGCTCGTCAGCCGCTGCACGATGGCGTCGGGATCGCCCGCGAGCATGGGCAGCGCCGTGACCACCAGGGCCACCACGCCGGCCGCCTGGGCCGCGGCCATCGCCGTGCCGCTCCACACGGCGTAGCCGCCGCCGGGCAGGCTCGACAGCACGTTGGTGCCGGGCGCAACGACGTCGGGCTTGACCAGCGTGCCCTGCGCGGTGACCACCGGACCGCGGCCCGAGAACGGCGCGATCACGTCGCCGGGGCCGGTGGCCCCCACGGTCAGCGCCTCGGCGAACGAGGCCGGCGTGGCGACGATGGTCCCGCAATCCGGGCCGCCGCCGCCGGTCGACGCGACCACCACGATGCCGGCCGCGCGCAGCGCGGCAACCGCCGGCAGCAGCACGCCCCACGGGCATCCCTGCGAGGCCTGGCAGTACCACGCGGTCGTGACCACGTCGGGCGCGCGGTCGGGATCGCCCTCGCCGCCCGCGACGGGCGTCGGCGCGAGCATCCACTGCATTCCCGCGAGCATGAGCGACGGCGCGCTCCAGCCCCCCACGAAGCTGCGGCACGCGATCCAGCGCGCGCCGGGCGCCACGCCGATCTGCATGCCCTGGCCGTCGTCGCCCACCGCCGCGCCGGCGAGGTGGGTGCCGTGGCCGTGGTCGTCCAGCGGCGCCGGCGCGCCGGGCGTGGTGGTCACGTCGCCCCAGTTGTGGTCGTGGTCGGCCGAGGCGCCGTCCCAGCCGCGGTACTGGTCGCGCAACGCCGGGTGCAACCAGTCGCAGCCGGTGTCCAGGATGCCCACGACGGCGGCTTGCCCGGTATTGCCCGCGACCCACACCGCCGGGGCGCCGAGCTGCGTGACGTGCCAGGGCACGACGCGAGCGCCGCCCGGTCGTTGCGAAACCGGCACGACCGGAACCCACGGATCGACGTCGATGCGCGCGACGCCCGGCCACGCGGCGACCGACGCGACCACGGCGGCGTCGGCACCGGCGATGGCCACGGCGTTGACGATCCAGAACGGGCGCCACGAGACGGCGAGGTCGTCCAGGTGCAGACGCAGGTCGGCCTGGGTGCGCTCGGCGGTCTGGCGGAGCTGGTCGTACACGGTGCGCGCGCCACCGCGACGTGCGGCCTCGCGCACGTCCGCCTGCTCGTCGAGCAGGACCAGCACGTCGACGGTGGCGCCACCGGCGGTCACGGCCAGCACGTCGGGATCGATGTCGGCCAGCCGGGCGGGCCCGGCCGCGGCGCACGCCGTCCGACCGTCCGGCATCAGCAGGAAGAGGCAGAGCGCGGCGAGCATAGGTTTCGACATGGCATCACCCCTCGCTGGAGGCCCCTGGATTGTAGCACCGCGAGGAGGCGCCGGCCCACCGGATTCGGTGCGCCGGCACACCTGGCCCACGTGGCATACCTGGCACACGTGACCCCTCTGGCACACCTGCTGCCCGCAACCGGACGTGCACGGCCCAGACGCATCATAGCAATGACGCATTGTTTATAATGCGCTATAGCCATAAAAAGACCATAACGCATTATTTATAGACTATATAATTTCGTGCATTGACAGCCATCTACGCCTTGATTATCATGCATTAAAACGGTGAACATCGATCAAAGCCCCACAAAGGATGCGCCATGGACCTCACGCTCATGAGCGACCCCGCCATCCTCAACGAACTCGGCGCCCGCGTCCAGCGCCACCGCCTGAACCGCAACATCACCCAGGACGACCTCGCCGACCACGCCGGCGTCTCCCGCACGGTCGTCCAGCGGCTCGAGCAAGGCCGCGGCTGCACGCTCAAGGGGTTCGTGCGCATCCTGCGCGCCCTGGACCTGCTGCCCCAGCTCGCGGCGTTCCTGCCCGACCCCGGCCCCAGCCCGCTGCAGCTGGCGCGCCTGGCCGGACGCACCCGCCGGCGCGCCGCCGGCCCGCGACGCCAGCCGACCGACCCGAAGGAGTAGCGATGGGCACGCGCCAAGGCCGGGTCACCGTGGCCACGGTCAAGCTCTGGCAGCACGAGGTGGGGGCCGTGGCCTGGGACGCCGAGCGTGGGCTGGGCCGCTTCGAATACACGCCGGCGTTCCTGCAGACCGGCCTGCCCCTGGCGCCGCTCACGCTGCCCCTGCGCCCCGGCATCGCCAGCTTCCCCGAGCTGGACCCCGTCACCTACCACGGCCTGCCCGGCCTGTTGAGCGACTCGCTGCCCGACCGCTTCGGCAACGCCGTGATCGATCTCTGGCTGCAACGACAAGGGCGCGACCCCGCCGACTTCAGCCCCGTCGAGCGCCTCTGCTACATCGGCGCCCGCGGCATGGGCGCCCTCGAGTACGAGCCCGCGATCGGACCCCGTCCGGGCAAGACCACGCCGCTCGAGATGGCCGAGCTGGTGCAACTCGCCGCGGCCATCCTGCACGATCGCCAGGCGCTGTCGGCGAACCTGCGCGACGACGACAGCCGCGCCGTCGACCAGATCTTCCGGGTCGGCACCTCGGCGGGCGGGGCGCGCGCCAAGGCCGTGGTCGCCTGGAACCCGGCCAGCGGCGAGGTCCGCTCCGGACAGGTGCCGGTTCCCGCCGGCTTCGAGCCCTGGATCCTCAAGTTCGACGGCGTGCACGACACCGCCCTCGGCGATCCTCTGGGCTACGGCCGCGTGGAGTACGCCTACCACCTGATGGCCACCGCGGCCGGCCTCACGATGAACCCGTGCCGCCTGCTCGAGGAAGGCGGCCGCGCGCACTTCATGACCCGCCGCTTCGACCGCGACCACGAGGGTGGCAAGCTGCACATGCTGTCGCTCTGCGCCCTGGCCCACTTCGACTTCAACCGGCCCGGCGCCCACGGCTACGAGCAGGTCTTCGCCGTCATGCGCAAGCTGAACCTCGGCCAGCCCGCCCTGCAGCAACAGTACCGCCGCGCCGTGTTCAACGTGCTCGCCTACAACCGCGACGACCACACGCGCAACATCGCCTTCCTGATGGACCGCGCCGGCGCCTGGCGCCTGGCTCCGGCCTTCGACGTGATCTGGGCCCACAACCCGACGGGCCGCTGGACCGACCGCCACCAGCTCTCGATCGGCGGCAAGCGCGACGGCATCACCCGCGCCGACCTGCTCGACCTCGCCGCGCGCATGGGCCTGGACGACGCGCCGGCGATCGTCGACGAGGTCGCCGCCGCGGTGGCCGGTTGGCCGCGCTTCGCTGGTGAAGCGGGAGTGCCGGCGGAGCTGGCGGGGCATATCGGTGGCGTGATCGGCGCCTGACCAGATCCGTTCCACGGGTCACCGGCACCCCTCAACCGCCTCTCGCAACGCCTTCAGCGTCGCGCTGCCCGGCAACAGTTGCTCCTGCGCGAGGGTCAGCGCCTCGCGCAGCGCCCCACACCCGCCCTCGACCTCGCCGATCGCCAGCGCGGCGCGCCCCCCGGCGTGCAGGATGCGGATTCGCAGCAGCAAGAGGTAGTCCTGCAGGCCGAGCGCGCGCAGCGTGGCGAGGGCCTCGGCGGCGGCGGCGGCGGCGGCGGCGGGGTCGTCCAGGATGAGCATCAGTTCGGCGCGTAGCGTGAGCTGCTCGACGTGCTCGCGCGTGTCGCCGGCGCTCGACTCGGCGGGCAGTCCGTACTCGGCGAGCCAGCGCTCGACGGCGGCGCGGTCGCCTGACACGGCGGCGCGGCGCGCGCGCAGCGCCACGTGCTGGTTCCAGGCAGGCGTCTGGCGGGGCTGGTTGGCGGTGGTGCGGATCTGCTCCGCCTCGTCGAGCAGGGTGTCGATCTCGGCCGCGCGGCCGAGATGGTCGAGGGCCAGCGCGGCGAGTTCGAGCATCTGCGCGAGGTAGAGCGTGCCCGGTCGGTTGCGGCGGCGGTTGTCGATCGCCGCCTCAATGTCCACCAGGCCCGTCTGCGGGTCGCCCGCCCGCACCAGGGCGGTGCCGTGCTCGAGCAGGGCCTGCGGCGCGTAGAAGGGGTCGTCGGCGCCGCGGGTCGCCAGCACCAGCTCGCGGGCGCGGGCCAGGTGCTCGAGGCCTTCGCGGGTGGCGCCGGTGTCGACCAGCAGGCGGCCCAGGCGCATGGTGGTCTGCACCACGTCGATGTGCTCGGGCCCGCTGACGAGCAGCGCCGCTTCGAGCGACTTGCGGGCACTGGCGCGGGCCGCGTCGATGTCCAGCATGTTGTACTGCGCGTTGCTGAGCAGCGCGTAGAAGCGGGGCATCGACGGGTTGGGATACCCCTGCGCCTCGAGCGAGACGGCCACGGCCTGCGCGAACGCGTGGGCCGCCTTGACGTTGTCGCCGGCGACGTAGAGCGTCACGCCGCAGGTGTACCAGCCCTCGGCGAGCGTGACCGACGGCGGCTGGCCCTCGAGCAGGGCGACGGCCTGTTCGGCGTATCCGACGGCCCGCTTGACGTCGAGGCTCGCGAAGTGCTCGGCCAGCATCCGGTAGAGATTCGAGCGCAGCTCGTGCGGCGCGTCGCGACGGCCGATGACCAGCGCCTCGGCCTCCTCGAGCACCGCGCCGCGTTCGCCGACGTCCGCCGAGGCGTGCAACGACCCCGCCAGGGCAACGAGCGCCTCGGCCACCAGGAGCGACCGTGGGCCGTGCAGCGTGCGCGCATGGTCGACGGCCTGACGGCGCAGGGCGACGGCCTGGTCGTCCAGGCCGAGGTCGTGGTAGAGCGAGCCGAGCAGCACGAGCACGGCTTGCCGGGCCGGCGGCGCGTCACCGAGGGCGGTGCCGATGCGTTCGGCGCCGATGTCGAGCAGCTCGCGGGCGGTCGTCTCGCGGGCCTTGACGGGATCGGGCTGGTTGGCCGAGTTCAGGCGGAAGATGTCGAGCAGGAAGGCTTGCACGGCCTCGGCGCGCAGCGCCTGCTCGCGGGCCTGTCGGGCCTGCCAGATCGAGGCGGTCAGGCCGCCGGCGATCGCCAGCACGACCAGCGCCGCGGCGCCGACCGCCACGCGGTGGCGGCGCACGAAGCGGCGCAGGCGATAGCCGGGCGAGTCGCCGCGCGCGGTCACGGGGCGGCCGTCGAGCAGGGCCTTGATGTCGGCAGCCATGGCCGACACCGAGGGGTAGCGGCGGGCGGGGTCGCCGCGCAGCGCGGTCAGCACGATGGCGTCGAGGTCGCCGCGGACCTGGCGCATGAGCTGCCGCGTCTGCGGGTCGGCCGTCGCGTCGCCCAGGCGCCGGCGCAGCGCCTGGCTCGGGCGCGTGGAGACGTCGTCGCGCAGGCGCGAGGGATCGCCCGCCAGGCGTTCGCGCGGCAGGGTGCCGCAGGTCAGCTCGTAGAGGATCAGGCCGAGGGCGTAGACGTCGGTCGCGGTGGTCACCGGCTCGCCGGCGAGTTGCTCGGGCGCGGCGTAGGCCGGCGTCAGGGCGCGCATGGTGGTGACGGTGACGGCGAGGTCGTGCTCGTCGCCGGCCAGCAGCTTGGCGATGCCGAAGTCCAGCAGCTTGGGTTCGCCGAGCGCGTCGACCATGATGTTCGAGGGCTTCAGGTCGCGGTGCACGACGAGGTTGCGGTGGGCGACGTCGACCCCGGCGCAGATGCGCAGGAACAGGCGCAGGATCTCGGGCAGACCCAGACCGCGGGCGGCGACGTACTCGGTGATCGGCAGGCCCTCCACCAGCTCCATCACCAGGTACGGGCGACCCGACGCGGTCACGCCGCCGTCGAGCAGGCGCGCGATGTTGGCGTGCTCGAGCCGGGCCAGGATGCGCCGCTCCTGGCGAAAGCGCGCCAGCAGCGCGTCGCTGTCCATGCCGCGTTTGAGCAGCTTGAGGGCGCCCACCTGCTCGAAATCCTCGACACGGCGCCGGGCGCGCCACACCTCGCCCATGCCGCCGCGGCCGATGACCTCCTCGATCGTCCAGGGTCCGGCCTGCGTCTCGACGGGCAACGCCTCGTCCTCGAAGGAGGCGCGCAGGTCGGCCACCGCGCCGCGCAGATCGGCGTCCGGGCCCTGCTCGGTGTCGGCGTCGGTGTCGGCGGCGAGCAGGTCGGCGACGTAGGCGGCGAGTTGCGGGTCCTCGGCGCGCAGCGCGGCGAGGGCGACCTCGCGGTCGGCGAGGTCCAGGTCGCAGAGGCGGCGGAAGTGGGCCCGCGCGCGCGGCCAGAGCGAGGCGCGGTCGCTCACGACGCCGACGGCCCCAGGCGCTGGCGCAGGTAGGCGCTGGCCTCGCGCAGGTCGCGCTTGACCGTGGACGCGGAGGTGCCGCAGGCCTCGGCGATCTCGTTGACGGTCAAGCCGCCGAAGAAGCGCCATTCGACGAGCCGGGCGAGGTCGGGATCATCCTGTTCCAGGGCGCCGATCGCGAGGTCCAGGGCGATCAGGTCCACGTCGCGGTCGGGCGCGGCGAGGTTCACGTCGGCGATGTCGAGGTCGACCTGGCCGCCCCCGCGCTTGCCGGCGGCGCGGCGGCGGGCGTGGTCGATCAGGATCTGGCGCATGGCGCGCGAGGCGGTCGACAGGAAGTGCACGCGATCCTGGAACGAGCCGGGGTCGACCTTCGCGAGGCGCAGGTAGGCCTCGTGCACGAGCGAGGTCGCCCGCGGGGCGGCGTCGTTCTGGCCGCGCAGGTGGTGGCGGGCGATGCCGCAGAGGTCGTCGTAGACGGCCTCGTAGAGGCGCACGGCGGCGTCGCGGTCGCCGTCGCGCGCGGCCGCGAGCAGCTGGGTGAACTGGGCGCCTTCGAGCATGGTCGTCGCTCCGGGGTCGGGTGGCCGGGCGACAGGATACGAAAGGTCGTGATCATTGACCACGGGCGATCGGGTGTGCCGGCGCACCTTGGGCCCGGTACGATACGACGCGCGACGGCCGCCTCCCGGAAGGAAGGCGGCCGTCGTGTCGAACGAGATCGGGACTAACGATAGAGGCCCTTCACGGAGCTCCAGGTCGAGCTCTCGGTGGCCACGGTACCGTCGCAGTAGCTCACGCCCGTGAACGTGATGACGTAGTCGCCGGCGGTGCCGGTCGACGCGGTCCAGCTCGCCACGGGGTTGCCATTCGTCGTGTTGCAGCCGGAAGAACCCAGGATGGCGCCGCCGGAGGCATCACGCGGGTCGGCGTTGTAACGGCTGACCGCGACATAGTAGAGGCCAGGACCGGTCGAGTACATGCAGGCATCGAAGGGGCCGACCAACGACTGCAGCGTGCCGCCGCTGTCATCGTTCATGGCCACGCCAACGCCATTCACGTTGAACACGAACAGCTGGGTATCCCAGGTCGCGCCGCCGACGGTGCTGGCGCTGAAGGTCGCGGGGTCGTCGACCATGATGCAGTACATGTCGACGTCGCCGACGCTGAGGTTGCCGCTGATGGTCGCCAGCTGACCGTCGCCGACGGTCTGCTGGGCCGTGGCCGGCAGATCGCCGGCATCGCCGATCTCCACCCATTGCGCCAGCGCGGGCGCTGCGAACGCGAGAGCCATCACGACCACTAGCAACTTCTTCATGGTTGTACTCCTCATCATGCAGGTTGGGGGGCATTCCAGTGCAACGTGTCGCCGCACCGCCAATACCCCGATGGAGAGGTCTGAGGATGCTCACCGACCTCCACTATCCGCATGAGACTAGCACGGAACGCGGATAATCCGATAGTAAAATCTCATAAACTGGCAATTTTTTGTGATAATAATCACTGCCTTTACCATCAGCGATCAGCTACGCCAGCCTGTTCAACCCATTGAGCGCCGCCACCCGGTAAGCCTCGGCCATGGTCGGGTAGTTGAACGTGGTGTTGATGAAGTAGTTCAGGTTGTTGGCCGGGGCCGGCTGGGCCATGACCGCCTGGCCGATGTGGATGATCTCGGCGGCGTTGTCGCCGAAGCAGTGGATGCCCAGGATCGCGAGGGTGTCCCGGTGGAAGAGGATCTTGAGCATGCCGGTGGTGCGACCGGTGATCTGGGCGCGCGCCAGGTGCTTGAACATGGCGTGGCCCACCTCGTAGGGCACCCGCTGCTCGGTGAGCTCGCGCTCGTTCAGGCCGATGGAGCTGATCTCCGGGATCGTGTAGATGCCGGTGGGCACGTCCTTGACCAGCCGGTACTTGCACGCGCCCTCGACCAGGTGCGTGGCGGCGAAGCGGCCCTGGTCGTACGCGGCGCTGGCCAGGCTCGGGAAGCCGACGAGGTCGCCCACGGCGTAGATGTGGGGCTGCACGGTCTGGAACTGCTCGTTGACGGCGATCGAGCCGCGCCGGTCGATCTCGATGCCCAGCGCCTCGAGGCCCAGGCCGTCCGAGTTGCCGGTGCGGCCGTTGGCCCACAGCAGATACTGCGTGCGGACGACCTTGTTCGACTTCAGGGTGAGGGTGACGCCCTCGTCGTCGGCCTCGACCTTCTCGTACTCCTCGTTGTGGTCGACGCGCACGCCCATCTCGCGCAGGTGGTACGCCAGGGCGTCGATGATCTCGTCGTCGAGGAAGGTCAGGAGCTGGCCGCGGGTGTTGATCAGGTTCACGCGCATGCCCAGACCGCGCAGGATCGAGGCGTACTCGCAGCCGATCACGCCCGCGCCGTAAATGGTCAGCGACTTGGGCGTCTCGCGCAGCTTCAACAGCGTGTCGCTGTCGAGGATGCGCGGGTGGTCGAAATCGACATCGGCGGGGCGGTAGGGGCGCGAGCCGGTGGCCAGGAAGAAGACGTCGGCGGTGTAGCGGCGCCGCTGGCCCGACTGCGCCGTGACCTCCACCGTGTGCGGGTCGAGGAAACGGGCGAAGCCGCCGATCAGGTCGATGTCATTGGCCTCGTAGAAGCTGCGGCGCAACTTGACCTGGGCCTCGATCACGGTCTGGGAATGGCGCAGCAGCGTCTGGTAGTCGGCGTCCTGGAACTGCAGCCAGTTCTCCTTGCGCTGGATGATCTGGCGCAGGGCCTTGCTGGGGATGGTGCCCTTGTGCGTGCAGTTGCCGCCGACCTCGAAAAAGGCCTCGATGACGGCCGTGCGGCGTCCCGCCTTGGCGCACTTCATGGCCGCGGCCTCGCCGCCGGGGCCGCTGCCGATCACGATGACCTGGTAGTCGTGCAACATGGAGCCTTGCTTTCGTCCTGACCAACGTCCGTCGATCCTGAAACCGCGCCGCCAAAGGTAAGGCCGGCCCGCGGAGGTCGCATCCGCGGGGTCTGTCCAGCCCGCACCCGATATGGTATCATGGATGGCGGTCTTGCACGTGGCAACCACCACCTCCGGAAGGGATCCCGATGCCGCGCCGTTTCCGCCAATCGCTCGCGCTCTGCGCGTTGATCCTCGTGGCCGCCGCCGGCCTGGCCACGGCCGCCGACCGCCGCGCCAGCGGCCGCCCCGACCTGCAGACGGCCGCCCCCAGCGGCCGCATCGTGCTGCTCTGGGCCGACCACGCCGGCCCGGCCGACCAAGCCCGCGTCGCGTCCCTGGCCGGCGCCGTGCCCACGCCGCGCCTGACGGCCGACCTGCTGGCGGCCGCGGCGCCGTCGGCGACGCGGTCGCGCCTGGAACGTTACGCCCATCTGGACGCCAACGCGCTCGACCGCGACGGCCTCGTGCGCCTCGTGCGCCGGCTCATGGCCGACCCCGCCGTGGTGACCGCCTACCTCGAACCGCGCGCCGTGCCGGCCGCGCTCGGCTTCGACGCCTTCACCGGCGAGAGCCCCGCGCCGGTGGCCGTCGCCGACAGATCGGCCGGTCCCGCGACCTCCTCGACGCCCGACTTCACCGGCCTGCAGGGCTACCTGCGCGACGCGCCGGTGGGCATCGGCGCCGAGTCGGTGTGGAGCCAGCCCGGCGCCCGGGGCGCGGGCGTGCGCATCGTCGACGTCGAGGGCGCCTGGCTCTGGGCGCACGAGGACCTACCCACCCCGTTCGTGGACCTCGGCTTCCACATCGACGACATCGGCTGGCGCAACCACGGCACCGCCGTCATCGCCCAGATGCGCGGCAGCGACAACGGCTACGGCGTGATCGGCATCGTGCCCGACAGCGAGGTCGGCAACTCGAGCATCGGCGGCCAGTCGGTCGCGGGCGCGCTGCTCTCGGCCGCCCAGCACCTCGCGCGCGGCGACCTCATCCTCATCGAGCTGCACGGCGCCGGCCCGAACAGCTTCGAGGGCGGCGGCCAGTACGGCTACGTGCCGATGGAGTTCTGGCCCGACAACTTCGACGCCATCCGGGCGATCACCGACCGCGGCATCATCGTGGTGGAGGCCGCCGGCAACGGCCAGCAAGACCTCGACGACCCGATCTACCAGGGCCTGTTCGACCGCCAGCTGCGCGACTCGGGCGCGATCATGGTGGGCGCCACCTCGGGCAGCGCGCTGACGCCGGCCTGGTTCACCAACCACGGCACGCGGGTCGACCTCTCCGGCTGGGGCCTGAACGTGGTGACGGCCGCGTACGGCAACCTGCAGGGCGGCGCCGAGACCGAGTGGTACACGGACAGCTTCTCGGGCACGAGCAGCGCCTCGCCGATCGTCACCGGCGCGGTGGCCTCGCTGCAGGGCATGGTGCAGGCCGCCTTCGGGCTCGACCTCGACGCGCCGCTGGCGGCCCAGATCCTGCGCGAGACCGGCACCCCGACCGCGACCACGCGGTTGATCGGCCCGCGGCCCGACCTGGTGGCCGCCTGGGCGGTCGCCAGCCAGGGCGTCGGACGCTTGCGCGGCACGGTGTCCGAGGCCGGCAGCGGCCTGCCTTTGGCCGGCGTGGTGGTGCGGGTGCTGCCGGACGGCCCGGCGCTCACGACCGGAAACGATGGCACCTACCAGTTCGCGCTGCTGCCCGACGTGTACGATCTCTCGTTCTCCTCGTATTTCCACGGCACGACCGCAGCGCTCGCCGTCGTGGCCGCCGGCGACAACGTGCTGGACATGAGCCTCTCGGCGATGCCGCTGGTCGCGTTCCACGGGCTGGTGCGCGGGGAGAACCTCGAGCCGCTCGGCGGCGTGGAGCTGACGCTGGTCGGCGAGCCGGTGCCCGCGGTGACGTCGAACCCCGACGGCACGTTCACCTTGCCGGCGGTGCCGGCCGGCCGCGAACGCTTGCTGATCGCCGGCGGTTCGCCCGGTTACGGCGTGCGCG
>CAZVWL010000009.1:0-30591 GCA_964630845.1 uncultured Fibrobacteraceae bacterium
AACAATGGATCACTTGCACCCACCCGTCGCTCAATCAATCTCCGGGCGCCGGGATGCCGGGTGAGAGAGTCCTCCCCCCGGGCCCGTCCGCCCGCCATGACATACTGATACCCGGCATGTGCCGGGTACCGGCCCGCGGAATCAGTTCTTCTTTTCCTTCAGACAGGCTTGGTTGCCCACGGTACAAGAAGTCTTGCACGCCGACTGGCACGATGTCTGACACTCACCGCAGGCCGTCTCCCGACGCGTGGACACCGCCCTCTTGTTGATGGTCCGGACGTGTTTGTGCAAATTTCCAGCCTCCTTTCCGCCGCACTTTGTCAAACGCATCCCCCAGGGAAGCACTTTTGGGGTAAACAACTTCGTTCGCAGAAGGCCCGGGCGAGACCCTGGCCGTGGTCCGCTTCAAGGACGCGCGCAAGGACCACTACCACAACCGCCGGGGCCTGGACCTGCAGGTCGGGCAGTACTGTTTGGTCGAGGCGGACCGCGGACGCGACCTGGGACAGATCCTGTACCTGGGGCCGGGTCGGCCGCAGTGGTGGCAGCAGGCCCAGGAGCAGGGTGTGCTGGGCCTCGCCACGCCGCAGGACCTGGCGCGCCTGCCCGAGCTGCGCCGCGAGGAACGCGAGGACCGCGAGATCGCGCGGCGCCGGATCGAGGCGCACGGTCTGCCCATGGAACTGGTCGGCGTCGAGCGCCGCTGGGACCGCAAGAAGGTGACGTTCTACTTCCTGGCCGAGGGGCGGGTCGATTTCCGCGCCTTGGTGCGCGACCTCGCCGGCATCTTCCGCGTGCGCATCGAGCTGAGGCAGATCGGCGTCAGGGACGAAGCGCGGCTCAAGGGTGGTCTCGGCGTCTGCGGGCGCGCGTTCTGCTGCGCGACGTTCCTCGGCGGCTTCAACTCCGTGGTCCTGCGCATGGCCAAGGACCAGCAGCTGCCGCTGAACCAGGCCAAGCTCTCGGGCCCCTGCGGCCGCCTGCGCTGCTGCCTCGCCTTCGAGCACGCCACGTATCAGGAAACGCTCGCCGAGATGCCGCGCCTGGGCGGCCAGGTGCGCTGGCAACAGCGGCCCGCGCGCGTGCGCAAGCTCGATCCGCTGCAGGGAAGGGTCACCATCCTGCTGGCCGACAACGGCCAGGAGGTTGTCGAGGTGCCGGCCGGCGAGCTGGAGTTCGAGCGGCCCGACCGCGCGCTCGAGCCGCAGGAGAACGGGCCGGCCGCCGCCGTCCGCGCACAGGGCGGCGGTCGCCGCCGACGCGGCCGGCAACGTCCGACCGATCGCGGCACGGACCGGGACCAGGGCGACCGATGATCGACAGCCACGTGCACCTGCACCGCGACGAGTTCGCGGCCGACCGTGCCGAGGTCATCGACCGCGCCGTCGCCGCCGGGGTCACCGGGTTCCTGAACGTGGGCTACGACCTGCCCAGCAGCGTCGCCTCGCGGGACCTCGCCGCCGCCGACCCGCGCATCCTGGCCACCGCCGGCGTGCATCCCCACGACGCGGCCTCGCTGGCCGACGCGGCCGGCCGCCTGACCGCCGCCGGGCGCGCGCTTCTGGCCGCCATCGCCGACCTCGCCGGCGACGAACGCGTCGTGGCGATCGGCGAGGTCGGCCTGGACTTCTATCGCGACCTCTCGCCGCGGCCCGCCCAGCGCGCCGCGTTCGTGGCGCAGCTGGCGCTCGCGGCCACGGTCGACCGGCCGGTCGTCCTGCACATCCGCGACGCCTATGACGAGACGCTCGCCCTGCTCGATGAGGTCGGGCTGCCGCCCCGTGGGGCGCTCTTGCACAGCTTCGCCGGCGCGGCCGGCCACGCCCGCTGGGCCCGCGAGCGCGGCTGCCTGCTCGGCATCGGCGGGCCGGTCACCTACCGCACGAGCACGTTGCCCGCGGTGCTCGTCGAGGCGGGCATCACGGCCGACGACGTGCTGCTCGAGACCGACGCGCCCTGGCTGCCGCCGGTGCCCTGGCGGGGTCGCCGCAACGAGCCGGGCTACCTGGTGCACACCCGCGACGCGCTCGCGGCGGTGCTCGGGGTCGGGCCCGAGGACCTGACCCGACGCACCACCGCCACGTTCGCCCGCTTCTTCGGCCGGTTGCCGGGCGCTTGACGGCCCGCCGCCGTTGGCGCTACAATGCAGGTCGCGATTCCTACCCGGCAGGAGGACATCACCGCGTCGCATCGCTAATGTCCCGATCGATCCTGACGAACCCCTGACGAAGGATCCGGACCATCGTCCGCGGCCAAGAACGCCCGGTTGTCCGGGCGCCCGTGACACCGCGAGGGGAGTGCGTGTGATCGAGAGCCAGCTCGCCTTGCTGAGGCGGCACGGCATCCGGCCGGTCAAGCGGCGCGGTCAGAACTTCCTGCTCGACGGCAACCTGGCGCGCGCCATCGCCCAGGCCGCCGCCGCGCTGGGACCGCGCGTGCTCGAGCTGGGCTGCGGCGGCGGCGCGCTCACCGCGCCGCTCTTGGATCTGTGCGAGCGCGTGACGGGCGTCGAGGTCGACCGGAACCTCTGCCAGGTGCTGCGGGAGCAGTTCCAGGCCCGCCCGTCGTTCCGGCTCCTGGAGGCCGACCTCGCCGGGCTCGACTGGCCGCAGGTGCTGGCCGAGGCCGGCCCCCGGCCGGTCGTCGCGGGCAACCTACCGTACGTGCTGACCAGCACGGTGCTCTTCGCGCTGGCCGACCACCAGCCGGAAGTGGGGGGGGCGGTCCTCATGGTCCAGAAAGAGGTCGCCGAGCGCCTGACGGCGAGCCCCGGCAGCCGCGATCACGGCGTGCTGGCGGTGCTGCTCGGGGCCCGCTTCGACGTGGCCTCGCTCCGGTCGGTCCCGGCGACGGTCTTCTGGCCGCAGCCGGAGGTGGCGTCGGCGGTGGTCCAGCTCCGGCCGCGCGAGCCATGGCCCGCCGCCGAATACGCGGCCTTCACCGCGACCGTCAAACCCCTGTTCCAGCAGCGGCGCAAGCAGCTCGGCACGGCCTTGCGGCGCCTGCACGGTCTGGCCGAGGCCGACGTCGCCGCCATCGGGGCGGAGGCAGGGATCTTGCTCTCCCGGCGCCCGGAGGAACTGACGATCATGGCGTGGCGGCAGCTCGCGGGGGCTCTGGCTGGACGGGGGTTGGCATGACCAGGCACTCCTTGCGCGCGCTCGTGGTCATCCTCCTGCCGCTGCTGTCGGCGGCCTGGGGCGCTCTTGCCGACGACTCGCCCTCCCTGTGGGACGACCCCGAGGCCGCCGCCGCCGCCGCCGCCGACTCGCTCGCCGCGCTGGGTCCGGTGACCTCGATCCAGGACATCCAGTTCCGCGTGACCGCGCTCGCCGACAGCCTCGTCGCGGCCGGCACCGACCCGGCGGAGATCGAACAGATCGTCGCCGCCCGCGAGGCCGAACTGCAGGCCCGGCTCACGGCCGACCTCGCCGCGGCCGCCGAGGCCGCCGGCGGCCGCTGGTTCTTCGATTGCAACAACGTGCCGGAGGCCGGCGTCCAGGCCAACGTGACGCGCGTGAACTACTACGGCCGCCTGGCGAACTCCGTCAAGGTGATCGGCGGCGGCTTGCTGAGCGACAACTACGACTGGAACTACGAGTCGTACCGGCGGCAGCAGCGCACGGTCGAGAACAGGTCGGTGCGCGGCGCCTATAGCAGCGGCACGCAGCTGCCGGTGCAACTCAACGCGCAGGCCAGCCTCGACTGGTCCGAGGACATCACCACCAACGCGGCCGGCAACACGAACGTCAACCAGCGCGAGATGCGCCGCGGCGGCTTGACCGCGAACATGGCCGACATCACCGCCGGACCGACCCGCCACGCCGTGTCGGCGAGCTGGTTCCAGATCGACCAGCAATCGGTCAACCAGCAGCAACGCAACGACTTCAACGAGGGCGAGTTCGCCGGCGCGATCCGCAGCGGCGTGCGGATCGCCGAGGGTCTGACCCTGGCGGCCCGCCTCTACGGCATCAAGCGCGACGGCGAAAGCCTGCTGGCGGACATCCAGAGCCCGTCGACCACCACCGGCGACACGCTCGGCATCGGCGCCCATTACAGCCGCGAGGTGGTCCAGGGACGGTTGACCCTCACGCAGAGCAACTTCGACCGGCGTTACCTCGACTACCGGCGCAACAGCAACGGCTTGATCGACACCCTGAACATTCCCGAGGGGGCGAGCAAGATCGTCAGGGAGTTGGAAGCCAAGGACGCCTTGCACGTCTTGTGGGACAACACCGCGAAGAAGGGTCGCTACACGCTGACGGCCCGGTTCGAACACACGGTCGACAACCAGGAGTACACCTTCAGCCAGGTCGGCCGCCGGGAACGCAGCCGTGACGCGATGACCCTGCGGGCGATCACGCCGGTCGGCCGCGATTCCTTCACGGTGAGCTACCGTTACGACTGGTCATGGGACGATCAGCGATTCCTCGGCGCGACCGCCTCGCGTGGCCGACAGTTCCGCAAGGTGCGCGACCTGACCGTCGACTGGCAGCGTCGGCTCTTCGCGCGCACCACGATCAGCGGACGCTACCGCACGGAGCTGTCGCAAGACATCGCCCAGAATCAGTTCAACGAGAACGACCGCGACCGCTTGACCGAGGAAGGACGCCTGCGGCTCGATGCTCGCTGGCAGCCCCGTTTCAGCACCTCGCTGATGACGGAATACCAGCGCGTGGAGGACATCGCCGTCCGCGCCTCCCGTTCGGCGAACAACAACGTCCGCCGCACCTACGAGGTTGCGCCGAGCTACCGCTACGCGTTCAGCCAGAAGGTGGAACTGGCCCAGTCCTTTCGCATGTATATCCAGTACCAGGACCACGCCTTCGGTTACCTGCCCGAGGCGCGCAAGGACGACACCTTCAACAAGCGCGGCAACCTCGCCACGACGGTCACGCTCAAGCCCAATCCGCGGCTCGACGTCATCGTCAAACACGAGTTCAACCAGCGCTACAACGGCACGCTGACCGATCGCGACGCTGCGGGGCGCGGGTTCTACCGCCGGGATCAGCAGCAGACGATCAACAGGGTGGAGCTGGGGTTGACCTGGACCGCGCTGTCCTGGTCGCGCAACGAGACGCTCAAGTTCCAGACCGCGAGCTACCGCACCCTGGACGCGGTCGATCGCTTCGGGGCGACGACGAATCGCACCGAACGCTACAGCGGCGAGATGTGGCTGGGCGCCACGTTCAACCGCAAGTGGGGGCCGCCGAGCAGCCCGTTGAGCCTGGATGCGAGGGTGCGGCGGTACCTCGCCTACGGACCTAACGTGACCGAGACGAGCCGCGACTACTGGGAAGCCGACGTCAAGGTCAGCTGGGCGTTTTGACGGTTGGGAGTTGATGATGAACCGATCGATGCTGACCGTCGTGTCCGTCGCGTCCTGCGTGTTTCTCGTCGGCTGCATCTTCGACGCGAGAGAGCCGGAACCGCCCACCTCGCTGGCGATCGACTACCTGCCTCGCTCGAGCGCCGACAACATCTGGGAGAACTGCCGGCTGGCCCTCATCAACCGCGACACCGGTGGCTGGGACACGGCGCTGTCGCCCAACTTCGTGTACGAACCGGACGGACAGACGGAGCAGGCGTACCCCAACATCGATTGGACGAGCTGGGGCAAGGACGCCGAGATGGACTTCATCAACAGCCTGTTCGCGTCCGGCGTCACGATCCAGGCCAACCTGCGGGACACCGACATCAGCACGCCGGCGGGAGCGGGCGGCATCGCGGAGTGGGAAGTGATCTACCTGGTGACGGTGACCGACCAGCAAACCGGTTCGCTCACCCGGTATCGGGCCACCGCCACGCTGCGGTTCACCCTCGAGGGAAGCTACTACTTCCTTTCGTACTGGCGCGACGTGCAGGGCGAGGAAGATCCAGACACCGGGGCTCCCCTGGAGTCGCTGGGAAGCCTGCGCGGCGCCTTCGGTTCCTGATCCAAAGATTTTGGTGGCGGTCGGGTGCCGATTTCTGGTATCATCAGGAAAGGGAGATGAACATCTCATGCCTCTTGTCTGCTCTTCTGGAGGTCCTGCCCGGAAACTTGGCTAACGCGCGCCCGCACACGACAACCTGGGTTCGACAACAGCCGCCGACGCCGGACGGAAGCAACCGTGCCGGTCTTCGGATTCCGAGGAGGGACTGATGCGTTTCCGCTCGCAGCTTGCCATCCTGATGATCGTCGCATTCGTGGCCACGGGCTGCATCTTTTCTCCCGGCGACGACAACAAGCCGGTCGATCCGCCCCCGCCGCTGGACACCTGCGCCGAATCTCCCGACGCCGTCATGCAGCTGTTCCGGACGATCTACGCGAACCGGGACATCGACGGGTACGCCGCGATCCTCAGCCGGGATTACCTTTTCATCCCGCAGGGCGATGAGGAGGATTACAACTACGACACCGAGATCGCCGTGCACACGCGCATGTTCCAGGGGCTCGAGGGCAGCGGTTTCGTGATCTCGAACATCACGGTCGACCAGCTCGACCCGCAGGGCACCTGGCAGCCGACGCCGGCCAACGACCCGAACTTCGGCGGGTTCCCGGACAGCCAGTACCGCAGCTACCTGGTCGACATCAACTTCAGCCTATCCGGCCAGAGCCTGATCTGGCGCGTGCAGGGGCCGGTGCTGTACTATGTCCGCAGCGAGACGGTCGACGGCGAGACCTGCTTCCGGATCCTCGGCATGGTCGACGCCACGTTCGGCAACTGATCGGGCCGTCGCCACGGTGATGTGACGACCTGAGTTCACCAGGCGGAGGAGCTCGCGAGAGCTCCTCCGTCCCGTTGAGCGGCCTACCACGACGCCGCCTGCAGGCTTCCGAGGGAGGGAACCCTTGGCCCCCAGCCGCCGCCGCCGGACCCACGCGGCATCCGATCGTTCTGCCGGCGCCTGGCCGTGGCTGCTCGGCCTCGCCGCGGTGGCGGCCCTGGCGGGCATCGGCAGCCTGGTCTGGTCGCGCACGGCGCCCGGGCAAGCCGCGCTGCTGAATCTGGGCGCCGAGAAGCTCTACGGCGAGGTCCAGGCCAACCTGGATGCGGCGCTCGGGGCGGTGCTGCCCGACCTGGCGGCCGCCGGTCAGGCCCCCGACGCGCACGAGTGGCCGCTGCCCGAGGCGGGGCCCGCGGCGCACGTGCGCTGCCTCGTGGTGCCGGTCGAAAGCCTGGCCGCATGGTGGCAGGTGCAGCACCAGGTGGCCGAGGTGCTGCGCGAGGCCGGCGGCCGGGTGCTTTGGGCCGAGCGTCTGGCGCGCAGCAGCCAGCGGCGGGATCAGCAGAAGCCGCAGGAAGACAGAGACCTGCTGCGCCTGGACGTCGGGGTGTCCGGACGGCCCACCCACACGTTGCTGCTCTATCGACAGGCCGCCGGCCGGCCACAGGTCTCCTGGGGGGCCGACCCGGCGTCCGCGGCCTGGCGTCAACTCGTGGCCCTGGCCGAGTCGGGCGCGCCGATCGTGGCCGTGGTCATCGACGACTGGGGCTACCGCCAGGATGCCGCCACGACGGGCCTGCTGGCGCTCGGGGCCCCCTTGACCATGGCCGTGCTGCCCGGATTGCCCTACTCGCGACGATTCGCCCTCGAGGCGACCGACCTCGCCCTGCCGGCGGGCGACGCTGGCGGCGATCGAGGGTTCAACGCCGAAGCGGCGGCGCTGCGGCGCCAGGCCGCCTGCCCGGTGACGCTGGGGCTCGGCACCGGGCTGCAGCGCCTGGACGCGCGGCGCCGCGAGGTCTTCCTGCACCTGCCGATGCAGCCGGACGGATATCCCCGGGTCGACCCCGGCCCGCGGGCGATCCTCGTCGGCATGAGCCGCGCGCAGATCGCGGGCCTGCTCGACGAGGCGCTCCTGGGGTTGCCGCACGTGCGTGGGGTCAACAACCACATGGGCAGCGCCGCGACCGCCGACGAGCCCACGATGCAGGCGTTGATGGCCGAGCTGAAGGCGCGCGACCTCGTCTTCCTGGACAGCCTGACCTCCGCCTCGTCGGTGGCCTACCGCACGGCGCGGGCGACCGGCCTGGCGGCGGCCCGCAACCGGGTCTTCCTGGACCACGATCACCAGGACCACGCCAGCGTCCGGCGCAGCCTGGGCACCCTGGCCGCGAGCGCGCGCAGCGGCGGTTTCGCGGTGGCCATCGGCCATCCGCACCCGGCGACGATGGAGGTGCTGCGCCAGGAGGTGCCCAGGCTGCAGGCCGAGGGCGTCGTGTTCGTGACGCTTTCGGAGCTGCTGGCGTTGCAGGAGGCGGTGGCGGGGAAGAAATAGGCCCGGTCGGGGGGCGCCGACGTGGCCCCCGGGCGATGTCAACCTGCCGCTGGCATGCGGCCCGCCCGTGTGTTATCATGGTTGCCGGTATTTTCGGCGCGCGCCGCCCAGCGTGGGGCGGCAGCCTTCGCGCCGGGACGTTTTTTTTTGCGCCGGGACCGCCCGTCGGTCCCGGTTTGCGCGTCGGACCAGCCCCGCGCGGGTCCAGGAGCTGAGCCATGAATCGATCCCTGCAGATCCGGGGAGGCCTGTGCATCGTCATCCTCCTCGTCTCGGTCTACCTGCTCTTGCCGACGATCCGCGCGGCGAGCTTCACGGCCGAGCAGCGGCAAGCGGCCCTCGACGACCCGGCGCTCAAGGCCAGGATCGACGCCGCCGATGCCCGCGCCATCCGCCGCGGTCTTGACCTGCAGGGCGGCATGTACCTGGTGCTCGAGATCGACGTGTCGCAGATGAACGCCGAACAGGCGGCCGACGCCCGGGCGCGGGTGCGGGAGATCCTGTCGAACCGCGTCGATCAGTTCGGCGTCAGCGAACCCGTCATCCAGACCGTGGGCGACAGCCGCATCATCATCCAGCTGCCCGGCCTGCAGGATGCCGAGCGCGCCAAGAACCTCATCGGCAGCACGGCGCGCCTCGAGTTCCGCATGCTCAAGAAGCCCCAGGATACCCAGGCGGCGATCACCCGGCTCGACGAGGCGTTCCGGCGCCTGGCGCAGGCGGCTCCGGGCGACGGCTCGGCGACCGTGCCCGCCGACGCCGCCGAGCGCGAGGCGACCGACGACCTCGCCGCCGCGACGCCCGACACCGCCGACGACTTCCACGCCGACCTGCGCGACCTCGACCCGCTGGCCGAAACCGGCACGGACGAGACGGACGAACTCCGCAAGCAGTACCCGTTCAGCATGCACCTGATCCCCACCTCGTGGCCGTACTTCATCGTGCTCGAGGAGAACGTGGCGACCGTGCAGCGCATGCTCGAGGCGCCCGAGGCGCGTATGATGGGGCGTGATATCGAGTTCCAGTTCAGCATCGACCGCGAGCTGATGCAGGACGGGACCTGGGCCCGCTTCCTCTACCCGGTCGAGACGACCGTCGCCCTGACCGGCGACCGCCTCACCTCCGCGCGCGAGAGGCCGGATCAGAACCGGCCCGGCAACTGGACGGTGTCCTTCGAACTGGACCGCATGGGCGCCCGTCAGTTCGCCAAGCTCACGGGCGAGAACGTGGGCGAGTTCCTGGCGATCTCGCTCGACGGCCGCGTCAAGAGCGCGCCCCGGATCAACAGCCGCATCCCCAGCGGGTCCGGCGTGATCGAAGGCACCTTCACCACGGCCCAGGCCGCCGACCTCGCGTTGCTGCTGCGGGCGGGCGCGCTGCCGGCCGACGTGACGATCGCCGAGGAGCGCACCGTCGGTCCGAGCCTGGGCTCGGACTCGATCCGCCAGGGCGTGCGCGCGGCCTTGATCGGGTCGGCGCTGGTCATCCTCTTCATGCTGCTGTATTACGGCCGCTCCGGCCTGATCGCCAACGTCGCCCTGATCAGCAACATCATCATCTTGATGGGCGTGCTGGCCCAGTTCGGCCTCGTGCTCACCTTGCCGGGCATCGCCGGCATCATCCTGACCGTGGGCATGGCGGTCGACGCCAACGTGCTGATCAACGAGCGCATCCGCGAGGAGCTGCGGCGCGCGAAGACCGTGCGCGCCGCCGTGCAGTCCGGCTACCGCAACGCGACGAGCACGATCGTCGACGCCAACGTCACGACCCTGATCGTCGGCATGGTGCTCTGGAACTTCGGCACCGGCCCCATCCTGGGCTTCGCGGTCACGCTCTGCATCGGCATCGTCACGAGCATGTTCACGGCGCTGGTCCTGACCCGCGTGATCATGGAACTCATCACCCGCAATCAGGGCCAGGCGCGGGCCACCGTCTGAGCGTCGAAAGGCTGGACAACGACCATGGAGTTCTTCCGCGACCCCAAGATCAATTTCGTGGGGGCCATGAAACCAGTCTTCACCATCTCGGCCGTGCTCGTGGTGGTGACGATCGTCTCCTTGATCCTGCACGGCGGGCCACGCCTGAGCATCGATTTCACCGGCGGCTCCATCCTGCAGGTCAAGGTCAGCCCGGTGCCCGAGATCGCGCAGCTGCGCGGCGCGCTCGACGCGGCGGGAGTCGCCGGCGCCCAGGTCCAGGAATTCGGCGCCGAGGACGAATTCCTCATCACCTCGCCGCGCCTGGAGGGCGACCTGCTGACGGCCAGCCAGCGCATGCTGCAGGGGCTGCGAAACGGCCTGCCCGGGTTCGAGATCGAGCTGCGCCGCGAGGAGTCGGTCGGCCCGAAGATCGGCGGCGAGCTGCGGTCGGCCGCGACCAACGCGATCGCGCTGTCGCTCCTGTTGATCGTCATCTACATCTGGCTGCGCTTCGTGTTCCGGTACGGGATCGCCGCGATCTTCGCGCTCGTGCACGACGTCACGCTGACGATCGGCGTGTTCTCGATCCTCGACCTGGAGATCTCGCTCACGGTGATCGCCGCCTTCCTGACGATCATCGGCTACTCGCTGAACGACACGATCGTCGTCTTCGACCGCATCCGCGAGAACATGCGCCTGCGGCGCAAGGAGAGCTACTCCGAGGTCATCAACCGGTCGATCAACGAGTGCCTGAGCCGCACGTTCATCACCTCGCTGACCACCTTCGCCGTGGCCTTCACGCTCTACATGTTCGGCGGTCCGGTGATCCACGACTTTGCCTTCGCGCTGTGCTTCGGCGTGGTCATCGGCACGTATTCCTCGTGGTTCATCGCCAGCCCCGTGCTGGTCTTCTGGTACGAGCGGTTCGTCGCCGAGAAGAAGCGCGTCGCCGCGAGCATGTAGCCGACGATCCTCGGCCCCCGCGCCGACGGCCCTGCCAACCGCCCCCGGTCCTGTCGCCGGGGGCGGTTCGCGTTCAGGCCGGAGTGTCCTTTCGGGGGGTCGGCCTGCCGCCGCCGGCGGACACCGGGCTGGTCGATCCGCGCGCCAGACGCTACAATGAGGCACGGACGGGTGCCGTGGCGACGCCAGGATCTGGCACGTGCCTTGCCTGAACCGGGCGACTCGATCGTGTTCCCCAGTCCAGGGATGGTCAGCGTGTCGCGCCAGGTTCAACTTGCCGGTCGGTTCCGCCCTGCCCTGGCCGTCGTGCTGGGCATCGGGATCGCGCTGGCGCTGGCCTCGAACGAGCCGGCCGGCGCCCGGATCGTCGTGCCCGACGAACCCACGCCGGACGACGTGCAGCCGGTCCTGGGCCGCCTGCGGATCGCCTTCGAGGACGGCGACCACGAGGCGCTGGTCGCGCTCCTGCACCCCGACGGCGTGCGTCTGGGGCTCGGGCCGGAGTCGGAACGGGCCAGTCACATGAACCCGGCCCAGGCTCACTACTACTTCAAGAACCGCTTCCAGTTGCAGCGCACGACTCGGTTCGCGTTCAACCGACAGCAGCTCGCTGGGCCGGACCGCCTGCACGCGGCGGCGATCTGGCGCTGGGAACGGACCGACACCGGGCGCGAGGGCAGCCAGCGGCTGTTGTTGACGCTGGTCCGGGTCGGCGGCCAGTGGCGGGTCTCGGAGATCACGGCCGTCCGCGGCCACTGATCCGGACCGCCGCTGTCCGGGGCCTCGTGCGGGAAGGGGTTCCGTTGCGCCTGCGACGCGTACGCTCGACCCCGGCCGTGCTCGCGCTGCTGTCGCTCATGGCGGCAGCCGTCACGCTCTTGCCTCCGCGGCCGCTGGCCGACGCCGACTGGGTCGCCCGACAGACCCAACTCGCCGACACGCGGCTCGACCTGGCCGCCGGCCACGCCCGCGCCCGCCTCGAGGCGCTGTCCACGTTCGTCGACCATACCGCCGCCGCAACGGACGATTCGCTGGTCCTCGTCGACCCGTTCGCCTTCTGTCGCCGCGTGGCCGAGCGGTGGCCTGCCATGGCGAACGTTGGCGGCGCCGATAGCCTCGCGGTCGTCCTACGGCGGGGCGACGAGCGGCTCGCCTGGTGGGGTCCGGTCGTGGTGGGTCCGGCGCCGCCGGGCGCGGCTGCGGCATCGTCGCTCCGGCGCGATGATCAATGGTGGGTGATCGGCGGGTCGGCGCCGCTGGCCGGCGCGACGGGCCTGTCGCTGGAATGCCAGATCCGGCTCGCCCCGACGGAGCTGGGCGCCCAGGCTGCGATCGCGGGGGCCGGCGCCGTGCGCGCCTCCGTGGTCGGCGACGCCCGGGCGCCTGGGCGACGGGCCTCGGGCGACGCCCAGCGCGGGTTGCGGGTCTCCGAGGACATCGTGCTCGGTCCGGCGGACGCGCAGGGCCAATCGCCGCGACTGCGGCTGGAGGCGCAGGCGCCGCCGCAAGCCCTGCAGCAGGAGCGGCGTCAGCTGCTGCGAAGCCTGGCGCGACTCGTCCTGTCGGGGTTGGGGCTGGCCTGCCTGGCCGGCGCGTTCGGCGGCGGCGGCGCGTTCTGGGCCGGCGCCTGGATCGCGCGGGCACTGTGGGCTCGGGCCGACCTCGGGCGCATGGTGGCCGCCGCCATGCCCGCCGGCTGGTTGCCGGCCGCGCCCGATCGGCCGGAGAGCCTGCTGGACCCCGCCTACTTCGCGACCACCTTCGGAGGCGGTTGGTTCGCTTCGAGCGCCGACGCCCTGCTCAGCGGGCTGCTGGTGGCCGGCACCGCGCACTGGGCCTGGCGCCGGCTGCGCCGCGCGGCCGCCGGGGTGCCGGCCTGGCGGCCGCGCTTGCTGCTGGTCGTGCCGGCGGCGCTGGTCGCCATGCTCGCGCTGCGCCGGCTCTGGCTCGAGCTGGTCGCCAACGCCAACGCGCGCCTGATCGGCCTCGAGGTGCCCCTCGAGTCGTGGTCGTTCTGGGCCCTGCACGCGACGATCCTGCTGTTATCCTGCGGCGCCGGCCTGGTGCTGCTGGGCCTTGTGGTGCGCCTGGCCGGGGGCGTGCCCGACCGCTGGCAAGGCGCGGCGCGCCCGTTCTGGCAGGCGCTGGGGCTGCTGACCGTGATGCTGCTGAACCACGCCGTCCTGTCGCACGCGTACGAGCAGGCGGAACGCGACTGGCTCCAACGCAAGGCTGAGCAGATCGTCACCCCCCAGGACGACTGGATCATCTTCCTGCTCGAGGACGTGCTCGGCGAGATGGCCACCGCCGAGCCCGATCTCGACGACCACGCCGCTGTCACCTCGTTGCGCGGGGCGCTGCGCCGCGAGGCGCCGGCATACCGCCTCTGGCGGGGATCGGCGATGCGCGACCTCGGCCTGCCGAGCCTGGTGGAGGTCATCGACCAGGCCGGCGAGACCACGAGCCTCTTCGCCACGGGGTTCCTGCGCGACTTCGGCTACGAGATCCTCACCCGCGGTCCGTGGCAGCTGGTCGCCCCGGCGGCCGTGCTGGACGCCGGCCAGCGCGGGGTTGCCGTGCAGGAGGAGGAGCGGCTCTACCCGACCGGGCGCGAACGCATCTTGCGCGGCGAGGTCGCGCGGGGCGACGACCGTGGTTGGCTGCGGCTCGAACTGCCCGTGCAGTCGCGGCGGATCGCCACGTTGCTCGGCCAGCTCGTCGGCGCTCCCGACGCGCAGGTCGGCGGGTACCGGCCGCGCGTGGAGGTGGACCGACCGGTTCTGCTGTGGCGGGGCGATGACGAAGGCTGGCTCGATGCCGGGTTCGGCGAACTGCCGCAGGGTGCCGTGGCCGGCGTGGTCGACGAACTGCGTCGGGGCGAGCGCCAGTGGGCCACGCTCGACCATGACGGCAGCCGCTGGTTGTGCCGCTGGGCGCCCCTGCCGCCGCAGACGGCCGATTCGCCCGGCGAGGGCTTCCTGCTGGGCCTGCAACGGCGCGGTCTGGTGGAACTGCTGCTGGACATCGGTCGCCTCGTGCTGCTCGACGTCTTGTTGCTGGGCGCCTGGGCGGCGCTCGGCGCCTTCCCGCGCCGGCGCTGGCGCTGGCGGCCGGGGTTCCAGGGACGCTTCCTGCTGGGATACCTGGCGATCGGCGTGGTGCTGCTGGTGGTCGCCGGCAGCCTGGCCGATCGGCAGACGTTCCAGCGGATCGACCGCGAAGCGCGCGAGCGGACGCGCGATGGCCTGGTGACCTCCCTCGGCCAGCTCCGCGGCTTGCTGGTCGAGCAGGCGCGCGCCCTCGCCGGCAGCGACTACGTGACCGAGCTCTTGGCCGGACGCCTGGCCGGCGAACGCCCGCTCGGCCCGTACACGGCGCGCCAGGGGATCGTCTTCGGGCCCGAAGGCGAGCTGCTGCTCGACGAGACGCTGAGCGATCTCGACGAACGCGAGTCGCGCGGCCTGCTCGCCGCCGCGCGGCAGGCGCCGCTGGTGGTCATGCACCAGCCGGAGGGGTTGTACCTCGGCGTGGTCATCCCCCTGGATCTCGGCGGCGTGCTCGAAGGGCCCCTGACCACCGGCACGTTCTTCTACCGGCAGCAGGTGGACGCGCAGCTCCTGCCGGCGCTGGCCGACGTCGTGGGGGGCGAGATCACGCTGCGGCTGGACGGCGAGGTCGTCGAGGCGAGCCATCCCGGCCGCGTGCTGGGCGCGCAGAATCCGCTGCTCGCGCCGCCCGAGGTGATGGCGTGGTTCGAACGGCATCCGGGTCAGCCGGGTCTGCTGGTCCGGGCCGGCGGGCCCGGCATGAGCGGCGGCGTGGCCTTGCCGTCGCTGTCGGTCATGCCGGACCAGGGGCTGACCATGCGCCACCTGCCGGCGGTGCTCACGGTCGACTTTCCGGATCGCGCACGCGACGCCGCGTCGCAACGGCGGCGCATGGTGCTGTTCCTCGCCGGTTTGACGGCCGTGCTCCTGGTGGCGGCGTTCGGATTGGCGATGGTCCTGACCTGGAAGATCTTCGACCCGCTGCGGGTGCTTCTGGCGGCGACGCAGCGGCTGGCGTCCGGCGATTACGCCGCGCCGCTGCCACCGGCCGGGGCCGACGAGGTCGGCCGCCTGGCCACGGGCTTCTGCACGATGCGCGACCGGCTGCGCGAGGCGCGCGCGGTGCTCGCGGCGCGCGAGCGTTTCCTGCAGGCGGTGCTCGACCAGGTGCCCGTCGGCGTGCTGGTGTGGGACGACCGGGGCCGTCTGGCCGCGTCGAACCCGGCGGCGGCGGCGATCATGGCCGCGTTCTATCCCGACCTGCCGGCCGAGGACGGGCCGGCGGCGTGGTCGTCCCGGCTGCGCCACGACGTGGCCGCGCAGCTGCCGCCTCTCGGCGGCGAGCTGGTGCGCGACGACGGGCGGCGCACGCTGCGGGTGGGCCTCGCGCCGCTGGAACTGGGCGGCGAGGCGCCCCACCAGCTGCTGGTTTGCGAGGACCTCACCGAGTTCCTCGCCACCAAGAAGCTCGCCCTGAACGCCGAGCTGGCGCGCCAGGTGGCGCACGAGATCAAGAACCCGCTGACGCCGATCCAGCTGTCGGCCCAGCTGCTGCTGCAGGCCCATCGCGACGGGCACCCGCGCCGCGACCAGATCGTCGAGGACGCCGTGCAGCGCATCCTCGATCAGGTGGCGTTGCTGCGTTCGATCGCCGGGGAGTTCTCCTTGCTCGGGCGGCCCGGGGAACTGGAATGCGGCCCGGTGGACCTGCCGGCCCTGGTCGCCGGCGTCGTGGCCGGATACCGGGCCGGGTCGGTCGACGACGGCCCGCGGGTCAACCTGGCGCCCGGTCCGGTGCCGGCCGTGCTCGCGCACCGCGATTCGCTGGTCAAGGTGCTCGGCAACCTGATGCAGAACAGCCTGGATGCGGTCGGCTCGCCCGGCGACCTCGAGGTCGAGGTCGCCTGGCAGGCGTCGCCGGCGACGGTGGCGCTGCGCTGGACGGACAACGGGCCGGGCATCGCGCCGGACGTGGCCGCCAGACTGTTTAACCCCTATTTTTCCACGAAGAGCAAGGGGACGGGGCTGGGCCTGGCCATCTGCCGCAATCTCCTGGACATGATGGGCGGCACGATCACGCTCGTCAGCGGCGCCCACGGCGCCGGTGCGGTGGCCACGGTGACGCTGCGGCGTGCCGAACCGGCGGGGCCCGACCCGCAGCTCGCCACCGGCGAGGAGTGAACGATGGTCCGCTGCGTGTTGTTGCCGCTGGTCGGTCTGCTTCTCGGCAGCCTCGTTGCACCGGCCATGGCCCAGCGGCCGGCGCCCGAGGCGTCGGAGGTGCGCATCGCCCGCCTGCGCTACGGCGGCGGCGGCGACTGGTACTGCGACCCCAGCAGCCTGCCCAACTGGCTGCGGGAGTTCCGCCAGCGCACCGGCATCCCGACGGCCGACACCGAGGCCGTCGTCACGCTCGACAGCGAGGACCTCTACCGTTACCCGCTCCTGTACGTCTCGGGCCACGGCCGCATCGGCCTGAGCGACGGCGAGGTCGCCGAACTGCGCCGCTACCTCGACGCCGGCGGGATGCTCTACGCCGACGACAACTACGGGCTCGACGCCTCGTTTCGCGAGCTGATGGTCCGCCTGTATCCCGAGCACGAGCTGGAGCCGGTCGCCGGCGACCACCCGATCTACCGCGCGTTCTACGAGCTGCCGGGCCTGCCGAAGATCCACGTGCACGATGGCCATCCGGCGCAAGGTTTCGGGATCAAACGGGCCGGCAGGCTTGTTGTGTACTACAGCTGGTCGAGCGACATCGGCGACGGCCTCGAGGACCCCGACGTGCACGCCAACCCGCCGGAAGTCCGCGAGCAGGCGATCCGCATGGCCTGCAACATCCTGATGTACGGCTTGACGAACCCCTGACGCCCGGAGCGTGACCAGCCTCATGCGCGGCCACGAGCACGATCGTTACGAACGCCGCCTGGCCCGCTTGCATCGGGCGGCCCGGTGGCGTCTGCTCGTGCACGGCCTGGTGACGTGGCTGGCGCTTCTGGGTGCCGTGCTGCTGGCGCAGCTGGTGGTCCTCGGCGCGCTGGAGCCGCCGCGTGCCGTTCGCCTGCCGCTGGTCTGCTGCGGCTGGCTGCTGGTGGCCGCGGCCGCGTACCCGCTGCTCTGGCGGCCCTGGCGCGGCGTCCGCACGCGCGGCGCCCTGGCCGGGCGGCTCGACCGCGCCGGCGGCCTCGCCGACACGCTGGCGGCCGCCGAGGAGGCGCTGCGGCGCCCCGACCGCTGGTCGGCCGACACGCCCGTGCGCGCCGTGTTGCTCGAGCGCCTGCTCGCGCGCGCGGCGACCCTGCTCGAGAGCCTCTCGTTGCCGCGCCTGCTGCCGGTCTGGCGGCCGGTCGGCGTCTTCGCCGCGCTCGGGCTGGTGCTCGTGGCCGGCGTCTGGCTGGAGCGCGCCTCGCCGGAGACGATGGAGCGCGGCCGCCGGGCGCTGCAGGCGCCCTGGCAAGAGCGGGCGACGGCCGGGGAAGGCAGCCTGCGCCTCGAACCGGGCCCGACCGTGGTCGCGGCCGGCTCCTCGCTGACCGTCGCGGTGCGCGACCTCGCCGGCGGCGGCGGCCCGGTGGTCTGCGAGGTGCGCGCCGGATCCGGCTACTGGCAGACCCAGGCGGCCCTGCCGGCATCCGTCGGCGATGCCCATCCGGTGCACGGCGCGCCGTTCGAACGCTGGCAAACCACGCTGACGGCCGTGACCGAGGACCTGCACTATCGCTTCCGCCGCGGCGCCAGGGTCTCCGAGCAGCGCCTGGTCAGCGTTCAGCACCCGCCGTTGCTGCAGCACCTGGCCGCGCGCGTGACGCCACCGGCGTACACCGGACGACCGGTCGAGAACCTCGCGCGGCTGCCCGCCTACCTCGAGGCGCCTGTCGGCAGCGTGGTGGAGCTGGTCGGCCGGGCGAGCCAGCCGCTGCGTGCCGCCGAACTGGTGACCGCCGCCGGCGACACGCTGGCGCTGGCGGTGGCGGCCGACACCTTGCAGGGCCGCCTCGTGGTCGACCAGGCGCGCCGCTTCTGGCCGGTCCTGCACGACCGGCGCGGGCTCGAGGGCCGGGGCGAACTGGTCTACGAGGTCGTCCCGGTGCCGGATCGTCTGCCGGCCGCGCGGCTGGCGCGGCCCGGCGACGACGGCGCCCTGCCGCTGGCGGCCCCGCTGCTGCTGCAAGCCGAGGCGCAGGACGACTACGGCCTGATCGCCGTCGATCTGCTGGCGCGGCGCGGCGACGTCGGCCGGGTCGGCGTGGTCGTCGATCTGCCGGGATCGCCGACGCGCCGCGACGACCGGGAAGGCTGGCAGCGGCTGCCCCTGCTCGACACGCGCCTGCTGCCGGTACCCGGCCGACGGGACTGGGACACCGGCCTCGGACCGCTTCCCGTGGCGGTCACGCTGCGCGAAGGCGTGGACGCCGGCCTGCGCCTCGACCTCGCGCTCGAGCCGGGCGGCCTGCGCCTGGTGCCGGGCGACGTGCTCGAGCTCGTGCTCGAGGCCCGCGACAACCGCGTGCCGGGCCCGGCAGGCGTCGGCCGTTCCGCGGTCCTGCGCCTGCAGGTGCCGTCGAGCCTGGAGATCCTGCGCGCGCGTGAGGAGTCCCAGTCGGCCCATCGCGACGACCTCGCCGGCATGCGCGCCCGATCGGAATCGCTCAGCGCCGAACTCGAACGCCTGCGCCGCGAACTGCTGCGCAACCCGGTCCCCGACTGGGATCGCCGCCAGCTCCTGCAGTCGGCGATCGAGCGGCAGCAGGAGCTGCAAGCGGAGCTGGGCCGGATCGCCGAGGCCATGCAGCAGGACCTCGAGGCGCTGGCCGAGAACCGGCTCACGAGCCCGCAGCTCCTGGACCAGATGGACCGCATCGCCGAGCTGATGGCCGACGCCCGTCGCGACGGCATGCAGGAACTGCTCGAGCGCATGCGCGAGGCGCTGGCGGAGATGTCGCCCGCCGAGCTGAGCGCCGCCATGGAGGATCTCAACCGCACCCAGCAGGACATGCTGCGCCGCCTAGACGCCGCCATGGACATGCTGCGCGACCTCGCCCGCGAGCAGCAGCTCGAAGGCTTGACCGAACTGGCGGCCGAGCTGATCCGCAAGCAGCAGGATCTGGCCACCACCCAGCAGGCTCGCCAGGACGACCTCGCCGCCGACGAGGCCGACGCGGCCGGCGATGTCGACGCCGAACAGGACGCCGAACAGGACGCCGAGACGGACACCGAGACGGACGCCGACGCCAACGCCGAGGCCGCCGACCAGAGCGACCGCGACGCCGACGCCGGCCAGCAGGAATCCCAGCCGCCCGGCCCGTCGCCCGAGGATCTGGCCAGGCGTCAGGAAGCGCTGGCCCAGGAACTGGCCTCGCTGGAACAGCGCCTGCAGGAGACGCTCGAGCAGCTCGACGCCGAGCGCGGCGAGGACCCGAGCGCCGCCGCCGAGGCGATGCGCGAGGCCCTGCAACAGGCGCTCCAGCAGCTCGAGCAGCAGCAGACGCGGCAGAAGATGGAGCAGGCCGCCGAGAGCCTGCAGAGCGACCAGTCGGACAAGGCCCAGGCCGACATGCAGCAGTCGCTGTCCGACCTCGCCGGGCTCTACAACGTGCTGTTGCGCAGCCAGATGGCCATGCAGATGGCCATGCGCACCGAGCAGTCCGAGCAGATGCGCAACGTCGCAGCCGACCTGCTCGCCCTCTCCGAGCGCCAGGAAGCGCTGGCGCTCGACGTGCCGACCAGCCTGCGCGAGGTGCGTTCGGACGACCTCCTGCGGCGCCAGCACCTCGTCCTGCAAGGCGCCACCACGCTGCGCGATCGCCTCGCCGACGTCGCCGGCGCCGCCCCGCGCGAGGTCCTGCAGATGCTCGAGCAGCTCGACGTGCTGATCGCCGGGTTCGGCCGCATCCTCGACCAGCTCCAGGAGGGTCGCACGCAGGGCACGCGCATGGCATCCGAGCAGTCGCTGGCGGCGCTCAACCAGCTCGTGATCAACCTGCTGACGCAGGCGCAGATGACCGGCGAGGGCGGCGGCTCGGGCAGCCCGCAGCCGATGCTCAGCCAGCAGCTCCAGCAGATGGCGCAGGAGCAGTCGGGCCTCAACGCGCTGGCCGAGCAGCTCAGCCGACAGCAGAACCGGCAGACCGAGGAAGTGCGCGCCGGCATGCGCCGCCTCCAGCAGGGTCAGCAGGGACTCTCGGGCCGCGCGCGCGATCTGGCGGAGGACCTGCGCCTCGAGCAGCAGGAGGGTGGCGGTCGCCTGCTCGGCGACCTCGGCGAGCTGGCGCGCGAGATGGAGCGGGTCGGCGACGACATGGCCGGCGGCCTGGTCACCCCCGATGTCATGCGCCGCCAGGAACGTATCCTGTCGCGCCTGCTCGACATGCACAACGCCTCGCGCGAGCGCGACTGGAGCCGGCGGCGCGAGAGCCGCACCGCCGACGACGTGCTCGCCGGCCAGGAAGGCACGCTGGGCGCCGAGCCGCGCGCCACGACGCCGGAGGCCGGGCGCTGGCGCGCCATCCAGGAAGCGCCGCCCGCTTATCGCGACCAGGTGCGGGACTATTTCCGCGAGATCCAGCGCCTGCACGAGTCGACCGGCCGCGATGCCGACGGCAACCGCGCCCGACCGGACGGGCTGCCATGAGGGCGGGTCGTTGCCGCCGCGCGGCCCTCGCGGCCGCGGCCTGCGCCGCCGTGCTGGTGGTGGGCGCCGGGGCCGTGTTCGGCCAGGCGCTGCCCGAACCGCGGCGTCCGGTCCCCATGCAGCAAGCGCCCTGGCAGCGCTCGCCGGGCGTCTCGAGCCACGTCATGCAGCAGCTCATGCAGATCGACCAGCTGATCCGCATGGGTTACCACAGCCGCGCCCATGCCTTGCTGGAGGACCTGACGCGCTTCGACCTGCCCGACGACGAGCTGGGCCGCCGGCGCATCCAGATCGCCCAGGGCATCGGCGACCACGCCCGCGCGGTTGCACTGTGCCGCGAGGCCCTGGCCGCCTCGCCGCGCGACGCCTGGCTCTGGCGGGAGCTGGCGGCGTCGCTGGTGGCCCTGGGCGAGGGCCGCGAAGCGCGCGACGCCCTGCGCCGGTTCCTGCTGCTGGTCGGCGACGAACCGCGTGGCGGCTTCTCGATTGCCGTCGAGGTGCTGCAGCAGGGCGGCGACTGCGCCGGCGCCGTGGCCTTGCTCGACTCGGCTCGCGCCGTGCTCGGCGACCCGCGCTTCCTGGCGCGGAACCGCGCGCTGTGCCTGCTGCAGCTCGGCCGCGTCGATGAGTCGGCGACCGAGCTGGAAGCCGACCTCGCCGCCAGCCCGCTCAACCTGCAACTGCTGCGCCGCGACCTGCTCGCCAGCGACGCGCCGCCGCTGCCGCCGGGCTTCACCACCGCGCTGGTCAAGCGGGCGGCGAAGGCCGGGGCGCGCCCCGAACTGGCGGTCCTGGCGGCGAACATCGCGCTCGTCCAGGGCCGGTTGGACGAGGCGCTCGGCGTGGTCGAACCGCGTCTGGGCGAGGCGGGCATGGCCGCGGCCGTCCTGCAGAACGCCGGTTCGCTCGTGCGCGAGCTGGGCCTGCTGGTCGACGAGGCCGAGCGTGAAGCCGCCGGCGGTTACCTGCTCGCGGTCCTGCCGCGCCTGGCCGAGCACGTTGCCTTGCCCTTGCACCTGCGCCAGCGCGCGTGCGACCAACTGGCCGAGACCTGCCTCTTCGCCCTGGAGCACGGCTTGCTCGATCGCGACCCGCGCGGCGCGGTGACGCGGTTCGGCCAGCTGCTGGACCTCGTGCACAGCCTGCACCCGGAATCGTCGCATCTGTACGCGGCCCAGATCCAGCTGGCGCGTTACAGCCGCGACCGCCTGCGCGACCCGCTCGGCGCGGCCGGGCGCCTCGAGCACCTGCTGCTGGACCTCGACCTGCCCTTGCCGGGCGTCGCGCTCGCCCGCCTGACGCTCGGCGAGACCTACCTCGCGGCCGGCGACTCGTCGCGCGCGCGGCGGGTGCTGACCAGCCTGGGTCGCGACGCCGACTTCCGCGAGGCCGCCGGCCACGCCCATTTCCTGCTGGCGAAGCTCGACCTCGCCCAGGGCCATTTCGGCACCTCGCGCGACCGCTTCGCCGCCGTGGCCCTCGACAACCCCGCGGCCCCGTACGCCAACGACGCGCTCGCGCTCGGCCTGCTGGTCGCCGAGGAACTGCAGAACAAGACCGGCGGCCTCGACCTGCTGGCCCGCTACGCGCGGACGGTCTGGTGGCAGCTCGCGGCGCAGCCCGATTCGCAACGCGTGGCGCTGGAACGATACGTCGACCGCGCCGTGCGCCAGGTCGACCAATCGCAACGGCAGGCGTTGCTCGAGCACGCCCGCTTCGAGCTGGCCGACCTGCACGCGGCCGCCGGCCGCACCGACGCCGCGCTCGAGCAGCTCGATCGCATCGCGCTGGACCTGCCGGGCGGCCGCCTCGCGCCGCGCGCGCTGGCAAGGAGGGCGGAGATCCTCGCGGCCCAGCGCGGCGACCCGCAGGCGGCGCGCCGCGAGTACGAGCGCCTGCTCGTGCAGTACCCCGACTACCTGTTCGCGGCGGAAGTTCGCCAACGCCTGAGGAACCTGCCATGACGTGCCCGTCGAGCACCGAGCCTGCCGCGCGGCGGACGCCGCGGACCGGATTCGCCGTCGTCGCCCTGGCCCTGGCGATGCTATGCTGCGGCCTACCGGTTGCGAGCGCGCCCGCCCAGGCGGCGTACCTGCTGATCCCCATGGACCTCGCGCAGCAGCAGCACCTGAAGGCCTACGGCCATGCCTACCGCAGCCTGGAGGCGGGCGAGAAGGTCACCTGGCTGCTGAACTACCGCGGCGGCAGTTTCCTGATGCAGGACACGCCGCGCGCGCGCGTCGACGCCCGGTTGCGCGGCATCGTGGTGCAGACCCTCGGCGAGGCCGAGGTCGCCGCCATCCACCAGACGGTTCAGCAGGAGAACATGGATGCCGTCCTGCTGGAAAAACCGCCGAGGATCGCGGTCTACTCGCCTCCCGACATGCCCCCCTGGGACGACGCCGTCACCCTCGCGCTCGACTTCGCCGAGATCCCCTACGACACGGTCTACGACCGCGAGGTGCTGCGCGGCGGGCTCTTCGAGTACGACTGGCTGCACCTGCATCACGAGGACTTCACCGGCCAATACGGCAAGTTCTGGGGCAGCTTCGGCCTGCAGCCGTGGTACCTCGAGCAGGTCGCCATGCTCGAGGCCCTCGCCCGGGAACTCGGTTTCGCGAAGGTCTGGCAGCTGAAGCACGCGGTGGCCGCGGCGATCCGCGACTACGTCGAGCAAGGCGGGTTCCTGTTCGCGATGTGCTCGGCCACCGACACGCTCGACATCGCCCTGGCCTTCAACGGCGTCGACATCGTGCCCGAGCCCATGGACGGCACGCCGATCGATCCGGACTGGCGCGCGAAGGTCGATTATTCGGCGACCTTCGCCTTCGAGAACTTCATGCTCATCACCAACCCGCTGATCTACGAGTTCAGCGAGCTGGACACCAGCGACTACGCGAACATGCGCGGGGCGGAGGCCGACTACTTCACCCTCTTCGACTTCGCCGCCAAGTACGACCCCGTCCCGGCGATGCTCACGCAGAACCACGTCTCGGTGATCAACGGCTTCATGGGTCAGTCGACCGGGTTCTTCGACCGATTCCTCAAGCGGTCGGTGATCCAGCTCGCCAAGGTCGACGGCACCGAGGAGGTCAAGTACCTGCACGGCAAACGAGGCCAGGGCACGTTCACCTTCCTGGGCGGCCACGACCCGGAGGACTATCAGCACCGTGTCGGCGACCCGCCGACGCTGCTCGAACTGTTCGCCACGTCACCTGGCTACCGGCTGATCTTGAACAACGTGCTGTTTCCCGCTGCTCGGAAAAAGCCTCAAAAAACATGACCTGAGAGACAATTTGTTGGGAGCCAAGCGGTTTCGCCCCGCGGGCAACAGTCTCCTGGGCACTGGCTTTTCTGCCATTATGGTGCGCTGAGTTGTTTTATAGGCATTAAAAAACGCATTTGCTAATGATATTATTCTTATGGTATGATCATCCCGTTGAACAACGCCGCACGGCGCATGGTGCTGCCGGTCGGCGAGGTTTCTCCATGGGAGGACATCTGTATGCGCATCGGGACTGCCATGTTGCTCGCGATCATCGCCATCGGCCTTGTGCCCGCCGTGGCCTCGGCGACGCACTTCGACGGCCAGCCGGCGATCGACGGTCGCTGCGAGGGCTGGACCCTGGACCTCACCGTCCGCTTCCGGACCGGGACCTTCGCCGCGGACCTCGCCTACACGATCGAATTGCTCGACGCCGACCAGAACGTCATCGAGACCGTCGCCTGGACCGGCGTCGTCACGCGCCCTGAAGACAGCGGCGTCTACCGTTCGTTCCAGTTCACCGGCGTGTGGTCGGTCGACCTGCCGGCCGGCGCCTATTCGATCCGTGGCACGGCGACGGTGTCGCTGGCCTGGAGCGGCGGCTTCGACGAGGACTCCAAGACGTTCGCTTCCGGCGTGGCCTGCGAGGCGGTGGCCACCGAGTCCAGCACGCTGAGCGGGATCAAGAGCCTCTACCGCTGACGACGCATCGACGGCGATCTCAAGGAAGGCAAGGCCGCGCGGCCTTGCCTTCCGCGCGTCAGGGGCCTGCGCCCGACGGCCGCCGCCCGACGCCGCCCGGGGCGCGGTCAAACGGGATCTCAGCTATCTTGTCGCGCTCGACGAGAGATCCCGGCGGCTGATCGCCGACCGCCGGTTGCCGCCGCCATCGCCCGCGATCGTCGGAAGGGACAGGATCGACCATGGCCGACCGTCTTGCTCAGCTACGTGACCTCGCCGCCCGCCGCATCCTCGTGCTCGACGGCGCCATGGGCACGATGATCCAGGCCGCCCGCCTCGGCGAGGCCGATTTCCGCGGCGACCTGCTGCGCGATCACCCGCGCGACCTCAAGGGCAACAACGACCTGCTGTGCCTCACCCGCCCGGACGTCATCGCCGGCATTCACGAGGCTTACTTCGCCGCGGGCGCCGACATCACGACGACCAACACCTTCAACGCGACCTCGATCTCCCAGGGCGAATATGGCCTCGAGCACCTAGTGCGCGAGATCAACCTGGCCGCGGTCCGCTGCGCCCGCGAAGCGGCCGACCGCTGGACGGCGCGCACGCCGGACAAGCCGCGGTTCGTCGCCGGCAGCATCCCGCCGACCAACCGCACGGCGAGCCTGTCGCCGGACGTCGAGCGCCCGGGCCTGCGCAACGTGACCTTCGGCGAGCTGGTCACCAGCTACACCGAGCAGGTCGAGGCGCTGCTCGACGGCGGGGTCGACCTCTTGATGGTCGAGACCATCTTCGACACGCTCAACGCCAAGGCGGCCCTGTTCGCGATCGACGCGGTGCTCGAGCGGCGTCGCCTGCGCGTGCCGGTCTGGATCTCGGGCACGATCACCGACCAGAGCGGCCGCACGCTCAGCGGGCAGACCGCCGAGGCCTTCTGGACGTCGGTGCGCCATGCGCGCCCCTTCGCCGTGGGCTTGAACTGCGCGCTCGGCGCCGACCAGCTGCGCCCTTACGTGGCCGACCTCGCCCGCTACGCCGACACCCTGGTGGCCGCCCATCCCAACGCCGGGCTGCCCAACGATCTGGGCGGCTACGACGAGTCGCCGGCCATGATGGCCGAACGCCTCGGGGAGTTCGCCCGCGCGGGGCTGGTCAACATCGTGGGCGGTTGCTGCGGCACGACGCCGGCGCACATCGAGGCCTTCGCGGCGGCCGTCGCCGGGGTGGCGCCCCGCCGCGTGCCCGCCCCGCCGCCGGGCACGGCGCTCAGCGGTCTGGAGGTCCTGCGCATCCGCGACGACAGCTTGCTGGTGAATGTCGGCGAGCGCACCAACGTCGCCGGCAGCCGGCAGTTCGCGCGCCTGATCCGCGAGGAGAAGTTCGAGGAAGCGCTGCAGGTGGCCCGCCAGCAGGTCCGCCAGGGCGCGCAGATCCTCGACGTGAACATGGACGACCCGTTGCTCGACGCGGTCGACGCGATGCGGCGATTCCTGCTGCTGCTGGCCACCGATCCGGAGGTGGCCCGCATCCCGGTGATGATCGACAGCAGCCGCTGGTCGGTGCTCGAAGCGGGCCTGGAGTGCCTGCAGGGCAAGTGCGTGGTGAACTCCCTCTCGCTCAAGGAGGGCGAGGACGAGTTCCGGCGCCAGGCGCGCATCGTGCGCCGACACGGCGCCGCCGCGGTCGTGATGTGCTTCGACGAGCAAGGCCAGGCCGACACGCCGGCGCGGCGGCGCGAGATCTGCGAGCGCGCCTACCGCATCCTGGTCGACGAGGAGGGCTGGGATGCCACCGACGTCATCCTCGACAACAACGTCTTCGCCGTGGCCACCGGCCTGCCCGAGCACGACCGCTACGCGCTCGACTTCCTGGACACGCTGCGCTGGATCAAGGCCAACCTGCCCGGCGCCTTGACCAGCGGCGGCATCAGCAACCTGAGCTTCAGCTACCGCGGCAACGACGCGGTGCGCGAGGCCATGCACGCGGTCTTCCTCTACCACGCGGTGCAGGCGGGGCTGGACCTCGCCATCGTCAACGCCGGCCGCTTGCCGGTCTACGAGGACATCGAGCCGGCGCTGCGCGAGGCCGCCGAGGACGTGATCCTGGCCCGCCGTCCGGATGCCGGCGAGCGCCTGACGGCGCTGGCCCAGGGCTTCCAGGGACGCCGGCACGCCGAGGTCGAGGACCAGGCCTGGCGAAGCTGGCCCGTGGTCGAGCGACTGGCGCACGCGCTCGTGCACGGCGTGGACGACCACGTCGAGGAGGACACCCTGGCCGCGCTCGCCGAGCTGCAGGAGCCGCTGAAGGTGATCGAGGGGCCGCTGATGGCCGGCATGAACACCGTGGGCGATCTCTTCGGCGCGGGCAAGATGTTCCTGCCCCAGGTCATCCGCTCGGCGCGGGTGATGAAGGCGGCGGTGCGCGTGCTGGAGCCGGCGTTGCTGGCCGCCAAGCAGGCCGGCCGCAACCAGGGCAAGGTGCTGCTGGCCACGGTCAAGGGCGACGTGCACGACATCGGCAAGAACATCGTGGGCGTGGTGCTCGGCTGCAACAACTACGAGGTCATCGATCTGGGCGTCATGGTGCCAGCGCAGAAGATCCTGGAGACGGCGCGACGCGAGGACGTCGACATCATCGGCCTCAGCGGCCTGATCACGCCCTCGCTCGACGAGATGGTGCAGGTGGCCGGCGAGATGCAAAGGCAGCAGTTCACGGTGCCGTTGCTGATCGGCGGCGCCACGACCAGCCGCGCCCACACGGCCCTGCGCATCGACCCCGCGTACGACGGCGCCGTGGTACACGTGACCGACGCCTCGCGCGCGCCCGGCGTGGTCGGCAAGCTCATGGATCGGCAGGCGGTGGCCGCGTTCGTCACCGAGACCAAGGTGGCGTACGGCGACCTGCGGGCGCAGCGCGAGCAGGAACAGTCGGCCCGCGACCTGGTGCCCTTGCCGGAGGCCCGGAGCCGCGCGCTGCAGACCGACTGGGCCGCATACACGCCGCCCCGGCCCCGGCTGCCCGGCCTGACCGTGCTGCCGGACGTCGACCTCGCGCTCCTGCGACCGTTCATCGACTGGACCCCATTCTTCCACACGTGGCAGCTCAAGGGCCGCTATCCGGACATCCTGGAACGGCCCGAGGTGGGGCCCGAGGCCCGCCGCCTGTACGTCGATGCGCAGGAGATGCTCGACCGGCTGCAGGCGGAGCGCCTGATCCAGGCGCGCGGGGTGGCCGGCCTGTTCCCGGCCACGCGCCGTGGCGACGACATCGTGGTGTTCGCCGGCGAGGATCGGCGCGAGGTGCGCGCGGTGCTGCACAACCTGCGGCGGCAGCGCGCGGATGCCCGCACGGGTGTCTGCCCGTCGCTGGCGGACTTCGTCGCCCCCGAAGAGAGCGGCGTCGCCGACTGGATCGGCGCCTTCGCCGTCGCGGCCGGTTTCGGCGCCGATGAACTGGCCCGCCGCTACGAGCGCGACGGCGACGACTACCGGGCGATCCTGGTCAAGGCCCTGGCCGACCGGCTGGCCGAGGCCTTCGCCGAGCGCCTGCACTGGCAGGTGCGGCACGAGCTGTGGGGATACGAGCCGGACCCCGATCCGGACAACGAGAAGCTCATCCGCGAGCAGTACCGCGGCATCAGGCCCGCGCCGGGTTATCCGGCCTGCCCCGACCACACCGAGAAGCCCACCCTGATGGCGCTGCTGGACGCGCGCGAGAGGATCGGCATCGAGCTGACCGAGAGCTGCATGATGGTGCCGGGCGCGGCGGTCAGCGGCTGGTACTTCAGCCACCCCGAGGCGCAGTACTTCGGGCTGGGTCGCATCGGCCGCGACCAGGTGGTGGACTATGCCGGCCGCAAGGGCTGGGACCTGGCGACAGCCGAGCGCTGGCTGGCGCCCAGCCTGGCCTACGAGCCGGGAAGGGGTGCCTGAATCGGCCGAGCAGCCGACGGAACGCGCGGCGTCAAAGCTTCGCCAGCTCCCGGTCGTAACACGCCGGGCAGATGCCGTGGGAAGGCAAGGAACCGGTGACGTTCTCGACGTACTTCTCCACCTGCACCCAGGCGCCGTCGTGCTCGCGGACCTGCTTGCAGTAGCAGCAGATCGGATAGATCCGGCTGAGGCCGGCGATCAGCTTCTCCTGGCGGTCGATCACGGCACGGTCGTAGATGATGCGCAGCGAAAGCTCGACCATGCGCTTGACCTGGTGGAGCAGCGCGATGTGCAGGTCGTTGTGTGGGTTGGCCTTGTCGTCGAGAAAGCAGACCGTGCCGAAGGCGCCGCCGTCCGGCCGCAGCACCGGCAGGCCGAGGTAGGAGACCATGTTGAACGCCTTCACCGCGTCGTTCTCGCGCCAGGCGGGGTCGGCCAGCGCGTCGGCGACGAGGTTGAGGCGGCGGGTCTTGAGGGTATGTTCGCAGTACCACCCGGAGTCCGGGTAAGGCGCGTCGGCGCCGGCGGGGTACGGGTTGCCCGTGGTCGTGCTCGCCAGGAGGATCTCGATCCGGGGCCCGTCGACCCGGGTGATCAGCCCGGCCGGCACGCCGAAGATGGCGGCGGTCGTGTCGATGAGGTTCTGCCACTCGCCGAGGACGTCGTCGGCGAGCTGATCGCGGGTAAGCGGCGATGTGGTACACTGTTGCACGAACGGGACCTCGTTGTTGACGATCCGTACGCCTGTGACTACTACTGCTGGACCGTCCCCGGACGGCCTGGGCGATCCTTGATCGGGGAGTTTCGATCCATGCGCGTCACCGAGCACCTGGACCGCGCCACGCAGACGCTGTTCAGCTTCGAGATCATCCCGCCCAAGCGAGGCGGCAGCGTCCGCGATATCATCGATATCGTCGCCCAGGTGGCGCCGCTTAAGCCCCCCTTCATCGACGTGACCAGCCACGCCGCCGAGGCCGAGTACGAGGAGCGGGCGGACGGCACCATCCGCCGGCGGGTGCGCAAGAAGCGGCCGGGCACGATCTCGATCTGCGGCATCATCCAGAACCGCTGGGGCATCGACACGGTGCCGCACCTGCTCTGCGCCGGGTTCACCCGCGAGGAGACCGAGGACGCGGTCATCGAGCTGAACTACCTGGGGATCACCAACGTGCTGGCGATCCGCGGCGACGTGCCGAACTACGTGGGACGCGTGGACCCGCACCGCACACGCAACCGCACCGCGGCCGACCTCGTCTCGCAACTGGCAGACCTGCGGCAGGGTCGGTACCTGGACGAGCTGGAAGGCAGCGCGCCGATCGACATGTGCGTCGGCGTGGGAGGGTATCCGGAGAAACACTTCGAGGCGCCGAACCTCAAGACGGACATCCAGCGGTTGAAGGAGAAGATCGAGGCCGGCGCCCAGTACATCGTCACCCAGCTGTTCTTCGACAACGCCTACTTCATCGAATTCGAGCAGCGTTGTCGCGAGGCGGGCATCACGGTGCCCATCATCCCCGGTCTGAAGCTGCTGGACAGCGCGCGGCAGCTCGCGACCATCCCGCGGCATTTCCACGTGACGATCCCCGAGGCGCTCGCCGACGAGGTCCAGGCCAACCCGAAGCACGCGCCGGAGATCGGCCGGCGCTGGGCCCTGCAGCAGACTCGCGACCTGATCGCGCGCGGGGCTCCGTGTGTGCACTTCTACGTGATGAACGACGCCAGCCAGGTCGTCGAGCTGGTGCGCGAGCTGGACTGAAAAGTTATTCCGCGAAGATTGTGTTTCCCCCTCAGGGACTGGCGTAACTCTCATTCTTCAAGCAGCATACCGCAATTCGTGCCGCCGGTTCACCTTCAGAGCCCGCGTCTCCACTTCCCCCCAGTAGTACT
>CAZVWL010000010.1:0-28847 GCA_964630845.1 uncultured Fibrobacteraceae bacterium
GGTCGTCGAGTTGCTCATCGAACGCGCCGACGCCCGCCGCATCGTGGGCAACCTGTACAAGGGCAAGGTGACCTCGGTCAAACCGGGCTTGCAGGCGGCCTTCGTGGACATCGGCCTGGAGAAGGCCGGCTTCCTGCACGCCAGCGACGTCGTGCACAGCGGCACCGGCGAGGACGACGACGACGACGACGAGGAGCCCGCCGGCGACCGCCGCCGCGGCCGCTACGAGCCGGTGCCCGATATCGGCGACATGCTCAAGGTCGGCGACGACATCGTCGTGCAGGTCACCAAGGAGCCGATCTCGACCAAGGGGCCACGCCTGACGGCCGACCTCTCGCTGCCGGGACGCTACCTGGTGATGATGCCCAAGGGTCGGCACATCGGCGTCTCGCGCAAGATCGCCGACCGCCGCGAGCGCGTGCGCCTGAAGCAGTACCTGCAGCAGCACCGGCCGGACAAGGGCGCCTTCATCATCCGCACCGCGGCCGAGGGGTGCAGCGAGGACGCGATCCGCAAGGACGTGCGGTACCTCGACGACCTCACGCAGAAGATCCGCGAGACCTCGGCGACCGCCGTCGCGCCCGCCCTGGTGCACGAGGATGTGGGCCTGGTGGTCGGCCTGGTGCGCGACATCTTCAAGGAAGACGTCGAGGAACTGATCCTCGACGACAAGGTCGACCAGCTCAAGCTGCTCGAGTACGCCCGCACCTTCGCCCCCGAGCTCGAGAAGCGCATCCGCCTGTACACCGGCGACCTGCCGATCTTCGACCACTACGACATCGAGGCCGAGCTCAAGAAGAGCCTCGAGAAGCGCGTCTGGCTCAAGAAGGGCGGGTACCTGATCATCGAGCCCACCGAGGCGCTGATCTCCATCGACGTGAACACCGGCCGCTTCACCGGCAAGCACAACCAGGAAGAGACCATCCTGCAGACCAACATGCTGGCCGCGGCCGAGGTGGCCCGGCAGCTGCGGCTGCGTGACGTCGGCGGCATCATCGTCATCGACTTCATCGACATGGAGAACGAGAACAACAAGCGGCGGGTGCTGCTCGAGCTGCGCAACCACCTCAAGCGCGACCGTGCCCGCACCAAGGTCTTCTCGATCTCCGGCCTGGGCCTGGTGGAGATGAGTCGCCAGCGTGTGCGCCCGTCGCTGCTCAGCCAGCTCAGCGACCCCTGCCCCTACTGCAGCGGCACCGGCAAGGTGATGTCGCTCGAGACGCAGAGCAACAGCATCGAGCGCCTGGTGCATCGCATCGCGATCGTCACGCGGGAGCGGCGCCTGCAGATCCAGGCCAACCCGCTGCTGGCGCTCTTCCTGCTGGAGGAGCGGTCGGAGCACTTCCGCGAGCTGTGCCGCACCTTCGACCTCGAGCTGAACGTCATGGACGACGCCAGCCTGCACGTCGAGGAGTTCCGCATCATCTCGCTGGAGACCGAGAAGGACCTGATCGCCGAGTTCGAGAAGAAGGCGCGGGGGCGGATGCGGCGCTGAGCGGCGCCGCCCCGGCTCGTGCTCGCTCAGTCGTACTCGCTCAGTCGCGCTTGCTGGCGCGTCGCAGGATGTCCTGTTCCTCGGGCGTCAGGCTCTTGAGACCCTCGCGGGAGATCTTCTCCAGGATCTCGTCCACGCGCTGCAAGCTGGCGCCGCCGGGACGGCCATTGCCGCCGCGGCCGGCCCCGCTCGCGCCGTTCGCCCCGCCGCCGGTCCGCGGCTTGCTCCCCGAGACCAGGGTCAGGCGCAGGCGCGTGCGCCAGCGCACGAACTGCTGGTAAAGCTGTGTCAGCAACGATCCGCCGCCGCCGCGGTATGGCACGCCCGGCCCCGCGGACGGCCCGCCGGCCGGGCGGAAACCGCCGCGGGCGGCGGCCGAACGCGGCAGTCGCGGCACCTGCGAGGGGCGCCCGCCGGTATAGATCCACAGGAAGACGAATCCGGCCACCATGCCGCCGAGGTGGGCGAGGTGCGCCACGTTGGCGCCGCCGATGCCCAGGAACGACAGCACCGCGAACACGATCACCGCGATGCGCGCGGGCATCGGGATGAAGAAGACGAAGATCACGGCGGTCGGGAACGCGAGGCCGAACGCGAGCAGGATGCCGTAGATCGCGCCCGAGGCGCCGACCATGGGGATCACCGAGGCGATCCCGGTCAGCGAGAAGAGCCCGTACAGCACGGCGCCGCCGATGCCGCAGGCGAAGTAGTAGCGGGTGAACGTGCGCGTGCCCCAGAGCGCCTCGATGCGGCTGCCGAAGAGCCACAACCCCAGCATGTTGAAGAACAGGTGCATGAGGTCGCCGTGCAGGAACATGTACGAGACGAAGCGCCAGACCTGCAGCTTGTTGATCGCCAGGTAGGGGATGAACGAGAACCAGTTGCCGAGCGGGTCCACCCGGCCGACGCCTGCCATCACGAAGCGCAGGACGGCCACGGCGAGGTTCGCCAGCAAGAGCACGAACACCGCGGGCGGGATGCCCATCTGTTCTCCATAACGACCCAGCCGCCGCCAGCCCTGACCGTTCACGCTCGCCTCGCTTCGAGGTGGCGCCGCGCGGCGCCGTTCGTGGTGTGTGTCGACGCACAGAGTAATCGTTGCCCGGCCCCGGGGGCAAGGCGGGCCGGCTGGGATGCCGGCCCGCCTTGATCGCCGCCCGCCCCGCGGGCGGATCAGGGCTGCGGGTAGGTGGGGTCCCAGGGGGCGATGGCCACCGGGGCGAGGGCGTCGCCGCCGGCGAGGTCGAGCCCCGTGTTGATGGCGGCCAGGAAGGCGTTGGCCACGATGCTCTGGCCGCGGCTGTTCAGGTGCAGGCCGTCGAGGGAGAAGGCGGTGGTCGCGGCGGCCGTCGCCACATCCAGGCCCTGGCCGAGCAGCAGCACGAAGTGCGTGCGCGCCGGCTGGGATAGGCCCGTGATCGCGGCGTGCAGGTCGGCCACGGTGAAGTCCCGAGTCGCGGCCAGGTCGACGATGGCCGTGTTGTAGGCGTCGACCGCGGCGGCGACCACGTCGGCCTCCGCGGTGGTCAGCGTGGCCGTTGCCGGCAGCGGGTCGGAGAATCCGGCTTGCACCTGACCGAGCCAGGGGAACAGGACGTACGCCGCGTCGGCTTCGACCGTGGGGTAGGGGGCGCCTACGATCGCGTCGAAGGTGGCCTTGGGCAGGAAGTACGGCATCGCCAGCAGGGGCGGCACGTTGCCGAGCACGATGGCGGGCCGGTAGCCGAAGCGCGCTGCGACGCCGTCGCCGAGCCCGTCCAGGACGGCGGCCAGCCGATCGGCGAACATCGCGGCCGGCAGGATGTTGACGCCGATCTCCGGCTGTCCCGACATGGCCCCGGCCAAGAGTTCGCTGGTCCCGAACCAGACCGTGGCCAGCGTCGGGCCCTGGCCGATCGCCTGGCCGAGCATCGCCACGTCGCCGAAGGTCGGGTTGCGCAGGATGAGGTCCAGGAACGCGTTGTTCGGCTGCTGCCCGGTCGCCGAGTCGGTCGCCTCGCGCGCGTCGAGCGCGGTGGCGCCAGGCACGCCGAGGTTGTGGTACGGGGTGGGGTACGCGCGCGCCAGGAGGAGCGTGGTCGACAGCTCGGCGCGCGGCGTGGTGCCGACCGGCGTGATCGTCGTGCCGTTCCAGTGCAGCACGCCGGCCACGAGCGAGGGATCAGACAGCGGGGTGACGCCCACGCCGGGCCAGGCGATCAAGGGCTGCGCGAACCAGCGCGGGGCGTTGCTGGCGGCGAGGTCGTACCCGAGGCTGGCGGCGATGCGGGCCGGGTAGCTCGCCAGCTGGCCGGACGCCGTCAGGCCGCCGTCCATGAAGCCGGCGGTCATGCCGTCGCCGAGCGCCACGTAGCGGGCGAGGGCGGCCGGGCCGGCCGGCTGGGTGATGTCGAGGGCGGTGCGGGGTGGTTGATCGGGGTCGCAAGCCGACAGCAGGACGACCGCGCCGAGCGCGATCACGGCGCCGAGCGGCCTGACCATCTTGGACACGGAAGAGCGCATGGTTGTTCCCTCCTCGGGCCTAGAAGTGGCGGCCGATGCCGAAGGCCAGGATGTGGGCCAGCCCCTCGTAGGCGCCGGCTTCCATGGTGCGCAGCATGACGGCGCGCGCATCGTCGCGCTCGTCGGCGAAGATCGTGGGCTGGCCGTCGCGCAGGTTGTTGCGCGATTCGTTGAGCACGGCCATGTAGCTGGCGGTCAGGCGCCAGGGGCCGGTGCGGTACATGACGCCCACGGACCAGTCGTTGCGGTCGGCGTCGGGCAACAGCGGCCCCATGCTCTCGATCGGCTGCGGCGTGTTGTCGCGCGTGTAGCCGGCCAGCAGCTGCCAGCGCGCCGCGAGGTCGTAGGCCACGCCGAGGCGCCACTGCCAGCGATCCTCGTAATGCTCGGCGATCACGCTGGAGAGCGCGCCGGTGGGATCGGGATCGAAGCGCAGTTCCAGCTCGTCGAAGTGCGACCAGCCGAAGTGCACGGCGTTCAGCTCCACGAGCAGGCGCGGGTGCGCGCGGTAAGCCGCGCCGAGCGCCAGGATGTGCGGCAGGTTGAGCTCGGTGGCCAAGCTGTAGGTGCGGAGGCCGACCTCGCCGGCGAGCGCGTCGAGGGTCGCGTCCACCGCGCCGCGCAGGTCGTCGGGCGCGATGTTGGTCAGCGTGCCTTCCTGGTCCTCGTACTTCATGGTCTTGCGGTGGTGGTACATGACGCCGAAGGACCAGCGCTCGTGCGGGCGGTACATGACGCCGAAGGTCGGCGTCACGTTCAGCTTGCTCGTGCCCTCGAGGTTGACGTCCACGACGTTGATCAGCGCGCTGCCGCCGCCGAAGGCCTGGCCGTTGAAACGGTTCAGCTGGATGTGCTGCCAGGCGATGTCGGCGCCCACGCCGACGGCCAATTGGTCGGTCAGCCGCACGGTCAGCGCCGGCGTGATGTAGATCGTGGCGAGGTCCACGTCGTAGCTGGTGAAGCGGCCGACCCACGATTCCGGGTCACGCCACTCGACGCCGAGACCGAACGGCGCGTACACGCCCAGCCCATACGACAGGCGTCCGCCAGGGTTGTGCGTGATGCCGAAGCCCGGGATCGGGAAGCTCTGGTCCACCGTGCTGCCCGTGGCGCCGGGCGTCGGCGGCTCGGCCTGCCGGTACCGCGAGCGCGGGATGACGGGCATCAGCGCCACGTCGACCACGGTGCCCGGCATGAAGGCCAGCGCGCCGAGGTTGTAGAACAGGGCGGAGCCGTCGTCGATCGAGGCCGTCACGGCGCAGCCCATGCCGGTGGCGCGAGCGCCGGCCTCGTAGATGCTGAAACCGCCGCCCTGAGCCGTCGTGGCGACGAGCACGACGATCAGCGCGATCGGCAGGTGAGGGCGTTGGCGCGGGGTTCGCATGCATCCTCCTCGGTGGGCTCGGGCCGAGCGGCTCTGGGCAGCGCGGTCCTGGCAGCGCGTTCTTGGCAGCGCGACGGCCATGGTGCATCATCGCCGCCTGGCCCGCGTGGTGCGGGTCCGAAGGGGCGCCGATGCTGATCTGGACCGACCTCGCCGACTGGCGGCGTGACCGCCTAGATTCCCTGGCCGGACCGGGCGGCGTCAAGCCCGGATTCGTGCCGGCCGACCTCGCCGGCGCGATCGCGACCGCCCCGGGCGCCCGCCTCGCGCGCGGCATGCTGGCGTCCGGCAGGTCGGCGCCGCTACTCGGCCGCCCAGAGCGGTCGCTCGGCGGGTGGCGGCACCTCGTCGTGGTCGACCGGGCGCCCTCTTCCCAGTACGACGTGCTGCTGGAGGCCGCGCGAGCGCCGGCGGGCGTGGCCGAGCCCATCGCGGCCCTGGCGCTCGAAGGTCGCGACTTCCACGGCAACCGCAGCCGGCCATGGCTGGCCGCGCGCGGCAACCTGCACCTCAGCGGCGTGGTGCCCGTCGACCTGGACCTCGCCGCCTCGGCGGCCGCCGTGCCGGCCTTGCCCGCCGTCGCGGTCATCGACGCGCTGGCGGCCTGCGCGCCCCGGCTCTCGCCCCGGCTCAAGTGGGTCAACGACATCATGATCGGCGAGGCCAAGGTCGGCGGCGTGCTGGTCTCCGCGCAGACGCGTGGCGGTCGCTTGCTCGGCCTGGTGATCGGCATCGGGCTGAACGTGGCGGTCGCCCCGCCGGTCGCGGCCACCCTCTCGGTGCCCGCGGTCACCTGCCTGCACGACCACGAGGCGGCGTCGGCCGTCATCCTCGGCGAGGTCGCCGCCGCCCTGCTCGAATCCTTGTGGACCCGGCTCGAGGAGTTGCGGACCAGCGGCGCCGGGCCGCTGGTCGCGGCGTACCGGGCCGCCTGGGGCGATGCCGGCCGCGAGGTGGCCGTCTGGGCGGAGGGGTTGCCGGACACCGCCGACCCGACCGCGCTGCCGCCGCCGCTGGCCCGGGGCCGCGCCCTGTCGCTGACCGACGACCTCGCCCTCGTCGTCGCCGGCGCGCCCGCCCCGCTGCATGGCGGCCGCCTGGCCCGCCTGGGCGGGTCGCCGTCCGACCGCGGGCGGGAACCAAGGTCCTGAAGACGCGTACTGGTGCGCATGCCGGCCCTGCTGCCCCACGACCGCCCGCGCTGGACCTGGCCGGCGAGCCTCGCCGGCGCCTTCGTGCTGCTTCTGGCGGCCTCGTTGATGCCGCCCGCCTGGTGGGCTTGGTGGTGGCCCGCGCCGTCGGCGCGGCGCGCGCCTCCGGCGGCCGACGGCACGGTCGCCCCCATCGCGTGGATCATCGTGCTGCCGCCGCCGGTCGTCGAGGCCCGCCCGCGCGTCGACGACCCGTCGCCGACCGCAGACCGGCGCGACGAACCCTGGCTGCCTGCCGATTGGTGGCAGTCGGCCTGGTCGGCCGACACGGCGATCGGCCGTCCCCGACCGGTGATCGACCTGCCCGACGCGATGCTGCCGGCGCCGCTGGTGCTGATGCTCGGCACCCAGGCGACCCTCGACCTCATCCTCGCGGCGCCCGACAGCGCCGTGGCCGCGGTGATCTGGCGCCTCGAGCAGACCGCGTCGCTTTCACGCGACGACCGGGACGGCCTCTACACCGCGATCGCCAGGGCGCGGGCCTTTGCCGACCTCAAGAGCCGCGAAGCGGCGATGTACGGCGAGTTCCTGCTGGAGACCGTGCCGGTCACCAAGTGACCGGCTTGCGGGCGGGCGGGTTGCGTGTAGCTTGGGTCAACATGACGAAAACGGTCAACAATACGCGCCCTGGCGTCGCCGCCGCCGTGCCCGGGCGCCAAGAACAGGAGCGCCCCATGCCCATGTCCGGCTTGATGGCCCAGGCGATGCGCGACGAGGTGACCCGTCTGGGGGTCGCCGAGCTGCGCACGCCGGTCGACGTCGACACATTCCTGGCCGACCGCGCCGGTCCGGCCCTGGTCTTCGTGAACTCGGTCTGCGGCTGCGCCGCCGGCAACGCGCGGCCGGCCCTGAGCCTGGCCGTGGGCGAGCCGGCCTGCCCGCCGCGCCGCGCGACCGTGTTCGCGGGTCAGGATCCGGAGGCCACCGCCCGCCTGCGCGAGCACTATCCCGACCTCGCGCCGAGCAGCCCCTGCTTCCTGGTCTTGCGCGACGGCGAGGTCGCGCGTTACGTGCCGCGGCAGCAGATCGAGGGGCACTCGGCCGAGGCGATCGCCGCGCGGCTGCGCGAGGCGTTCGTGCAGCTGGCCGACGCGCCGGGTGCCTGACCACACCGAACCTAGGAGCGAGCCATGAGCGAGCTGGCCAAGAAGAAGTGCATCCCGTGCAGCGGCGGCATCCCGCCGCTGGCGGCCGACCAGATCGAGAAGCTGCACGCGCAGCTCGCGGGCTGGGAGGTGATCCTCGGCCACCACCTGCGCCGGGTCTATCCGTTCAAGGACTTCCTGACCGCGCTGCGGTTCGTCAACCGCATCGGCGAGGTGGCCGAGGCCGAAGGGCATCATCCGAACATCACCTTCACCTGGGGGCGGGTCGAGGTCGAGATCTGGACGCACAAGATCGACGGCCTGACCGAGTCGGATTTCATCCTCGCCGCGAAGATCGACACGATCCCCCGCGACTGAGCGCCGCCGTTGTCTCGTTGACGCCACGCCGCCTGCCGCGGAGAATCGCGGCAGGCGGTGCCACGTCCCGTGGCGCGCCGCGGGCCGTAACGGCGAGGTCGGCGCATGCCCCAGTTCTTCCGCACACGACGAGGCCGGGTGGGGGCCGCTCCCGGCACCGTGGAATTCGTGGGCCCACGCAAGGTCGAGCGCATGACCCTGCAGGCCATGGCCATGGATCCGCAACACTGCGACGAGCACGACCTCGCCGACGTCGACGCCGCCCTGCCCGTGCGCGACGCCGGGCAGCTGACCTGGCTGAACATCGAGGGGCTGCACGACACGGACGGGCTGCGGCGCCTCGGCGACCACTTCGGCCTGCACCCGCTGGTGCAGGAGGACATCGTCAACACGCACCAGCGGCCGAAGCTCGAAGACTACGAGGATTACGTCTACCTGGTCTGCCGCATGATCACCTACGACGAAACGCGCGGAGGCCTGAGTTCGGAACAGGTCAGCCTCGTGATCGGGCCGCGCTGGTTGCTGACGTTCCAGGAGCAGCCCGGCGACGTGTTCGACGGCGTGCGCCACCGCATCCGCCAGGGCAAGGGACGCATCCGCACCGCCGGCGCGGCGTACCTCGCCTACGCGCTGCTCGACGCGGTCGTCGACAGCTACTTCGTGGTGATCGAGAGCATGGGCGAGCGGATCGAGGAGCTGGAGGAGGCCCTGCTGGAGGCGCCGGAACAGTCGCACCTGGCGGCGATCCACGGCCTGAAGCGGGAGATGATCCTGTTGCGGCGCGCCGTGTGGCCGCTGCGCGAGGTGGCCGCGGGGCTCGAGCGGGGCGACTCGCCGCTGGTGCAGAAGGCGTCGCGCGTGTTCTACCGCGACCTCTACGACCACACGATCCAGGTGGCGGAGGCGGTGGAGTCGTACCGCGACATCCTCACCGGGCTGCAGGACCTCTACCTGTCGAGCGTCAGCAACCGGATGAACGAGGTGATCAAGGTGCTGACCGTGATCGGCACCCTGTTCATCCCGCTGACCTTCCTGGTCGGCGTCTATGGCATGAACTTCCATTACATGCCGGAACTGGCCTGGAAGTGGAGCTATCCGTTGTTCGGCTTGCTCTGCGTGGGCGTGGCCGGTGGCATGCTCACCTGGCTGAAGCGTCGTGGCTGGTTATGACCGCGCCGGGGCGGCGGCGGCCAGGTGCCGCTGCCGCAGGCCGTGGCGCCAGAGGTCGGCGCTGAAGATCAGCAGCGCGCCCCAGATCAGCATGAAGCTGGTCAACCGGGCGCTGCCCAGCGGCTCGCCGAACACCACGACCGCCAGCAGGAACTGCAACGTGGGCGCCGTGAACTGCAGGAATCCCATCGTCGCGTAACGCAGGCGGCGCGCGCCGTTGGCGAACCACACCAGGGGCAACGCGGTCACCAGGCCGCTGGCGGCCAGCAGCAGGGCGTCGCCGGCGCCGGTGGCGCCGAACACCAGCGTGCCGCCGACCTGCCAGGCGATGCACGCGCCGATGGCCAGCGGCACCAGCAGCGCCGTCTCGATCGCCAGGCCGGCCATGCCGCCGACCGGTGCCAGCTTGCGCAGCAGCCCGTAGAACCCGAAGCTGAAGGCAAGCGCGAGCGAGATCACCGGCGGGCCGCCCATGCGCACGCTCAGCAGCACGACGCCGGCGGTGGCCAGGCCCAGGCTCGCCCACTGCAACGGCCGCAGCCGCTCGCGCAGGATCAGCATGCCCAGCGCGACGTTGACCAGCGGGTTGATGAAGTAGCCCAGGCTGGCCTCGGTCACGCGCGCGTTGGCCACGGCCCAGATGAAGATCAGCCAGTTGGCGCCGACCAGCAGCGTGGTTACGGTCAACGTCAAGAGCAGGCGACGGTCGCGGCAGAGGCGGAGCGTGGCGGCGAGGTCGCCCCGGCGCCACAGCAGCAGCGCCAGCAGCACGAACGACCATACGACGCGATGGGCGAGCACCTCGAGCGCCGGCACGTGCGCGACGGCCTTGAAGTAGAACGGGCACAGACCCCACCACAGGTAGGCGGCGAGCCCGTAGGCGATCCCGTGACGGCTCTGGCGGTCGCTGGACATGGTGTTTCTGGCGGGAGGCGAGCTTGGCGTCCCCTACGGGGTTCGAACCCGTGTTGCCGCCGTGAAAGGGCGGTGTCCTAACCACTAGACGAAGGGGACGCCCGAGCCGGGTAAACTACCCGCAGGCAGGGGCCGTGTCAAATACGCGCTGCCCCGGCGCCGTCAATCGGCCCGCGCGGCCTCGGCCAGCAGCAGCGCCGACGTGCGGCAGCCGCCGGCGAAGTTCCGCAACGCGAACGACTCGTTCGGGCTGTGGATGTTGTCGGTCGACAGCCCGTAACCCAGCAGCAGGACGGGCACGTCGAGGCTCGCCTGGAACGTGCCGACGATCGGGATCGAGCCGCCCTCGCGGATGAACACCGGCTTGGCGCCGAAGCCGCCCTGCAGCGCGCGCAAGCCCGCCTGCATCAGCGGCGACCCGCGCTTGACCAGCACCGGCCTGGCGTTGTGCAGGTTGTCCACGCGGCAGGTGACGCCGGGCGGGCAGATCGACTGCACGTAGCGCTGGAACGCCGCCGCGATGGTCGGCGGGTCCTGCTCGGGCACCAGCCGCATGGAGACCTTGGCGACGGCGTAGGCCGGGATGATCGTCTTGGCGCCCTCGCCGCCGTAACCGCCGATGATCCCGTTGACGTCGCAGGTCGGCCGCGCCCACATGCGCTCGAGCGTCGTGTAGCCGACCTCGCCGAACGGGGCCGGCGCGCCGGTCTGCTCGCGCAGGATGGCGTCCGTGTAGTTCAGGCCGGCGAACGCGTCGCGTTCCTGCTGGTCGAGGTCCAGCACCGCGTCGTAGAACCCGGGCACGCGGCAGCGCCCCTGCTCGTCCTTGAGCGCGGCGACGATCGTGCACAGGGCGTTGGCCGGGTTCTGCACGGTGCCGCCGAAGCTGCCGGAGTGCAGGTCGGCCGACGGGCCGTCGACGCGGATCTCCATGTAGCAGAGACCCTTGAGCGAGTAGCAGATCGCCGGGGTGTCGGCGTTGTAGAGGGTGGTGTCGCTGACGACGACCGCGTCGCAGGCCAGCTTGTCGCGGTTGGCCTCGGTGTACTTGTAGATGCCGTGGCCGCCGCACTCCTCCTCGCCCTCGATGATGAGCTTGACGTTCACGGGCAGGTCGAGGCCCTGCTTGAGGTACGCCTCGAGCGCCTTGAGGTGGCAGTAGACCTGGCCCTTGTCGTCGCTGGCCCCGCGCGCGTAGACGCGGCCGTCCTTGATCACGGGCTCGAACGGCGGGCTGTGCCAGAGGTCGAGCGGGTCGACGGGCTGCACGTCGTAGTGGCCGTAGAAGAGGATGGTCTTGCGGTCGGCGCGCTGCTCGCTCTCGGCGTAGACCAGGGGGTGACCGTCGGTCGGGATGACCTCGACCCGCAGTCCGAGCGCGCGCAGCTCGTCGTCGGCGAACGCCGCGGCGGCGCGCACGTCGTCGCGATGCTTGCCGACCGAGCTGATCGACGGGATGCGCAACCACGCGCACAGCTGCTCGACATGCTCGTCGTGATGGTCGGCGAGGTAGGTCAGGACACGGTCGGTGCTCATGGTCACAACTCCCGGGAAATGGCAGCAACAGGCCCCGGCGTGCTGCTGCGGGGCATTCTACGTGGCCAAACTTATGCTTGACACTGTTGCGTGTCGAGACGATTGTGTGGCGGCACGCTGAGAGCTGCTACCAAGCTGGCAGCGCCCCGTTTCGCGAGATGGAGCCCGCAGCGGCCGCGCCCCGAGCGGGCTCTGGTCGCGCCACCAAGACCCGAAGCGCTAGGGAGGAACCCCTCATGGCCGACCTGATCATCAGCAAGAGCAAGACGAAGGAAGCCGTCAAGGAGTGCAACGTGAGCGGCGAGTTCTACGACGCCCTCGACGCCAAGGTTCGTGAGCTGATCAAGACCGCCGAGAAGCGCGCGCTCGCCAACGGTCGCAAGACCGTGCGTTCGCAGGATCTCTAGTCCGCGGTCGAGGCCATCGCGGCCCAGCCGCCGCGGCCATGATGCGCTGATCGTCGAGGGGCCCCCCAACGGGGGCCCCTCGCTTCGTGATGGTCGGTGACCACGAGGCGCGCCTGGCGCTGTCCACCGGCCGCCGCCGAGCCGCCGCCACCGACACCCGCCGTGGACACGTCCCGACGACGGCGCCGGAGCGTCGGCGTGGCCGCTTGCCCGGATGCCGGCGTCGGATCACGGTCGCCTGGCTGGTCGCCGGCGTCGGGCGCGCTGCTTGCGGCCAAGCCGCCGGAGGTGACGCGGCATGAGCACGGTCGTGCGAACCGGCGGTCTGCAGGGCATCGATGGTTGCGCGGTGACCGTGGAGGTGGACCTCTGCCGCGGGCTGCCCGCGTTCCACCTCGTGGGACTGCCGAACACCGCGGTGCGCGAGAGCCGCGAACGCGTGCTCGCCGCGGTGCGCAACAGCGGCTATCGCTTGCCGGCCGGCCGCGTGACGGTGAACCTCGCGCCGGCCGATGAGCGCAAGGAAGGGTCGGGGCACGACCTCGCCATCGCCGTGGCGTTGATCGCGGCCGAGCGGTCGCGCCTCGGCGAGCCGGGCGATCGGACCGATCGTGGCCTGTTGCTCGGCGAGCTGTCGCTGTTCGGCGAGGTGCGGCCCGTGCGCGGCTTGTTGCCGATCGTGCTGGCCGCGCGCGATCGCGGCGAGACGTTGGTGACGGTGCCGGCCAGCCAGGCGTGGGAAGCGGGCCTGGTGCCCGGCGTGTCCGTGGTGCCGGTGCAGACGCTCGGCGAGGCCGTGCGCTGGTTCCTCGGCGGCGTGCGCCCCGATCGCGCCGGCGCCGACCGAAGCGCGGCGTCCACGGCGCCTTCGCCGGCAACGCCGGACATCGGCGGGTCGGAAGCCGACGCGGCCGGTCTGCAGCTCGCCCAGCAGCCGCTGGCGGCGCGGGCGGCCGAACTGGCCGCCGCCGGAGGCCACCACATGCTGCTGGTCGGTCCGCCGGGATCCGGCAAGACGCGGCTGGCCCGATTGCTGGTCCTGCTCTTGCCGGACCTCTGCCCGGCCGAGGCGCTGACGGTCACGTGCATTCACAGCGCGGCGGGACTGCTGCGCCGCGCGGGGCTCATGCGGCGGCCGCCGTTGCGCGCGCCGCACCACTCGATCACGACCGCCGGGCTGCTGGGCGGCGGGGTCAACCTGCGACCCGGCGAGGTGACCCTGGCCCACCACGGGGTGCTGCTGCTCGACGAGCTGGCCGAGTTCAACAGCCGCACGCTCGACGCGCTGCGTGAGCCGCTGGTCGACGGCACGGTCCGGCTCGCGCGGGGCGCGGGCCAGCGCCAGTTGCCGGCGCGGTTCCAACTGGTGGCCGCCACGAACCCTTGCCGGTGCGGGTTCCTCGGCAGCAGGGTGCGCCCCTGCTCATGCAGCGGGGCCGACCTCGCCCGCCACCGGGCCCGCCTGTCCGGGCCGCTGCGCGATCGTTTCGATCTGGTCGTCGAGATGGGCGACGGCCGTCCGCTCGACCTCGCCGGCGGGGCGTCGAGCGAACGGCCGCTCGGCGACCGACGCGGGCGCATCGCGCGCGCGCGGGCGCTGCTGGCGACGATCACCGATGCGCCGGCGCACTGGTCGCTCGGCCAGAGGGTGCGAGGCTACGGCCTGGACGCGGCGGCGATCGCGCTGCTCGAATCGAGCCGGCTGCCGCTCGGTCTGACCATCCGCGGCGTGTTGCGGGTTTGCCGGGTGGCGCGCACGGTCGCGGCGCTGGATGGGCGCCTTGCGGTGACCGTGGAGGATCTGCGGGAAGGGCTGTTGTTCCGGCAAGACCCCTGGACGGCGACCGCGGTCGGCACGCCCGCTGTCGGGCCCCGAACGTCGACGGATGCCTGCTAGAAGCTCACCGTGAACCCGACCTGCCAGGTAAGCCCCCCGAGGGTGTTCTTCTCGAAGCTCTCGGTCGCGCGGTAGTTCCCGAAACGGTCGAAGCGATACACCGGCGTGCGGACCGTGTTGGCGTCGCGCACGTCGAACCACTCGGCGGGCTCGAACTCGATGGCGTGGTACTGGTACAGGACCTCCATGCGCACCGAGATGAGGCGGTCGGCGATCAGGCGCAGGCCGCCGCCGATGTTGACGTTGACGCTCGTGGCGGGGTCGTCGATGTAGTTCGAGTCGAGGTTGTAGAGCGCGTAACCGAGGCCGCCGGTCACGTACGGATGCCAGCGCCCGCGGCCGTCGCCATCCATGTTCAGCGGATACCAGACGCCGTTCAGGTTGCCGATGAACGCCAGGCTGGAACGCCGTTCCGGATCGTACGGACCGAGTTCGTTCACCGGCTCGGTGGCGCCGCCGAAGGGGTTGACGCGGTGGGGGTCGTCGATCGAACCTTCGTAATCCGAGAAGGTGACACCCAGCTGCGTCTCGAGCGCGAACCAGGTCGTCAGGTTGTAGCCGAGGCGCAGCATGGGATTGAAGGCGGACTGGCTGATCAGTTCGATGTCCCCGTAGTAGTAGTGTTCCTCGGTCACGCGGTAGATCAAACGGTCGAACTGGAGCAGCCGCTTGCTCATGTGATTGTAGCCGAGCGTCAGCGACAGATCCCACCGACCGGCCTCGATACCCGGCGCCCAGCTATCCTCCACGGCCTGCGTTTCCTGCTCGACCTCGGCGGCGGCGCGTTCGCCGACCACGAGGTTGAACACCCGTTCCTCGGGTTCTTGCTGAGCGATGGCCAGCCCACTGCTAGCGGCGAGCAAGAGGCAACAGGCAACGAGGCTGAACTGCTTGGGCATGGAACTGCTCCTGTCGGATCGTACCCGGTAGGGCGGGCCGGCCCTTCCGGCGAGGCCTCCGCGGGCGTGGCGCACGGATGGGCGCTGAAGCCACCGCATTAAAATCAGGTTCGCTGCTGGGAGTGTCAACCGGAACTTAATCCCTGGCAGGATCGCCGCTTGCGCCGGGCGTGGCCAGGTGCCGGACTTCTTCCTCGAGCCGCTCACCGAAGCGTTCGCGCACGGCGTCCTTCATGCGCGCCGCCAGCGTGAGCACGTCGCGCGAGGTGGCGCCGCCCGCGTTGACGATGATGTTGGCGTGGCGGGCGAACACCGCCGCGCCGCCCTCCCGCATGTCCTTGGCGCCGACGGCCTCGAGCAAGGCGCCGGCGGGCCTGCGGCGCCCTCCCGGTGCGAGCGGCGGCAGGTTCTTGAAGTAGCTGCCGGCGCTGGGCTCGTCCCAGGGATGCTTGAGGCGTCGGTCGGCGATGTGCGCCGCGCGGACGTCGGCCGCCGCCGCGGCATCGCCGCGGTTTAGCCGCAGGGCCATCTCGAGCACCACGTCCCGCCGCTGCTTGAGCGCGGAGGTGCGGTAGCCGAAGGCGAGGTCGTCCGGGCCGACGACGTCCACGCGGCCGTCCTCGCGCAGCACGGTGGCCTCGACCAGGAACTCGGCGATCTCGTGGCCGTAGCAGCCGGCATTGCCCACCAGGGCGCCGCCGAGCGTGCCCGGGATGCCCGAGGCGAACTCGAGCCCGGTCAGGCCGGCGCGCAGCGTGGTTTCGATCAACGCGTCGAAGTCCCAGCCGGCCCCGGCCACCACGACATCGCCGCGCCGCAGGAATTGCCGGCAGCGCACCAGCATCACCATGCCGGCGAACCCGGCGTCGTCGGCCAGCACGTTGCTGCCGCCGCCGAGGCAGGTCCAGGGCACGGCGTGGCGCGCGGCGACGTCCAGGAACCTTTTCGCCTGTTCGGTGTTCTCGACAGGATGCACCAGTCCCGCCGGGCCGCCGATACGCAGGGTGGTCAGCCGGGACAGCGGTTCGGCGATCGCCACCCCACTTGCGGTCGCCGGCAGCTCGGCCGCGAGCATGCGCCAGGGGTGCGTCTGGACTGGCTCGCCGGCTCGCATGCGTCCTCCTCGGGGGCTGCGTCAGGGTGATGGTCAGGCGTTCCCGGCACGAGGCGTTGCTTGCCAGGAAGCCTGGACAGGGTACATTCAATCGCGTCACCCGCCCGTCTTACGGGTCCGCGGGGCGGGTCGACCCGACGCCACAGCAGAACCCGGAGCAAGGCTGGACCGTGACCGACCGCAGGCTCCTGTCGACCACGCTGCTGATCTCCCTCGCGCTGCACGCGATGCTGGCCCTGCTCGCGCGGCGCCTCGATTTTGCGCCGCTGCTGACCCCGGCGGCCCAGGCCGCCGAGGCCGCCGTCGAGATCCTGCTGGTGCCCGATCCCGACGCTCCGGACGACACCGCCACGGAGCAGCCCACGAGCTACACCGAGATTCCCGACCGCCTTGCCAGCGAACGCCCGGAACGCGCCGATTTCCTGGCCATGCGCGACAGCCGGGCGGCCGACCGTCTGCCCGGTGGCCAGTCCGGCGACCAACCGGGCACGCAGCGCGAAGTCGAATTCCCGCAGGTCGCGATCGCGCCTGAAGACCTCGTGGGGGGCGACGGGGTGACGGTCGACCCGTCGGTGCTCGATACGCCGCCGGCACCGACGCAGCCGCAACCGCAACCGCGCGACCAGGCCGCGCCGCGTGGGGCGGAGGCCTCGCCGGGGGGCGACGAGGCGTTGCCGCGGCCCGATGCGTCGGGCCGTGAGGAAACAGGCGGCGAGCAGGAGCAACAGGGGCAGGAGGCCGGGGAGTTCGCCGATTGGCTGGCGGAGCAGCGCCCGCCGTCGCTGCTGCGCGAGGGGCAGCGCCAGGCGCCCGGCGACCGCGGGTTCGACTTCCGCCAGCTCGAGCAGGGCCGTATCGGCACCAATGTGAACCTCGACGGCGACTTCTCGCTGAACACGTACGAGTGGAATTTCGCCCCCTGGATGCGGCGGTTCGCCAACGATCTGCATCGGGCCTGGATCGCCCCCTATGCCTACCGCCTGGGCGTGATCGACGGCTACACGCGCATCAGGCTGGAGGTGGAACGCGACGGTCGGCCGAGCCGCATGGAGGTGCTCGAGCGCAACGGGCACGAGTCGCTGCACACGGCTTCGGTTGCCGCCTTGCAGGCATTCGCGCCGTACGCGCCGCTGCCGCCCGACTTCCCGGAAGAGCGGCTTGTGATCCACCTGGGGCTGCACTATCCTGCGTGGAAGCGGTGATCCGCGTGGCCGACCCGGCCCAGGCGGTCACCGGTCTTTTTTGGTCCGCGGCCACGAGCGCCGAGCGCCGTGACGCCGCCAGCTAACGAGGGGTGCGACGCGAGATGTGGGACCTGATCCTCGCCGGCCGGTACCTGATGATCCCCATCGCGCTCTGCTCCCTGGTGGGCATCGCGGTCTTCCTCGAACGATTGTTCGTGCTGCGCCGGGGACGCATCGTGACGCCGGAGCTGGTGAGCGCCGTGGAGACCCTGCCGCGCGCCAGCGACTTCTCGGTGGCCTACGCGGTCTGCGACCGGCATCCCGGCCCCTTCGCCAACATCGTGCGCGCGGCGCTCGACAACGCCGACAACCAGTGGGAGATCACGCGGGACGTGCTGCAGGAGGTCGGCCGCCAGGAAGGCGTGCGCTTGCTGCGCAACCTGCGCATCCTGGAGACCATCGCCGCCACCGCGCCGTTGCTCGGCCTGCTCGGCACGGTCGTCGGCATGATCCGCATCTTCGCCGTCATCTCGCAGGTGGGGCTCGGCAACCCGGGCGTGCTCTCCAGCGGCATCAGCGAGGCGATGGTGACCACGGCCGCCGGGTTGATCGTCGGCATCCCGGCGCTGGTCATGCACAACTGGCTTGAAGGGCGCGCCCAGGGCATCGCGTTCGAGCTCGAGGTCTACGCCACCAAGCTGCTCGACACGCTGCGCGCCCGGCGCCAGCGATTGATCGAGAAGGCGGGCTGACCATGCAGTTCCTGCCGCCACGGCAAGGTCGCGGGATCATGATCAACATCACGTCGCTGATCGACGTGATGTTCCTGCTGCTGATCTTCTTCATGGTCACCAGCACGTTCCGCGACCAGCCGTCGATCGAGCTGACGCTGCCGCGCTCGGCCACCGCCCAGGAGACGGCCGTCGGGCCGGCCGTGGTCTACCTCACGCGCGACGGCCGCCTATTCCTGGACGACGAGGCCGTCGAGGAGGCGCGCCTGGCCGAGCGACTGCGGCAACTGCAGGCCTCGACCACGGACGATCGGATCGTGCTGCGTGCGGACGAGGCCGCCGAGCACGGGGCCGTGGTCGCGTTGATCGACCTCATCAAGCAGAGCGGATTCCGGCGGGTGAGCCTGGCGGCCCGGCCGGCCTCGGGCCCATGACCGACCGATCCGGGTTTCCCGCGGCGCCGCCGCCGGGCTATCTTCTTGCGGGCGACCGCGCCGTCGGGCGCCGGCGCCATGGGTCTTGACGGTTCATCCTGACGTGTGGCCGCCTGGCCGCAGGTTCGAGAGAGGCGCGACCGTGGTCCAGCAATCAGCGATGTCAAGAAGGCGCAATCGGCACTGGCTCGCCGCGGCGTGGCTCGTGCTGCTTGCCTGCGGGCTTGCCGGCGGCTGCGGCAGCGACGACCCCAACCCGGTCGGCGTCGGCCTCGGCGAGACGGGCATCGACACGGTGCTCTGGTCGTTGACCCGGGCCCAGATCGCGCACCTCGGCGTGTTCGACATCGCCGACCCCGCGGCGCCGCTCGACCAGGCCGACGTCGTTTACCTCGGGTCCACGGGGCCGGACGCCTCGTCGATCCTCGCCAACTACGATTTCAGCGTCTTCGATCACCCCGATTCGGCCTACCTGCTGCCGTTCCTGGAGCCGTCGAACATCAGCGAGGTCGACATCGCCCTCTACATGCTCACCTGGTACAGCCCCCACCACGGCGGTTCGGCGCCGGATCCCGACGATCCCGACGCCTCGCTGCTGAAGCCCTGGGGCGGCGCGCGCAAGTTCTACGACGTGCATGCCCTCGTCGCGCCGTTCGACACGTTGAGCTCCCCGGGCCCGGAACCGGCGTTCGCCCCGCAGCTGCTGAGCCTGACGACGACCGAACCCGCCGCGGCTTCCGGGACGATCTTCGTGCGCGTCAACCCGACGCCGTTCATCACCTGGCTGCAGGCCCGCCAGCACGTCGGCGTGATCATCCGCGAGGGGCAGGGCAGCGAGCCGGGTCTGCTCGGTTTCGCCAGCAAGGAGATGCGCTACGGCGGCAGCACCTTGCCCACGCTGGCCGCCCAGACCGTGCTCGGCCCGGCGTTGCGCCTGCGCCTTCTGGAGACGCCGGACGCATGGCCTTCGAGCCGGCGCTACCTGGTCCTGCGCCCGGCCGCCGACGCCTCGACCTGGCACCAGCTCGAAGATCCGATCACCGATCCCGACCAGGGGCTCATGGTGCGCACCCACCTGCGCAGCTACCCGGTCGTGCGGTTCGACCTCGCCGGCCTGCCGCCGAACATCCGCATCAACCGCGCCAACCTGGTCGTGGTCAACGACACCTCGCGCAGCCTGGGCCATCGCACGGTGCTGACGTGCTCGGAGATCCGGGCCGATTTCGTGCCCGACGGCCGCACGACCATCGCCCTGGACGACCTCGCGCCGGAGATCTTCCTGCTGGCCGGCAACGGCAGCTGGGAGCCGGAGCACCGCAGCGAGCACGAGTTCACCTTCAACGTGACGTCGCTGCTGCAACGCACGGTCAACGGCGCCTACGACGGCGACCGCGCGTTTCTGCTCGCGACCGGCGAGCGCATCTTCTCCGGCTGGCAGAGCACGCCCGGTCCGGGATTCTGGTTCACGAAATGGGTGTTCTTCGGCGCCGCCGCCGCGCCCGAACTGCGGCCGCGCCTGGAGATCTCTTACACGAGGATCGCCGACCTCGACGACGCGGGAGACCGGCCGTGACACGACGGATCCTGGCTGGGACGCTGCTCGTGATCGGCCTTGTGGGGGGAGCCTGGGCACCGCCGGCCGATGCGCAGACGCCAATCGCCATGCAGGCCCTCGGGCAGAACGTGCAGAACGGCAGCGCGCGCGTCGTGGGGCGCGGGGGCTGGGGCCTGGCCGACAGCGACACGCTGAGCCCGGGCTCGTTGAACCCCGCCGCGCTGGCCGACCTGCGCTTCCTCGCCCTGTACCTCGACGGCTACAGCGAGTCGACCGGCAGCCGCGGCGACGGTTCTAGCCGCACCACGCGACGGGTCTTCTTGCCCGAGGTCCGCTTCGCGGTTCCCCTGCGGGAGGGTCGTCTGGCGTTCCAGACCGGTTTCTCGGTGAAGCGCTCGATGGCCTACGAAGCGATCGGCACGTTCGCGTTCGACCACCTGGGCGACGTGGTCAGCGGCGATGAGGTGTACCGTCGTTCGGGCACCCTCTACGAGATCCCGCTGGGCCTGGCCTGGCGCGCCGCCGACGGGCTGGCCGTGGCCGGCAGCGTGAATCTCCTGCGCGGCACGATCGACGACGCGCTCACCTACCAGTTCAACGACCCGATCGGCAATTACTACCTGCCGAGCACGCGGGAGCAGCAGGACGAGCTCTCGGGCGCCAACCTCACCATGGCGATCCTGTGGGACCGCTGGGAACACGTGCGCTTCGGCGCGGCGGTGTCGACCGGTTACGACCTGGACATGCGCCGCACCGTGCGCTTCGCGGGCGTGGCCGAGCAGGCCCGCAGCACATTCGTGGGAGCCATGCCGCCGCAGTACCGCGCCGGCCTGCTCGCGCAGCTGCCGCGCGGCTGGACCTTCGGCGCCGACGGCCACTTCGCCGGCTACAGCACGTTCAGCGGTCGGCCGGACTGGGAAGTGCAGCTACGCGACGAATGGACCGTGGCGGCGGGGTTCGAGCGCCCCCTCGAGTTCCGGACGTTGGGCCGCGGCTACCGCACCCCGTGGCGCTTCGGTTACCAGTGGCGCCTGTGGGCCCACACGGTCGGCGGCGCCTCGGTCACCGAGCAGATGGTGAGCGTGGGCACGGGCTTCCCGTTCCGCAACCGTCTGGGCATGCTCGACCTGGCGCTCTCGTACGTCTGGACCGGCAGCGAGGCCGAGAACGGCTGGAGCAGCCGCTCGCTGCGACTGGGTCTTTCCATCACCGGCCTGGAACGGTTAGAATTCTAGGGTTCCGGCCGCCCTCGTGACCCTTGACGGAGGACAAGACCGCCGTGCGCCGCATCATGCCGCTAGTCTTCGTCGCGAGCCTCGGGCTGCTGGCCGCCCTGTCTGCCTGCAGCGAGGACAAGGCTTCGCAGACCGATCTCGACCGCTTCCTCACGCGCTTCCACGCGATGCCGGCCCGCGCGGCGATCGACACGCTGCGGCCGGCCGCCCGCGGTCCGGCGCCGGTCTCCACCTGGGCCGCCTACCAGATCGGCAACATCTACTACTCGATGGCCAACGATTCGGCCCGCACCCGCGGCTGGAACGACGAGTACGCCCGCGTCTACCTCGACTCCGCCGAGATCTGGCTGACGCGGGCGATCGAGGCCGACACCACGTTCGTCGAGGCCTACGTGAACCTCGGCGCCGTGTGGGACGACCGCGCCGACATCATGGCCACCCGGCCGGAGCGCGAGGCCCGCATCGGCAACGCGCGCGCCATGTACGAGAAGGCGCTGGCCCTGCGGCCCGGCGACGAGAAGGCCCGCTGCAACCTGGGCGGCCTGTTCAAGCGCCAGAACAACCTCGACCGCGCCAAGCAGGAGTTCCTGATCGCCCTCGAGCACAATCCGAAGAGCGCGCTGGCGCGCTACAACCTGGCGATCCTGTTCGCCACCATGCGCATCTACCGCGAGGCGCTGCTCGAATTCGAGCTGGCCGTGAAGTACGATCCCGACGGCGACATCGGCCAGCGCTCGCGCGACAACATCAAGATCCTCCAGGACCTGATGGCCGGCGAGCTGCAGGGAGCCACCCGGGCCCGCTGACGGGCGCGACCTCGATCCTCGGGGGCCGCCCGGTGCGACGCCGGGCGGCCCGGCGTTATCTTGTGCCCATGACCACGCCGCTGCCGATCCACGATGACCTGCGACGGGCCGTGCCGCCTGGCACCACGGTCCTGCTCGCCTTGAGCGGCGGCGTGGACAGCGCCCTGAGCCTGGCCGTGTTGCGCGCGCTGGGCTGCGAGGTGCTCGCGGTCACCTTCAAGAACTTCTGCTACGGCGAGGCCGACGCCGACGCCGCCTCGCCGCGCGCGACCGAGCGCGCCTGCTGCAGCCTCGACGCCATCGACGACGCCCGGCGCCTGGCCGACCGTTTCGGCGCCCGGCACTGGGTACACGACGTGACCGCCGATTTCCGCGCCCGGGTCATCGACCCCTTCATCGCCGACTACGCCGCCGCCCGCACGCCCAACCCCTGCCTGGCCTGCAACAGCGGCGTGCGGTTTCCCGAGCTGTTGCGCCTGGCCGACCAGCAGGGCTGCGCGCTGGTCGCCACCGGCCACTACGCGCGCACGCGGCCGGCTGCGAGCGGCGCGGCCGAGCTGCTGCGCGGGGTCGACCCCGACAAGGACCAGTCGTACTTCCTGTCGCGAGTGCCGCGCGCGGTGTGGTCGCGCGTGGTGTTCCCGCTCGGCTGGTCGACAAAGCCCGCCGTGCGCGCGGCGGCTCGCGCGCTGGGCCTGGCGGTGGCGGACAAACCGGAGAGCCAGGAGATCTGCTTCGTGCCGGACGGCGACCGCGGCGCGCTCTTCGGCGAGGCCGAGCGTGGACGGCCCGGCCCGATCGTCGACCGCAACGGCAGGGTGCTGGGCGAACACCGCGGCTTGATCCATTACACCGTGGGCCAGCGGCGCGGCCTGGGCGTCGCCCACGCCGAACCGCTGTACGTGCTCGCGCTCGACGGCGCCGGCAACCGCCTGGTCGTGGGCACGCTGGCGCAGCTCGGCGTGCGCACCCTGCGTTGTGATCAGTTCACGCCGGCGGTGGCCGACCTGCCCGCGGCCGGCCCCGGCCCCGGCAGCGCGCCGTGCCAGGCGCGTGTGCGGCACCGGCACGCGGGCGCCCGGATCGCTTCCTGGCGCCTGGCGGACGATCATCTGGAAGTCGACCTGGCCGAACCCGTCTACGGGGCGGCGCCGGGCCAGGGCCTGACGTTGTACGAAGGCGAGCGCGTGCTCGGCGGCGGGCGACTGCTGGCCTGGCCGGGCGAGGCGCACGCGAGCGCGGAGGCGTGACGATGGCAAGGCGACGTGGCAAGCTCGTGCTCGGCATCCTTGGCGGCGTGCTCGGCGTCTTTGTGCTCGCGGTGGTGCTGCTGCCGCTGCTCGTGCCGCGCGAGAAGCTGCGGAGCCTCGCCGAGCAGCAGGTGCGCGAGGCGACCGGCGGCGAGGTCACGCTCGGCGAGGTCTCGCTGAAGGTGTTGCCGCGGCTGCGCCTCGTGCTGGGCGCCAGCCGCCTGCAGGTCACCGGCGGAGGCCTGCGCGGCGCGGGCCAGGATCCGGGACCGCTGCTCGCCGGCGACGTCGCCCTGCAGCGCCTCGAAGTCGACCTCGCGCTGTGGCCGCTGCTGCGCCGCCAGCTCGAATTCGGCGAGATCACCGTGGTGGCGCCGGCGCTGCACCTCACCACGCGGCCGGTGGCGCCGCGCGAGGAGGGCGCCGCCGCCGAGCCCGAACCCGCCGAGGCCACGGCGCCGCCCGCGCTCGATTTCGGCCTCGCGCTCGCCGCGGTCACCGTGCGCGACGGCGAGGTCTCGTGGCGGGAGGAAGGCACTGGCCGCGCGGTGACGGTCAGCGGCTGGCAGCAAGACCTCGCCGCGCCCGCGCTCGGCGTCCTGCTCGCCCGCCTGCAGCGCCTCGGCGGTGCCGAGCTGCCGGCCGACGGCGTCGACGGACCGGTGGCCGCGACGCTCTCGGCCCGCATCGCCCGCATCACGCTCGACGGCTTCGGCGAGCACCCGCTCCCGCCGCTGACCGACCTCGACCTCGTCGCCGAGGTGAGCCTGCCCGCGGCTGCCGACCGTGCCGAGTTCACCGTGCCGACCCTGACCATGCCCGGCTGGCGCGCGACGGCCGCCGGCCACGCCACGCTGGAACGCCTCACCCTGACCCGCCTCGACGTCGCCGGCGGCGACGCCCTCGCCCTCGGCGGCACGGCCAGCTTCACGCTGCCGCCCGCGATCGGCCCTCTGACCGCGGACCTCGACGGCCAGGTGGACCTCGCCACGATCATGGACCAGCTCGCCCCATGGCTGCCGCCGGTGCCCGCCGACCAGCCGCCGCCGCCGGCGTTGACCGGGACCCTGGCGGTCAAGGTCGCGGCGTCGTTGCCGACCCCGCCGCCGCTCGATGCGCCGGACGCCTGGATCGCCGGCTGGCGCCAGGGCCTGCCGGGTACGGCGACCATGACCGCCACGGGCGGGCCGATCACCGTCAGCGCACCCCAGCTCGGCGAGCCCCTGCGCATCGCCACCCTGGCGGTCGACAGCGACCTGCGCGCCGCCGCCGGCAAGACCCGCCTGCGCGCCAACGGTCTGGCGCATCCCGCCGTCGCTGGCGACGCGGTGGTCGAGCTGCAGCCGGCCGCCGGCCCCGACGAGGCCGTCTCGGCGCGCCTCGAGCTGCCGCGCCTGGACCTCGACGCGCTCGCGGCCCTGGTGGAGACGCTGCAGACGGCGTCGGCCACGTCGCCGCGGCACGAGCCGAGGCACGCCCGCTTGTCGCTGGTGCCGGCGGCCTGGGCATCGACGGCGGCCGCGGCGCCCGCGCCGGCGCCGGGCGAGCTGATCCCCGCCGACCTGAAGGTCGACCTCGCGGCCACCGTCCAGCAGATCACCTTCCTGAAGAGCGACTACACCGGCGCGCGGCTCTCCGGCAGCCTGCGCGAGCGGGTGATCGCCGTGCGTGAGCTGTCGGCCCGCCTCGGCACCGGCCAGCTGAGCGGCACGGCCCGCGTCGACTACGCCGCCGACCCGCGAGGTCGGGCCAGCTGGGACGTGCAGGTCAAGGACGCGCCGGCCGGCCTCATGCTGCAGCCGTACGTGCCGGTGCTGGCGGCGATCTGGACCGGCACCATGAGCGCCACCGCCTCCGGCAGTTGCGACCTCTCGGACCCGCAGGCCATCCTCCGGTCGCTCTCGCTGAACGGCGACCTGCGCGGCAGCAACGGCGTGGTGGACCTGCGCGAGCAACTGGGCGGCGTGAGCCAGTACCTCGGCCAGCGGCAGGACCTGCTGCGCGTGCAGTACAACCAGGCGCGCCAGCACTTCCGTATCGCCGACGGCAAGGTGATGCTCGAGAACCTGCGCCTGGACGGCCGGGACACCGACTGGCGCGGCGGCGGCTGGCTCGGCCTCGACGGCGCCGTGAATCTGGACCTGAACGTGCGCTTGCCGGCCGGCTTCACGCCGGACCTCGGCGAGTTCACCTTCCTGGCCGACGCGCTGCGTGACAAGGACGGGCGCATCGCGCTGGATTTCTCGCTCACCGGCGAGGCCCGCCGGCCTGCGGTGTCGCTGAAACTCGATCCGGCGTCGCTGATCCAGTCCGACGCGATCAAGAACAAGCTCAAGGACGAGGGCAAGGAGCAGCTGCAAAAGCTGCAGGAGGATCTGAAGAAAGGGGCCGGCGGGATCATCGACCGCTGGCGCCGCGGCGGCAACCGTTAGGTCCGGGTCCGGTAGGCCTGCTGGTCGAGCTCGCCCTCGCTGCGCGCGACGATCGCCGCGACGGCGCAGTCGCCCGTCACGTTCACGGCCGACCGCGCCATGTCCAGGATGCGGTCGATGCCGAGGATCAGGCCCACGCCCGCCACCGGCAGGCCCGCCTGCTGCAGCACCAGCGCGAGCATGATCAGCCCCACCGCCGGCACGCCGGCCGTGCCGATCGAGGCCAACGTCGCGGTCAGGATCACGGTCAAGAGCTGCACCACCGTCAGCTCGATGCCGTAGACCTGGGCGATGAAGACCGTGGCCACGCCCTGCATGATCGCCGTGCCGTCCATGTTGATCGTCGCGCCCAGCGGCACCGAGAACGCCGCGATCGACGGCGGCACGCCCAGCTTCTCCTGCACCACGCGGTAGGTCACCGGGATCGTGGCGTTGCTCGACGCGGTCGAGAAGGCGAAGATCTGCGCCTCGCGCACCTTGCTCAGGAACCGGCGCGGGTCGAGCCCGGACAGCAGCCGCAGCAGCAGCGGGTACACCACGAAGGAGTGGAACACGAGCGTGGCGAGCACGAGGCCGAAGTAACGCGCGAGCGGCGCGAACGCTCCGAAGCCCTGCGTGGCGAACGTGCGGGCGATCAGGGCGAACACGCCGATGGGAGCCAGCAGCATCACCAGCCAGACCAGCTTCAGGACGACCGCGTTGGCGTCCTGCAGCACCGCGAGCAGCCGCTTGCCAGGTTCGCCGGCCATCGTGACCGCCAGACCGAAGAGTACGGCGAACAGGATGATCGGCAGCATCTGGCCCTGCGCCATCGCCGCGAACACATTGGCCGGCACGATGTCCAGCAACACCTGCAGCAGCGGCGGCGCGGGCTGGGCCTCGAAGTCGACATCGGCCACGAGCGGGAACCCGGCGCCCGGTTTGACGATGAGCGCGAACGTGATCGCCAGCGTGATGGCGATCGCGGTGGTGGCCAGGTAGAAGGCCAGCGTCTTGCCGCCGACGCGGCCGACCTTGACGATGTCCTCCATCGCGGCTGTCCCGCAGATCAGCGAGATGAGCACCAGCGGGATCACGATCACCTGCAGGAGTCGCAGGAACGCTTGCCCCGCGAGCCAGAACACACCGTCGGTCAGCCAGTGGTGCACCCAGTGGTCGGGTGTCTCGGGCGGCTGCCCGGGCAGACTGGTCGCCGGTGCGATGACGTTGAGCGCCACGCCCACCAGGATGCCCAGGCTCATGCCGATCAGGATGCGCACGGTGAGCGTGCGGCCGGCGCGGGGGGAGATCGCGGGGGGCTGGGTCATCGTCGGGGTGCTCCTGGTCGCCGGCCGCGCCTCGACGCAACCGGCGACGGTCTGCTCGCGTATTGTCCCTTCGGGGCCTGCGCCGGGCCGCGTTGTCGTTCCGGCGCCGATCGGAAGCGTGATCCTACCACGCGTCCGGGGCTCTGACAGCCAGAAAGACCGGTCGTTGCGTGCCTTGACAGACCGCGCCCGAGGTAGTATCGTGCGCGTTCGCCGTGGAGGGGCTTCTCGCCACGCACGGCCCGAATACGATCTTCCCGGCAGGGCGGGCAGGCTGTGCCCGGGACACGTCCCGGAGGGCTAGCCTAACTGGTAAGGCAGCGGTCTTGAAAACCGCCGGGTGATGAGCCCTTGGGGGTTCGAGTCCCCCGCCCTCCGCCAAGATCTCTGGAGAGGTGGCCGAGTGGCTGAAGGCACACGCCTGCTAAGCGTGGGTAGGGTAAAACTTACCGAGGGTTCGAATCCCTCCCTCTCCGCCAGTTTCCGCACGCTCAAGGTGCGCCCATAGCTCAACTGGATAGAGCATCTGACTACGGATCAGAAGGTTGGGGGTTCGAATCCTCCTGGGCGTACCACCTAAACGACGAAACGCCAGCGGTTTACGAAAGCGGCCCGCTGGCGTTTTTCTTTATTCAGGTCGCGCGGGTGACGGATTGGGTGACATTCTGCGGCGTCTCGGTCTGGCTGGCCCAACACGGCCACGAGCGCCAGCGAGGGCCGGCGCTCGGGCTGGTGCGGCTGGCGGGCCTTCGGGGGATCGACCCGGGCCGCTCCTGATGGTGGTGGGCTAGCGGTCGGGGAAGATGGCCTGGCGCAAGCTGGGCCCGATGTCGGCCCGCCAGGTATTGCGCGGCGGGCGCCGGGCCTCAGCGTCGGCCTCGAACTTCATCGCGGACACCTGGTCGACGGGGTAGGGAAGCCCCTCGACCATGACGAGCTGGTCGGCCGGCTCTTGGGGGCGACGCCGGCCGAGGGCGCGCACCTTGCGCCACAAGCGGCGGATCATGACGCCCTCCCGAGGTCCTGCCGGTACTGCGACGCCACGTTGACGACCCAGCCCCGACGCTTCTTGAAGGCATCGGCCCAGGTGCGCCGGCGGTGGTCCGCGATCGCGTCGGTCAGAGTCCCGCGCGGTATCCCGCCCGTGAATTCGCCTACTGGCTCCTCGCGACCAGGTGGCCCGATCGATACGCTTATCTTGCTGAACATCGCGACTACCTCCGCGTTGGTGTGGTGCCCCGGGCGGGGACACGAACCGCCCGGGGCGGGCCGTGGCGACGAATCAACGCCACGGCGAGTGATCAGCTCGGGGTCACCTCCTCAGCCTGGCGGTTGCCAAGCAGAACGATGAAGTCCTGGCTGTGCCGGTTGACCTTGACGAGGTCGCCGGGCTCGCGCATGAGGGCCTGGCCGTCGGTGTCGACGACCAAGATGTTCCGCAAGACGCGGATGGTGACCGGCACGACCGGCTTGCAGTTGCAGCGACAAGTCGGGCAAGGCATGGTGGGTCCTTTCTACGCGCCGGCGAGCGCGTCCAGCATGACGCTGAACACGGTCGGTTGACGGACCGCGATCCCGGTGAGGATCGAAGTCGTGGCGCGCACGACGCCCTCGCGGGCAAGGGTGAACGGGTCGAGCACGGTCCGGACCGGCCCGAAGAGGCCGACCAGAAGCTGCGAGAAGTCGCCGCAGATGATCGCCGAGCAGTTCGGGCCCGAGCTGCCCTTGGTCAAGTTGTCCGGCATGTTGCTGGTGATGAAGACCCGGGCGCCCAGCAGGGTGCCCTTGTCCGCGTCGAACAGCATCCGGTCGGAGCCGGCCGCCGCCGGCGTCGTGGCGAGCTTGCGCGCGACCCGAGGACTGAAGACCCAGGACACGCGGTCCAGGGTGGCGCCGGCCTCGAGGACGGCCTGGAGCATG
>CAZVWL010000011.1:0-27808 GCA_964630845.1 uncultured Fibrobacteraceae bacterium
GTGGCGGGCGGCAGCGCCGCGACAGCGGCGCCGCCCGCACCCGCGAACCAGCCCTTCCCGGCCGCCGTTTCTAACGCAGCCGCGACGCCTGGCACCGCGCAGCCGTCGGCCGGACCGGTTGGCGGCGTCGCGAAGAACGTGACGCCGGCGGCCCAGGTCGCGCGCCAGATCGTCTTGCCGGCGCCCGGCGCGCGCGGCGAGCAACGCGTCACGCTGCAGCTCGAGCCTGAACACCTCGGGCGCGTCGAGGTCCGCATCGTGGCCTCGGGCGATCGTCTCGACGTGGTGTTGCAAGCCGAGAACGGCGCCGCCGCCCAGGCCCTCCGGGACAACCTGCAGGAGCTGGTGCGCGCGCTTGGCGGACGTGGCGAAGGCCGCTGGCAACATGTCGAGATCCGCATCGCCGAGCCGGCCGGGAACGGCCGCGTCCAGGTCGATCAGGAGCACGGGGACGCAGAACGGAACGGCGGTCGCGATGGCCGCCAGCAGCGTGACGGCCGGCGGCAAGACCCGCACGGCGGCCGCTAGGAGGTAGACGGCATGAACGTGTCCAACGTCAGCCAGGAGACGGCCCCGGTCATCGGGGCTCCCGCCCGCAACGTGAACACCTTGTCCAGCTTGGACTTCATGAACCTGCTGGTGGTGGAGCTGCGCAATCAGAACCCGCTCGAGCCGATGAGCACCACCGACATGGCCAGCCAGCTTTCGCAGATGACCATGGCCCAGCAGCTGACCGAGATCAGCGCGTCGATGGACGCCAACGTGCTGATGTCCCAGTCGATCAACAACACGGCCATGCTCGCGCTGGTCGGCCGCCAGGTGACGGTCGCCGGCAACGAGGTGAACGTCGAGGGCGGCGTGCCGACCGGCTCCATGCTCAACTGCGCGGCTCCGGGTACCGCAACCGTGCGGGTCCGCGACGCCGACGGCGTGGAGATCGCCAGCTACACGAAGGTCGTCGGCGCAGGCCTGAACGACCTGCGCTGGGACGGCCTCCTGCCGGACGGGTCAACCGCGCCGGACGGCAAGTACACCATCGATGTCTCGGTCAACAACAGCGACGGCAACGCCGTCAACAACACGGTCCTGATGACCGGCCCCGTGCTCGGACTGCGCTACGACCAGGGGTTGGCCATCGTCAAGGTCTTCGGACAGGATTTCTACGTGTCGGACATCTACCAGGTCAGCTAGGCGCACGTATCCCTCGGCGGGAACGCACGCCGCCGGACCAAGGAGGATCCCATGTTCAAGTCCCTCTACTCGGGTGTTTCCGGCATGTCGGCCAACATGGCCCAGCTCGACGTGATCGGCAACAACATCGCCAACAGCAACACCATCGGCTTCAAGTCGGGCCGGGTGACGTTCAACGAGATGCTCACGCAGACCATCCGCTCGGCGAGCCGGCCGGTGGGAGGCGGGCTGGGCGGCACCAACCCGCAACAGATCGGCCTCGGCACGACCGTCGGCAGCATCGACACCAATTTCGGCCAGGGCAATTTCCAGACGACCGGCATCAAGACCGACCTGGCGATCCAGGGCCCCGGGTTCTTCGTGCTGAGCAACGGCTCGAGCCTGTCGTACACGCGGGCCGGCGTCTTCGGTCTGGATGCGGACAACTACCTGGTCAACCCGAGCACCGGCCTGAAGCTGCAGGGCGTCATGGCCGCATTCGACGGCAGCATCGGCAACGGCCCGATCGGCGACCTGTTCATCGATCCGGGCATGGTGGTGCCTGCCCAGGCCTCCACGGCGGTGCAGCTGATCGGCAACCTCGATGCGGACGCGGACGCCCGCGGCAGCATCCTGGAGACCGGTTCCCTGCTCGTCGCGGCGCAGACCGATGATCTGCTGGTGGACCTCAGCGGCCAGCGCAACGGCAACCTCGGCCTGTTCCCGGGCGACATCATCTCCCTGAACGGCACGGCCGGCGGGGCCAACATCGCCGGCTCGACCTTCGTCGTGACGGCCAACACGAGCCTGCAGGACCTGCTCGACTGGATGAATGCCCAGAACGGCGGCCTGAACTTCGCGATGAGCGCAGATCCGACGCAGCCCGGCGCGATCGCGGTCACCAATAGCACCGGCGGCGCGGTTGCCGGACTGTCGTTGTCGGTCAGCGGCCGCACGAACTTCAACTCCAACTTCCTGTTCCCGGGCACCATCGCCGACGGCGCGACCGCCAGCACGGCCGACGTCTCGGACAACGCCGGCCAGCTCCGCGGCTATGCGTCGGATGCCGATCGCATCGTGGACCTGTACACGGCCAACGGCACGCAGCTCGGGCTCGACCTCTCCGGCGGCACGACGAGCCTGGTGATCGGCGGCGACCGTGGCGGCGCCGAGGTCCAGGGCACGGTCTTCTCCGTGGACGCGACCACGACCGTCGCGGACCTCATGACGCAGATCCAGCAGACCTTCGCCATCAACTCGAACCCCGTCGAGATCAATGACGAGGGCCGCATCGTGGTGCGCGGCGAGGTGGGCGACGCCAGCGCGATCGGGATGATCACGCTCGAGGAGCTCAACACCAACAACAACACCGTCGCCTCGGCCTTCTTCTTCAACACCACCCAGCAGGCCCGCGACCAGCGCACGTTCTCGGTCTCGACCACGGTCTACGACTCGCTCGGCGGGCGTCACACCGTGACCTTCGAGTTCCAGAAGGTGCCGGGCATGAGCGAGTGGATCTGGCAGGCGACGGTCGAGGGCAACCAGGAGATCCTCGAGGGCGGCAGCGGCCGCATGCGCTTCAACGACAACGGCGCCATCTCGAACTTCTCGTACGACAACGGCGCTACCGGCCTCGTGTTCCGTCCCCAGGCGGCCAACCAGGAGGGCGCGCAGCTCGTCACCCTGAACATCGATTACGGTGAGATCGGCGGCCTCAACGGTCTGACCCAGTTCGAGGGCACCGGCCGGTTGATGAGCATCGCCGACGGCTACATGGCCGGTTCGCTGGTCGATTTCGAGATCGACAAGAGCGGCCTGATCGTGGGCCGTTTCTCGAACGACACGATGCGCGACATCGGGCGCATCATCCTGGCGCAGTTCAACAACGAGGGCGGCCTGGTGCGCGAGGCCAACAACACCTACAGCCTGAGCGGCAACTCCGGCGACGCCATGTTCGCCTTCGCAGGCGAGGGCAACGGGGTTTCGCTCAACCCGGGGGCGCTGGAGAGCAGCAATGTCGACCTCGCTCAGGAGTTCACGCGCCTGGTCGTCGCCCAGCGGGCATTCCAGGCCAACAGCAGGGTCGTGACGACGGGCGACACGCTGATGCAGGAACTCGTCAACATGGTCCGGTAGCGTCACTTGACGGCGCGGCGGGGCTCGGCGCCCCGCCGGCGCCGTCGCGGAGCTAAAGTCCATGATCAAAGTCACGAAACTCAATGGCAGGGAACTGGTCCTCAACGCGGACCTCATCGAGTTCGTCGAGGCCACTCCCGACACGCTCATCAGCCTGACCACCGGCCGCAAGGTGATGGTGCTCGAGGCCCTCGACGAGGTGATTAGGCGGGCGGTCAGCTACCGCAGCCGGGCGCGGATCTATCCGGTCCCGACCGGCGGCACGGGCTCGGTCTTCGAAGGCTGAAGGTACCGAGCGAGCAACAGAGGCGGCGGACGTGGATATCGCAACGGTCATCGGCATCGTCGCGGCCTTCGGCCTGGTGATCTGGGGCATCATGCTCGGCGGGTCGCTCAGCCAGTTCTGGGACGCGCCGTCCGTGGCGATCGTCCTGGGCGGCACCGCGGCGTCGCTGCTCGTCTCCTTCCCGGTGTCGCGCATCGTCAGCATGGTTTCGGTGCTGCGCAAGGCGTTCTTCGCCGTGCCGCAGGCTCCGGACGCGGTCATCGGCAAGATGGTCCGTTACGCCGAACGCGCGCGCCGCGAGGGCATGCTCGCCCTGGAGGAGGAGTCGGAATCCGAACCGGACGACTTCCTGCGCAAGGGGTTGCGCCTGGCCGTCGACGGCACCGACCCCAACCTGCTCGAGAAGATCCTGGAGACCGACATCGGCCAGATCGAGGCCCGGCACAAGAGCGGCAAGTCGATCCTGGACACGGCCGGCACCTTCGCGCCGGCCTTCGGCATGATCGGCACGCTGATCGGCCTGGTGAACATGCTGGCCGCGCTCGAGGACCCCAGCAGCATCGGCGCCGGCATGGCCACCGCCCTGATCACGACCTTTTACGGCGCGTTGCTCGCCAACGCGGTGTTCCTGCCCATGGCCGGCAAGCTGGAACTGCGCTCGGCCGAGGAGATCCTGGTCAAGGAGATGATCATCGACGGCATCATGGCCATCCAGAGCGGCGACTCGCCCCGCATCGTCGAGGAGAAGCTCAAGAGCTTCCTGTCGCCAAGCCAGCGCCAGCTGGTCGAGGATCGCAAGCAGAAGGCAGCCTGACCCGCGCGCCGAGGCCGCTGCCAACCGGGAGCCATGATGGCCAAGAACAAGCGGCCGATCATCGTCAAGCAGGGGCTCGCGGGTTGGGTCATGACCTACGGCGACATGATGAGCCTGCTGCTGACGTTCTTCGTGCTGATCGTCAGCTTCTCGTCCATGCAGGAAGCCAAGTTCAAGGAAGCCGCGCTGTCGCTGCGCAAGGCCTTCGGCGTCCTGAACAAGCCCATGAGCGTGCTGGACATCGCCGACCCGATCGTGCCCCGCTGGGAGATCGAACGCAACCGCGACCTGCTCATCGAGGTGGAGGCCGTCCAGAGCCACTTCGAGGCCGAGGGGCTGACCGACGCCGTGGAACTGGAGTTCACGCCCGACGGCATCCTCTTCCGCCTCGAGGCCCCGGTCTTCTTCGCGCCGGCGAGCACCGATCTCCTGCCGGAGAGCCATCCCGCCCTCGACGCGGTGGCCGGGTTCCTCCGCCGGTTTCCCGGCGAGATCCGCGTCGACGGGCATTCCGACGATCTGCCGATCCGCAGCGCGCGATTCCCGAGCAACTGGGAGCTGTCGGCAGGGCGAGCCGGTTCCGTGGCACGATACTTTCAAGAGCAGGGATTGCCGCCGGACCGGATGGCGGCCACGGGATACGGCGAGTTCCGCCCGCTGGCCGACAACGCGACCGCCGACGGCAGGGCGCGCAACCGGCGCGTGGAGGTCTTCCTGAAGGTGGACCGGATCCAGCCGGAGAGCGGCGGGAAACCGCTCAGCGGCGCCCTGAACGCGAGCGAGGCGCAGGCCCCGCGGCCGACACCGGTGACCGATCGCCTGCGGTCGTTGTACTAGCCGCAGCAAGGAGCTGGCATGCCCGAGCAGAAGAAGGAAGCCCCGGAGCAGGGCACCAAGGCCAGCAAGCTGGCGTTCCTGGAGAACAAGGTCGTGCTGCTGGGCGGCGTGATCGCCTTGCAGCTGGTCCTGGCGGTCGGGTTGACCACGCTGGTGATCATGCCGCGGATCGGTCAGAGCAAGGCCGGCATGAGCGGCGAGGTCGTGCCCGCCAAGCCGCCCAAGGACGACCTCGGCGTCCTGCTCAGCATGGGCGAGATCATCGTCACCCTGCGCACGGAAGGATCGCAGCAAGCGCGATTTCTGCGCATCACGATCCACCTGGAGCTGGCGAACCAGGCCGCGGCGCAGGCCGCGACCGCCCGCCTGCCGATCCTTCGCGACACGGTGAACATGACCCTCGCCGAGCGCACCGCGGCCGACCTGAACCGTCCCGAAGGCATCAAGGGCCTGCGAGACGAGTTGATGCGGCGGCTGAACGAGCGGCTTCCCGGCGAGATCCTCAGGCACATCTACTTCTCCGACCTCGTGATCCAGTAACGGCGGCGGCGGCAACCGCGGAGAATCAGCGACGTGACGAGCGACACGCAGACCACGACCGGACTGATGGGCGACGACATCCTGGGCGATCTCGACCTGGACGCCGCCCTCGAAGGCGCGCAGGGGCTCGGCCTGGACCTCGACGCCGTCATGCAATCCGATCCTGCGTCCGAAGATATCGGGGCGGCGCGTCGTTATGATTTCAATCGGCCGCACAGCATCTCGCGGCGGTTCTCCCAGAACCTCCAGAACCTCGCCGAGCAGTTCGCACGCAACGCCACCGTCAATCTCACGAGCATGCTGCGGGCAAACGTCGTGCTGGATTTCCAGGGCGTCGCGCTGCGCACGTTCGCCGAGTACCGAGAATCCCTGCCGCGCACGACCTGCCTAGCAGCAACCCACCTGCGGCCGTTGAACGGGCAGTCGCTCGTCCACCTGGACCTCGGCCTCAGCTACGTGATCCTCAAGAAGATGATGGGCGGCCGCCCGGACAGCGAGTCCAAACTACGTGCCTTCACGGAGATCGAACGGGGCATCTGCAGCCATTTCCTCGAACGCCTGCTGGACACGCTGAGGATCGCGGCGACGCGCCTGGTCGAGCTGACGCCTGAACTCGCCGTGCTGGAGAATAATCCCGAATACGTGACGGCGGTGCCCAACGGCGAGACCCTTGCCTTGCTGCGGTTCCGCTTGCGCCTGGAAGCGGTCGAAGGCTCGCTGGACCTCGCGTTCCCGCTCAGCGCCTTCACGCCCGTCCGGGACGTTTTTGATCCCGAGGAACGGCTGGAGGTCCGGTCGCCGGTCGAGATGCAGCAGGACCGGCGGCAGATCATGGATCTGGTCCAGGGCACGACAAGCGAGCTCATCGTCACCCTCGGCGAGGTCTCGCTCGGCCTCGACCAGGTTCTCGCGCTGCGTGAGGGCGATCTGTTGCACCTGCCGCAGCCTGTCGGGAGCTTGCTGACCGTGCTGATCGAAGACCAGGCGGTATTCCTGGCCGAGGCCGGTCGCGTCAACCAGAGCAGGGCCGTCAAGCTCGTCCGCAAGCTGGAGAAGGAGTGACCATGTCCGGTGACGATCGCAACGACCGCCTGGGCCGCGAGATGGCCGGCACGGCGGCGACCGCCACGACCGATCCTGGTTTCGGGCCGGCAGAGGCCGGAGCGGAGGCCACCAGCGCTAACCTGGACCTCCTGATGGACGTCGACATGCGCCTGACGGTGGAGCTGGGGCGAGCCCGACTGAAGTTCCGCGACGTGCTGAACCTGAGCGCCGGCTCGGTGGTCGAACTGGCGAAACTCACCAGCGAACCGGTCGACATCATGGTCAACGGGGCGTTGCTGGCCACGGGCGAGGTCGTCGTCGTGGACGACCACTTCGCGATCCGCATCACCAAGCTGCTGAACCGCGTCGAACGCCTGAAGCGGGTGCTGTGATGGGGGGCGGCCTGGACGCCGGCGGGCCCGCCTTGTGGCCGTCCCTGGGGGCCGCGGCTGCGGTGCTCATGCTGCTCGTGCTCGCCCTGCGCGCGCTGCAGCGCTGGCAGCCCGGCCAGGGCGTCGACGCGCGCGTCCGCTTGCTCGAGGTCCGGCGCCTGGGACCGCGCCGCGAGCTGCAGGTCCTGCGCGTGGGCGATGTCGTGCACACCCTCTATCGGCAGGAGGGGGCGATGGTCGTGCTCAAGAGCGAACCGTTCGCCGCGCCCACCACCGAATCCGTCCCCGGCGCGGCCGCCACCCGCTGGCCGACGCGCCTGCTGGCCATGGCCGCCGCCGTCGGCGGTCGCCCCCGCCGGGCCGGTTAGACCCCGCCTGCCCGGGCCCTGCCGCCGGACGATCGCTCCTGGCCGGCACCTGACCCTGGGCTGATCCGTTCCTGAGCACCACTGGACAGACGCGCCGCCTGGCACGGGCCGGCAGGCCTGCGGCGGTCGATTCCAGCCACACCACGCGTGGCACGCGCGTTGCGTTGGTGACCGGCGGCCAACCCTGTTCGCGACCAGACACCCAGGAGAGCTTATGCCCCGGGCGGCCAGACCCAGCACCACGTCAGCCATCACCACGGTCCTGGCGGCCTGCCTGATCGGGCTCTGCGTCTGCGGCACGGCGGGCGCCCAGACGGCCCCCGCCGACACGACCGCGGCCCGCTCCTCCATCGTCCTGTCGGTGGCCTCGGTGCCCGGCAGCCAGGGCCTCGACGCCGCCCTGCGCATCGTGTTCCTGATGACGCTGATCTCGCTGGCGCCGGCCCTCCTGGTGACCCTGACCTGCTTCACGCGCATCACGATCGTGCTGGGGTTCCTGCGCCAGGCGATGGGCACCTCCCAGGCGCCGGCCAACCAGATCCTGCTCGGCCTGGCCCTCTTCTTGACCATCGTGATCATGGCGCCGGTGCTGACCCGCATCAACGAGGACGCGCTGCAGCCGTTGCTGGCCGGAGAGATCGACGACCAGGTCGCCCTGTCCAGGGCGGAGGGACCGCTCAAGGACTTCATGCTCCGCCAGACCCGAGAGAAGGACATCGCGTTGATGCTCGAGCTGACGGGCCGCGAGGCGCCCGAGACGCCGGAAGAGCTGCCGATGCTGGTGGTCGTGCCCAGCTTCGTGCTCAGCGAGCTGAAGACGGCGTTTCAGATGGGCTTCGTGCTGTTCATCCCGTTCTTGATCATCGACATGGTGGTGGCTTCGGTGCTCATGTCCATGGGCATGATGATGCTGCCGCCGGTCCTGATCTCCTTGCCCTTCAAGATCCTGCTCTTCGTGCTGGTCGACGGCTGGTGGCTGGTGGTCCGGTCGCTGGCGATGTCGTTCCAGTAGCCTCGAAAGGAGCGGCCCGTGACCCCGGAAGCCGTGATCGAGATCGGACAGATGGCCTTGCGCACCACCCTGCTCGTCGCCGGCCCGATGCTGGCGGCCGGCATGGCGGTCGGCCTGGTGATCAGCATCATCCAGGCGGCGACGCAGGTCAACGAGATGACCATGACCTTCGTGCCGAAGATCGTCGTCGTCTTCCTGGTGATGGTGCTCAGCCTGCCGTGGGCGATCAGCCAGCTCACGGCTTTCACGCGCGCGATGTTCGACCGGTTGGCCGGGATGTGACGCCGTGACGTTCGGGATCGACCCCGCCCTGGCGCTGGCCGCGGCCGTCATGACGCTGCGGTTGTCGGTGGTGCTGGCGCTCGCGCCGTTGATGGACAACCGCGCCGTGCCGTTGCTGTGGCGCCTGGCCGTGGCCGTGCCGCTCGGCTGGGCGCTGGCGCCGCTGGCCTTGCCGCACATGGCCGCGCTGCCGGCCCGGCCCGCCTGGGCCCTGCTCGCGCTCGAGGGGGTGCAGTCGCTGATCCTCAGCGCGCTGTTCGCGTTCGCGATGAACCTCGCCCTGGCCGCGGTCCGCTTCGCCGGCAACGTGGCGGGCATGCAGATCGGCTTCTCGCTGGTCAACGCCTACGACCCGCAGACCGACTCGCAGATCTCGATCATCGACCACCTGTACTACCTGCTGGCCGTGCTGCTCTTCTTCGCCCTCGACGTGCACCTGGGCCTGGTGCGGGCCCTGGTCGCCTCCCTGGTCGTGGCCCCGCCCTTCGTGCCGCCGGTGATCGGCCCGGCGGCGGGCGAGCTGCTGCACGCGTACGCGAAGATCTTCGCGATCGGTCTGCAGGCGTCGGCGCCGGTCGTGCTCGTGCTGATGCTGGTGACCGCGGCGATGGGCGTGATCGTCAAGACCACGCCCCAGATCCATGTGCTGGTGGTGGGTTTCCCCGTGAAGATCGCCATCGGCATCCTCGTGCTGGGGTCGTCCCTGGCGTACTTCGGCAGCGTGGTCACAGGCGCCCTGGCGACCACCGGCGAGCTGCTCTCGCGGCTGCTGTCCGCCCTGGCCTAGTCCCACCGGGACGCAACCACGAGGAGGTGATCGATGGCCGAGGAAACCGCCGGTGAACGCACCGAACAAGCAACACCGCGAAAACGGGAAAAGGCGCGCGAGAAGGGGCAGGTAGCGCGCTCTCAGGAGGTCAACAGCCTCTTCGTGCTCGTGGCGGGCGCGGTCATGCTGGTCGGCACCTCCTCGTCCATGCTGCGCCAGCTGGAACAGCAGACCGGATACCTGCTCAGCCAGGCTCACTTCCTCGGCCCGAGCAACCTGTACGGCCTGCGGTATCTGCTCGACGGTTGCGGCAAGGCGTTCCTCTGGACGCTCGCGCCGCTGGCGGTGTTCATCCTGATCGCGTCCATCGCGGGCAATCTCCTGCAGGTCGGCGTCAAGCTGACCCCGTCGGCGATGGCGTTCCAGTGGAAGCGGCTCGACCCGATCAGCGGCGCCAAGCGCTTCTTCCAGAAGCGCGCGTTCTTCGATCTGCTCAAGACCTTGTTGAAGGTCGGGATGATCACCCTGCTGGGCTGGGCCGTGATCCGCACGCTGATGCCGGAAGTGAACGCGAGCGCGCTGTTGCCGTTGCCCGCGATCCTCGACCTCGCCCGGCTGGGCTACATCAAGCTGATGGCCGTGCTGCTGGCGTTCCTGGTCCTGCTCTCGGTGGTCGACTGGTTCTTCCAGCGCCAGCAGCACGAATCCGAGCTCAAGATGTCGCGGCAGGAGGTCAAGCAGGAGCACAAGGAATTCGAGGGCGATCCCCAGATCAAGGCTCGCGTCCGCGCGCTGCAGTACGAGGCCTCGCGCCGGCGCATGCTGGCCGAGGTGCCCCGAGCCGACGTCGTGGTCACCAACCCCACCCATTACGCGGTCGCCCTGAAATACGAGGCGGGCAAGGCCGCCCCGGTCGTCGTGGCCAAGGGCGCCGATTTCCTGGCGCAGAAGATCCGCGAGGTGGCCCGGCAGTCCCGGGTGCCGATCGTCGAGAACAAGCCCGTGGCACGGGCCTTGTATGCATCGGTGGAGGTGGGTCGGCCGATCCCGGAGTCGCTGTACCAGGCGGTCGCCGAGATCCTGGCCTACGTGTACCGCCTCCGCAAGGCATAAACCGTTGTAGGAGAGGGCGTTGGATCAAGACAGGGTCATCAGCAGGGACCTGGTGCTGGCCAACAGCAACATCATGAGCGCGGTGGCCGTGCTGGTCATTCTCGGGCTCATGGTGATCCCTGTTTCGCCGGTCCTGCTCGACGTGCTGATGACCTTCAGCATCGCCATGGGCATCGTGGTGATGCTGGTGGCCCTGTACCTGAAGGAGCCGCTGCAGTTCAACACGTTCCCGTCGCTGCTGCTGGTCCTGACGCTCTACCGCCTCGCGTTGAACATCGCCAGCACCCGGCTGATCCTCAGCCGCGGCCAGGCCGGCCAGGTGGTGCAGAGCTTCGGCGACTTCGTGGTGGGCGGCAACTACGTGATCGGCGTGATCGTCTTCGTGATCCTGGTGATCGTCAACTTCCTGGTCATCACCAAGGGCGCGACGCGCATCGCCGAGGTCTCGGCCCGCTTCACGCTCGACGCCATGCCCGGCAAGCAGATGGCGATCGACGCCGACCTCAACGCCGGCCTGATCAACGAGCAGCAGGCCCGCCAGCGCCGCGCCAAGATCTCCAGCGAGGCCGAGTTCTTCGGCGCCATGGACGGCGCGAGCAAATTCGTGCGCGGCGACGCCATCGCCGGCATCATCATCACGGTGATCAACATCGCCGGCGGCTTCATCATCGGCATGGCCCAGATGGGCATGCCCGCCGGCGAGGCGCTGGGCCGTTTCACCATCCTGACGGTGGGCGACGGTCTGGTCAGCCAGATCCCGGCCCTGCTGGTCTCGACGGCCGCCGGCCTCGTGGTGACGCGCAGCAGCAGCGACCTGAACCTCGGCCAGGCGCTCACGATCCAGATCTTCCGGCAGCGCAAGGCGCTCGACCTCGCCGGCGCCGCGTTGGCGGTCCTGGGCCTGGTGCCCGGCCTGCCCACCGTGCCGTTCCTGCTATTGGCCGCCCTGACCTTCGGCGGGGGGCGCGTGATCGGCAAGCGCGTCGGCGCCGCCGAAGCGTCGCTCGCCGACGCGGAGGCCGAGCAGGCCGCCCAGGCCCAGGCGCCGCCGGTTGCCGCCGGTCCGCGCGGCGAGGATCTGTTCGTGATGGACCGGCTCGAACTCGAGATCGGCTACGGTTTGATCAGCCTGGTCGACGACGCCCGCGGCGGCGATCTGCTCGCTCGCATCGGCAACATCCGGCGCCAGATCAGCGCCGAACTCGGCATCCAGATCCACCCGGTGCGCGTGCGCGACAACCTGCAGCTGCCGTCGCAGGAATACGTCATCAAGCTCAAGGGCGTGCCGATCGCCCGCGCGGAACTGCGCCCGGGCATGCTGCTGGCCATGAGCACGACCCAGGGCGCGGGCGAACTGGCCGGCATCGCGACGACCGAGCCGGCGTTCAACCTGCCCGCGATCTGGATCGACGAGGATCGACGGCGCGAGGCCGAATCCGAGGGTTACACGGTGGTCGAAGCCGCCGCCGTGCTGGCCACGCACCTGGCCGAGACGATCCGCAGCCATGCCGACGAACTGCTCAGCCGGCAGGACGTGCGCGACATGCTCGAGGCCGTGCGCGAGTTCGCCCCGGCGCTGATCGAGGAATTGATCCCGGACAAGGTGCCCGTCAACACCCTGCACAACGTGCTGCGGGGCTTGCTGCACGAGCGGATTCCCGTGCGCGACATCGTGACCATCCTCGAGACCGTGGCCAATCATCACGGTCCTCACGCCGGCAGCGATTACCTGACCGGCAAGGTGCGCGAGGCCCTGCACCGCACCATCAGCCAGCTCTACACCGAGGCCGACGGCGTCATCCACGTGCTCAGCTTGCATCCGACGACCGAGCACGCGCTGCTCGAGGCGGCCAGGCAGAGCGAGCAGAGCGGCCAGGTGGTCCTCGATCCCCGATTCATCCAGGATTTCATGGGGCGCCTCGATGGCGCCCTGCGAGCGGCCTATGGCGCCGGCACGCCGCCGGTGTTGCTGGTGCCGACCGCCGTCCGCCTCTTCGTCAAGCGTCTGATCGAACCCTCGTACCCGAACCTCGCCGTCATGGGGTACACGGAGGTCGCATCCTCCGCCCGTATCCAATCGGTCGGCACGGTGGTGACCCATGGTGTTGCACGACAGGCACAGCAGAGCAGCGGCTAGCGCCGCGACCGTGGTCGAGGCGCCCACCCTCAAGGAAGCGCTCCGGCTGGTGCGCGCCCGGCACGGGGAGGACGCCCGAGTCATCCGTAGTCGGACCGTGACGCGCCGGCAGAACGGCGGCCTCGGCCAGCAGAAGGTCGTCGAGGTGCTCGTCCAGGCCGGTTCGACCAAGAGCGGTCGTCCTGCGAGCGCCCGGCCCGAGCCGCATGCAGCGGTCCCGGGATTCGCGGCGGAGATCGCCGCGGAGGTGGAGCGCATCGAGGATCTCGTGCGCCAGATCGCGATGCGTCAGGCGGCGACCGGGGGAGAAGCGCGCTGGCGCCAGAACCAGGCCGCCGAGGCCCTGATCGCCGCCGGCGCCGATGCCGGGGTCGTGGTCCGCCTCTGCGAACGGTGCGCGGCCGAGACCGGGGCCCTTCCGCACGACCACCAGGCCCTGCTGGCCTACGTTTCGCGCAACCTGCCGACCGGACGGGGCGACTGGGCCGATCTGGCCGGGCTCCATGTCTTCCTGGGGACGCCCGGGGTCGGGCGCAGCGAGATGGTGCTGAAGGCCGCCGGGCAACTCGGCGCCCGTGGCCGCCAGGTGCTCGTGCTCAGCCTGTTGCCGCGGCACGGCGGCGAGGTGCGGCGGCTACAGGCCGAGGCGGCGCGGGTCGGCTTCGACGCCGCCGTGATCCAGAAGCCGCGCCAGCTGGCGGCGGCGGCCGAGCACGTCGACGGCTACGACGTCGTCCTGCTCGACGCGCCGGCGTTCGGCAGCGGCGGCGACGCCGATGACGAGGGGCTGCGCCGGGCCTTGATCCAGAATCCCGCTTACCACCGGCACCTCGTATTTCCGCTCGATCGCGACCTGAGGGATTGCCAACCGGTGCTCGAGGCCGCCCGCAGCTGGAACTGCGACTGGATCGCGCTCAGCCGGGTCGACCAGACCGGCCATCGTGGCAAGATCCTCGACCTGCTGGACCGCCTGCCGCTGCCCATATCCCTGGTCGGCGACACGTCCTGGCCGGCTGGGGAGCCACGGCTTGCCAGCTCGGCCCTCCTGCTGGAACTCGTGTTGGGCGGTTCCCGGCGGCTCGTCGCACGCGCCGGCTAGGAGGCGATCATGAAGAACCTCGTGCAATCCATCGCGTTGGCCGCCGCCGTGGCCGCCGTCGCGGTCGGCGTCTGGCGCGATTACACCGCTACGGTCGTGCTGCGGCAGGCCGCCGTCGCCTACCTCGGCGCCTATTTCGTCGCGGGCGCCGCCTGGATCCTGTGCCAGGCGGCCCTGAGAGGCGTTCGGGATCCGGAACCGCCGCCGGAGCCTCCGGCCGACCCCCGGAAGCGCAACCGGCAACGTCGCCAGACGCCGGCAACGACGCCGAACAGCCAGTCCAGCCCGGCGGCGGCCGCTGACGCCGCGGCCCAACCGGTCGATGTCTCGTGATCAGCTTGGCCCTGGCATGAATTCTGCAAACCCCGGGCAGCACTCGTTACTGAAAGGCGACGACGATGAGCGACACGCCACCGCTGGCCCATCTCGAACTCTGGGTGCGCTACCGGACCACGAACTGTCAGGACGCGCGCCAGCTCCTGGTCCACAAGTTCGCGCGGATCGTCAAGTACGTGGCCGGTCGCATGGCCATCGGCCTGCCGCACTACGTCGAGTTCAGCGACCTGATCTCCGCCGGCCTGCTCGGCCTGATCCAGGCCATCGACAACTTCGACCACGAGCGGGGCGTCAAGTTCGAGACCTACGCGATCCCCCGGATTCGTGGCGCCATCCTCGACGAACTGCGCAGCCAGGACTGGTTCCCGCGGTCCCTGCGCCGCAAGGCCAAGCAGATCGAAGAGGTGTATGCGGCCCTCGAGGCGCGCCTTGGCCGACCGGCCAACGACCAGGAAGTGGCCGACGCGCTGCAGATCCCTGTCAGCGAACTGGACACGCTGCTCGGCGAGGTCGCCGTGGCGACGATCATGTCGCTGGACGCCGAGACGTCGGCGGGTGACGGGGACCAGAGCAGCAGCCTGGGCGAGTTCCTGGCCGACCCGCGCGGCGACGAGCTGGAACGGGCGCTGGCCGCGCAGGAGATGCGGGAGCTGATCTCGTTGCGCATGTCGGAGTTGCCGGAGAAGGAGCAGCTCGTCCTCGTGCTCTACTACTATGAGGAACTGACGCTGAAAGAGATCGGGGAGATCCTCGACGTCACCGAGAGCCGGGTCTGCCAGATCCACACGAAGGCCATCATGCGGTTGCGCGGCAAGATCCAGCGCCACGAGGGGCTGAAATCCATCGGCCGGTTGACCACCGAGATCAAGCGCAAGAAGCACGGAGCGGCGGGATCGCCGGAGGTTGCGGAACCCGCGCCTCGCCGCGAGACCGTGGACCTGACGGCGTGCTTGGCTCTGGCCCCGCTGGGCGCCGCGTTGCTGGCAATGGTTGCCGGGTTGCCTCGCGTGTAGACGGGATGGTCGTCGATGAGTGGTGATGGCGTATCGCTGCCGACCACGCTGAGCCAGCTCGGACAGGTGGCCAAGGCGCAGGCGCGCAGCCAGCAGACCGCGGCGACGACCGGTGCCCAGGCCGCCCAGGACAAGGACGAATTGCAACCGGTCCGTAAGGTCCAGCAAGCCGAAAAGAAGGAGAAAGGCACGGTCGGCCGGCGCGAAGACGGCGATGGCCGCCCGCGTCAGGATCCGCACACGGCCGCACCGCCGCGCCGACCCGGCGAGGAGGAAGACGATGCCGACGAGGCGGCGACCGCGGCCGACCGGAACGAGCCGGGCCTCGGCGGGCTGATCGACACGAAGGCTTGAGGGACCACGGCCCCTGATTCGCGAAAGGAACGCGATGGACGTCAGCATCATCCAGGACCACCTCGCCGGGCGCCAGCCCCTCGTCTGGATCGCGGCCGCCACGATCGCCCTGGGGACCGCCTGCCTCGTGGGCGCGCTCCTGCAATACGGGCGCCTGCGACGCGCCGCGCCCCGCCGGCAGACGCCGGTTCCGCCGACCGCCGCACCCGTCGCCGCGGTGGCCCCTGACGGGGACCTGTATCGGCCCGTAGGCGTCACCCGGGCCGCCCCGGCTGCCGACCTCGACGCCCCCTCGCTGGCGCTGCTCCTGCGGCGCTTGCGGGCCGCCGGGGATCGCCTCGAGACGGTCGCCACCGACCTCGACAACCTGGACTTGCTCGCCCCCGAATCCTTCCTCAAGGAAGCCCGGCCCGAGGTCGAATATGTGTTCAGGGCGAGCGGCGCCTAGCGGCCGCTGCCCGGGACCTGGACCATCCGGGAGCATGGCATGCCTGAGACCCTGGTGACCGCGGCGCCCGTCGCCGAGGAACCCCAGATCAAGCAGCTGATCATGACGATCCGGGATCTGCCGGCGATGCCTCACGTCGCCAGCAAGGTCCTGGAATTGTCGTCGGACCCGGACACCTCGGCCTCGTTGCTGCAGCAGGTCATCGCCGACGATCAGGCCATGACCGCGCGGATCCTCAAGATCGCCAACTCGGCGATGTACGCCTGCAGCCGACGGATCAAGACGCTCTCCGAGGCGATCGTGATGCTGGGTTTCAACAGCATCCGTTCGCTCGTCGTGACCAGCGCCGCGCGCAACCTCTACACCAGCGGCGGCGTGCGCATGGGGTTGAAGGAGCGCCTGTTGTGGGAGCACAGCATCGGCACGGCCTTCGCCTGCCGGCTGCTGGTCGCCGAACGCCACCCGGCGCTGATGGAGGAGGCGTTCCTGGCCGGTCTGATGCACGACATCGGCAAGCTGGTGCTCAACCTGCAGCTGCCCGATCGTTTCGAAGAGATCGTCCAGATCGTCTACAACGAGAACCGCACCTTCGAGACCACCGAGCGGGAACTGCTCGGCTTCGACCACGCCCAGGTCGGCGCCCTGCTCGTCAACAAGTGGAAGCTCGCGCCGATCCTCGAGGAAGTCATCGGTCTGCACCATTCGCCCGAACAGTTCGCGAGCGGCCACCCGCTCCTGCTCTTCCTGGACCTCGCCAACCAGATCTGCCACCAGTGCGGGATCGGTTTCCTGGAACAGCCGGACATTGATCTCTGCGCCACCTCATCCGGCCGGGCGCTGGGCTTGACGCCCGCCGAACTGGCCGCGTTGACGGCGCAGCTCCAGCAGACGCTGGAGCAGGAGATGGACGTGTTCATCTAGGAGCCAAGCGATGCCTCGGACCATGTTGGACGCCATGCGCGAGGGCCGGATCGACCTGCCGACCATTCCCGAATCGCTCACCCGGATCCTGCGGATCATCGAAGACAACAACAGCGGCGCGGCCGACCTCGCCGACGCCATCCGCGTCGATCCGCCGCTGGCGGCCAAGATCCTGCGCCTGGCGAATTCCCCGCTGTATACGCAGACCCGCGCGATCGGCACGATCCGCGAATGCGTCGCCGTGCTGGGCTACCGCACCGTCCGGCAGGTCGCGCTCTGCGTCGCGGTCGTCTCGACCCTCGCGCGGGAATGCGCGCAGCGGCAGGCGGCGGTCGCGTACCGCGACCTCTGGCGGCACGGCGTGGCGGCCGGGGCGGTCGCCAGGGTCCTGGCCCGTCAGACCGGCTGCGACGACGCGGAAGAGGTCTTCACCTGCGGCCTCCTGCACGACCTGGGCAAGTTCGTGCTGACGTTGCAGCATCCGCAGCGCTACGCCGAGGTCATCAGAGACCGTCGGCGCCAAGGCATCCCGCTGGTCGAGGCGGAACGGGACGCGTTCGGATACGACCACGCCGGGGCCGGCGCGGCGCTCGCCGAGCACTGGCGATTCCCCTCGCAACTCGTCGGCGCGATCGCCCACCACCACGACAGCCCGCCGGATGATCGCGACGCGACGATCGTGCAGCTGGCCGACCTGCTGGCTCATCGGCTCGATCCATCGTCGGCCGACCTGGGCTTCGAGGCCCGGCTGGTCGACGCGGTCCAGCTGCATCACCGCTTGGGGTTGGACGAGGGCGCCGTCAACGGCCAGTCACAGGAACTGCGCGCGGCGATCGCCGCGTTGTCTCCGCTCCGTCAGATCGACTGACCGCATTCGCGAGATTGTGTCTGGACCCCGCTTCCGGCCTTCCTGTAAGATCCCGCCGCGACGACCGCCGTCACGCCCCGGGAGCACGCATGGCCACGTACGAGATCGTCCTGCTCAGCCGTCAGGCCCCGTTGTACGCGGCGGCGGCCGGCTGGAAGCTGCCGGACGTCGAGATCTACGCTTACGAGGAGGCGACCGCCGCGGCGTCGCGCGCGGCCGCGGGCCCGGCGGCGATCGTGATCGTCGACGCGCGCGGCTTGCCGGCGGCGCGGGCCGCGGTCAGCCGCCTGCTCGCCGTGCCCGGAGACACCGACGTGGTCGTACTCGGCCCGGGGGACGACCTCGGCGCGGACGACCTGCACGCCGAACACGGCACGCTGCGATTCTTGCCCGTCGACACGCCGCCACAGGAGTTGAAGGCGGTCGTCGATCTGCTGCTCCGACAGCGCCGCGTCAGGCGCGACAGCGGCATCGTGGGCCGATCGCGCGCGGTCAGCCAGATGATCGCCTTGATCGCCCAAGCGGCGCCGCTGGACGTCGGCATCCTGATCACCGGCGAGAGCGGCACCGGCAAGGAACTGGTGGCCCGCGCGGTGCACCGGCATTCCCGCCGCGCCCAGGGGCCCTTCCTGAGCCTCAACTGCGGCGCGATCAGCGAAGGGGTGCTCGAGAGCGAGCTGTTCGGGCACGTGCGCGGCGCGTTCACGGGCGCGGTCGCGTCCCACGAGGGCGTGTTCCAGCGCGCGAACAACGGCACCCTCTTCCTCGACGAGGTCGGGGAGATGCCCCTCGGCATGCAGACCCGCTTCCTGCGCGCGCTCGAGACCGGCGAGTTCACCCCGGTCGGAGGCAAAGGCATCCTGCGCAGCGACATCCGGCTGGTCGCGGCCACCAATCGCGACCTGGCCCGCGACGTGGAGGCGGGCCGCTTCCGCCAGGATCTCTATTACCGGCTGCGCGTGATCGTGATCGAGACGCCGCCCCTGCGCGAGCGGCAAGAAGACGTGCTGGTGCTGGCGGATCATTTCCTGCAGCTGGAGAACCGCGAGCACGGGCTGGCCGTGCGCGGGTTCAGCCGTCACGCCAAGCAGGCCTTGCGGCAGCACGCGTGGCCGGGCAACGTGCGCGAGCTGCGCAACGTCGTGAGGGCGGCCGCGGTCATGAAGCAGCGGGGGCTCATCGAGGCCGAGGACCTGCCATCCGCACTGGCGCCCCAGGACGGCGAGCCGTCGGCCTACCTGCCGGTCCTGCTGCCGGCGGCCGGTCCGGACCGGCTGGACCCGGGCGTGCTCGCCTCCACCCTGCTCGAGTTGCGACAGGACATCAAGGAGATCAAGGCGCTGCTGCTGGGGCACGGCCTGCCGCCTGCAACAACCACGCCGCCGCCGGGAGCGATCCCCGCCGATGGCCGGGTCGTCGAGACCCTGCTGCACGAACAGGGGCTCCAGCCCGTGCCCGGCGGCGGGGAACTGCAGAGCGCGGAGAAGGCGCTGATCGCCGCGGCGCTGAACGCCACGGGCGGCAACCGGCGGCGAGCCGCCGCGCGGCTGGGCATCAGCGAACGGACCCTGTACCGCAAGCTCAAGCTCTATGGCCTGGTCTGACGCGCGCTGCGCGACGGTCCGGACCATGCAAGCGCTTGGCGCCGGCGGCCATGAGGTGTATAATCAGGGGACCAGGTGCGCCTGGCCCAACTGCAACCAACCCCTGGTCTGCGAGGCGAACATGTTCTATCAGCGGATCCGGCCACCGCGCCGCGGCGTGCTCGTCTGCGGTCTGGCGGCCATCGTCCTTTGTGGCGCCGCGACATCCGAGGCGGCGAAGTTCGCGGGGGCGTTCATGGAGAACGGCGGCGGCGCACGGGCCCTCGGCATGGGCGGGGCGTTCGTGGCCGTGGCGGACGATCCTTCGACCACCTTCTGGAACCCCGCCGGGCTGGCCGCGATCGGCCAGCGAGAGCTCATGGTCATGCACTCAGAGCGGTTCGGCGGCCTGGTGAACCGCGATTTCGCGGCCTTCGTCGCGCCGACGCGCTGGTCCCTGCTGGGCGGGGAAGGCGGCGGGGTCGGCATCTCGCTGATCCGCCTCGGCATCGACGACATCCCGTTCACCGACCATCTGTTGGCCCAGCTGGACCGCAACGGCGACGGCATCGTGGACGACGAGGAACTGGTCGGGTTGCTCGACCCGGAACTGCAGGACCAGATCCGGTTCAAGAGCGACCAGGAGTACGGCTTGATGTTCTCGTACGGCGAGCGGGTGGGCTCCTGGCTCGTCGGCGGCACGCTGAAGTTCGTGCGCCAGAGCGTGGGCGATTACTCGAGCCTGGGCATCGGGGCCGACCTCGGCGCGCTGCGGCAAGGTGTCTGGCGCAACCTGGACGTGGGACTCAAGCTGCAGGATGTCACGACGACGTACCTGAGCTGGAGCACGGGCACCAACGAGGTCATCTACCCCGCGGTCGTCCCGGGCTTCGCGTACCGCTGGCACCTGCCCGACGCCCGCCTGGACATCTTGCTGGCCAGCAGCTTCGAGTGCCGTTTCGAGAATCGCGGCGCGGCCGACCAGTGGTCGACCGGCGCCCTGAGCATCAACAGCCACTGGGGCCTGGAAGTCGGCTTCAGCCGGCGGGTCTACATCCGGGGCGGGTTCGACAGCGGCTTCGAGGCGGCGCACTTGACGGCTGGCGTGGGCCTCGTCCTCTCGCCGTTGCTGGTCGACTACGCCTACGCCGGCGACACGCTCGACATCGACGAGGTCACGCACCGCATCAGCCTCTCGGTGCGTTTCTAGTCCTTCGCTAGCCTGGCGATCCGAACGCCGCGGCGGCCGCGATCACGAGTCGCGGCCGCCCGGCTTGTACGCAGACAGCGTCTGCCCGATCCGCAGACGGCTCGGGTCCTTGATCCCGTTGACACGCTGCAGATGGGCCACGGTCACGCCCAGGCGCCTGGCGATCGCCCCGAGCGTGTCACCCGAACGCACCTTGTATGTGACCTGCTGGTGACCCGCGGGCGGCGTGAAGCGGCCGGACTGCTCGACGCGTTTCTGGGCGGCGGCCGCCAGCTCGCGCGGCATCGGCAGCAGGAGCTGGTCGCCCGGCCTGATCAGCGTCGAACGGCCCATGCCGTTGGCCTCTTGCACCGCGGCGACGGTCGTGCCCCAGCGCGACGCGATGTGGCTGAGCGTCTCGCCACGTTGCACCGTGTGCTTGCGCCACGTCAGGCGTCGTTCGGCAGGCACCTTCGCGAGCGCCAGCTCCGTGCGGCCCGCCGTGCCGACCGGCACGCGCACCGACCGCGGACCCACCCCCGGCGGCGTCGCGCCACGCACGTACGACGGGTTCAGGCGGGCGATCTCGGCCTCGCTCACGCCGGCGCAGGAGGCGATCAGGTTCAGGTCGGTGGCCTCGCCAACGACGATCGTTTCCCAGGCCGCGGGCGCCGGCGGGTGCAAGGCGAAATCGTGGGCGCCGGGGTCGGCGACGATGCCCGCGGCGGCGATGAACTTCGGCACGTATTCGACGGTTTCCCGCGGCAGGCGGTAGTCCCAGTAGTTGTCATGACCGTTCAGGTGGAGCTGACGCCGCACGCGGCCCTCGCCGGCGTTGTAGGACGCCAGCACCAGCGCCCAGTCGTTGAACTCGGCGTAGAGGTCCTTGAGGTAGCGGCAGGCGGCGCGGGTCGACAGCTCCCAGTCGCGACGCTGGTCCTCCCACCAGTCGACGCGCAGCCCGTAACGACGCGCCGTGCCCGGCATGAACTGCCAGGGACCGCCGGCGCCGGCGCGCGAGGTGGCCCGCGTGCTCAGGCCGCTCTCGATCATGGCCAGGCTGATCAGCTCGGTGGGCAACCCCTCCTCGATCAGGATGCCCTTGATGAGGTCCGACACCTCCGCCTTGCGCTCGAGCCAGACCTCGAAATGGCGCCGGCCGCGACCGGTGAAGTAATCCGTCCAGCGATCCACCTTGGCATGCTGGACCTTCAACAGGTCGGCCTGCAGCGACGGCAGCTTGGTGCCGGTCGCCGGCACCAGGGAGTCCGGGAAGGCGAAGGCCTCGAGCCCGAGGTAAGCGATCGTCAGCACGGAGTCGGCCTGCGCGGCCGCGCCGCCGAACGCGCTCTGCTCGGCGAGCAGGCCACCGAGCAGCACGATCCGGCGCTGGAGGCTGCGACGGTGCTGCAGGTACAACGTGTCCGCTTCGGCCGTTTCGTGGCCTTCGGTCATCTCCTGCAGGACGAACAGGAGGTCCTGGGCGATCATGTGATCCCCGCGCGCGGCCGCCGTCATGGCTTCCCGGTAGAGCGCCTCCCAGTCCGCGGGCGAACTCGACCCATCAGGAGCCGGCGGCCAGTCCGGCAGCACGAGGGGAACCTGATCGCTCGCGGCGGTTTCCAGAGCCACCCAGGCGTCGGGATCGGTCGCCGGCATAACCGTCGTCGCACGCTGCGAACCGCATGCAGGCAGCAATATTAGCAGACCGACGACCGCGGCGGGGGCGACGGCACGTCGTAGGCGCGTCATGGCGTGGTGCAAGCGAGTCCTCCTTGACAGCGGGTCCGGCCCGGTCCGACCTTTGCCGGGCCAAACTAGCATGAGCAAATCGCGGACCGCAAGCCGCTCTTAAGACGTTGTCCCGCTGCCGATCGAAGGCGGGCACTTGCATTTGTGGCGCATTATGTGTGATAATTAGTACTGAAACCGCAAACGTTTCGGTAACCAGCGTTGGGGTGCGATGTCCGGGAGCGCCAACATCAAGGTTCTGGCGGCGCAGCTGCCGCGCGACGGTCTGTCGCACCCCGCGGCGTCGGCGCTGGCAGCCGCGCTCCGCGACGGCTCCGAGGAGGCGTTGCGCTCGGCCGTCCGCGCGGCGGTCGACGAACTGCTCGAGCAGCGGGTGCTCGTGCGCGTGGCGCTCGCCGACCGCGGGCTACGACGCCCCCCGCTGTATCTGATCCGCGATACCAGCCGGATGCTCGACCTCTCGCCGCTCGGCTCGCCCCCGCCCGCCCCCGCGGCGCTGGCGGCCGCGGACGGGGGCGAAGCCCCGCAGCCCCAGCCGATCGCCGTGCCGGCCAGGCGGCCGTCGCCCGCGACAACCCCGCCGGATCGGTCGGAAATCGACGGCAATGGGGGGCTCGATGGCCTGCTGGAGGCGATGGAGCGGGCGCAGGACCTCGCCGTCGGCGATCCCCGCGTCAGCAAACCGGCGGTCATGGTGGATCGGATCCTCGGCTTGTTGCGGGATTACACGCCGGGCGTGCGCTTGCACGTGCAGTTCTTCCTGGACATGCCGGCGGACGATTGCTCGGCGCGCCTCCTGCCGTCGCCATCGGCCGGCGAGATGCCGATCTGGTGGCGGCATCGACGGCCGGGCCAGGCTCTCTGGATCCCGGACCAGGACGAACTGCCGAACGTGTTGAAGCGGGTCCTGACGGCGCTGCCGTCTCGTGACCTGGTGACCGCGGTGATCCCGTTGATCGGCCCCACCGAGCCTTACGAAGAGGTCGGCCTGCTGTACGTCAGCGCCGGGCCGAGTTGGTCGCAGGCCGAGCTGTTCCCGCTGGCCCGCCGCCTGTCGAGCTTCGTCACCCGGCGTTGGCGGTGCCAGCTGGATGTCAACCAGCGGGTGCTGACCGACGCGCTGACCGGCATCCATAATCGGGCCTTCTTCGACACGCAATTCCCGCTCGAGCTCGAACGCGCCAGCCGCGCGGGGTTGCCGCTGACGCTGGCGATCGCCGACCTGGACGATTTCAAGGCCGTCAACGATCGGCACGGTCATCAATGCGGTGACCTCGTGCTGCGCGCGGTGGCACAGCAGCTGCAATCGCGATTGCGTCGGATCGACCACATCTGCCGGATCGGCGGCGAGGAGTTCGCCTGCTTGCTGCCGGCCACGTCGGTCGACGAGGCGCGTGAAGTGCTGACCCGCGTCGTCTCCCGCGGCTACCGGGTCGTGTTGCCGTCGGCGATGGGCATCGGCGCGCTGGACATCACCGCGTCCTACGGCGCGGTGACGTTCCCGGCCGGAGGCCAGAGCGCCAGCGAACTGCACCGCAAGGCCGACCGCATGCTCTATCAGGCCAAGGAGCTGGGGCGAGCGCGATGCTGCTTGTGGATCGCCGAGGGACGCTACGAGCAGCTGACGAATACCTGACCCGCCACTGGCCCCTGGCCTGGTCCCTCGTGATGCTCACCCTGCCGGGGCTGGGACGCGCCGTTCCGGTCACGCCGACGGCGCTCGGCCCGAGCGAGGTCGCGCGGCTGGCCGGGATCCTCGTGTTGCTGCTGGCGATTCTGCCTGTCCGCTGGCGGAGCCTGGTCTGGGTGCCGATCGCCGCGGCGGCGTGGCTGGTCGGCGGCTCGACGGCCGGCGGCCTCGCCACACGACCGCCGGCGGCGGCGCCGACGCCTCACGAACCGAGCGCGTGGGTGGAGGCCCACGGTGCCGGCGCCTTGCGCCTGACCGCGCGGCCGCGCGCGGCATCGGCCGACCGCTGGACCGCGCCGGCCCGCCTGCTCGACTGGCGCGGCGACCGGGCCGTTGACGCGACGCCCCGGATCGGCGACGGTGTCCTGTTGCGCGGCGATGGGCCGCTGCCCGAGGCTGGGGCCTTGATCGGCGGCGCCTGGCGGCTCCGGCCGCCACGTCGTGCCTCCGTCAGCGGCGGGTTCGACGAGGCCGCCTGGCTGCGCGGTCGCGACCTGACGTGGGTGGCTTACCCCGTAGCCCGGGATTCGCTGCGGCGCCGTGCCGACGGCAGCCTGGTCGCGGCGGGTGGCGCCGTGCAGTCGCAGATCCAACGGGCCCTGCGCGCGCGGCTGCACGCGGGGCTGCCGCCGCGCGAGGCGCAGCTGGCAGGCGCCGTGCTGCTCGGCGGCGGCGCGCAGCCGGAATTGCGCGAGGCTTTCGTGCGGCTCGGCCTGGCCCACCTGTTCGCGCTCAGCGGACTGCACGTCGGGATCGTGGCGGGCCTGCTGCTGGTCGTCATCCGGCCGCTCGTTCGGCGGCCCACGGCGCGCTGGCTGGTCCTGTCGACCGCGCTGATCGGCTACGCCGTGCTGGTGGACGCGCCCGACTCCGTCGTCAGGGCGGTGGGGCTGGTGAGCACCGCCCTGGGCCTGCGGGTCGCCGGCCGGTCGGTGGACGGCCTGCGCGTGCTCGGCTGCCTCCTGTGGCTGAACGTGCTCTGGCAGCCGCATGCGATCCTGGACGTCGGCCTGCGCCTGTCCTACCTGGCGGCCGGCGGCATCGTCTGGGGGCAACGCCTGGTCGCTGTCTCGCTGCGCCGGCTGCCGGGGCCGTGCCGCGTGCCGGCGACGGCCGCCTCGGTGGCGATCGCGGCCCAGCTGGGCACCCTGCCGGTCGTCGCCGAGTCGTTCGGCCTCTTGCCGCTGCTCGGGCCGGTCGCCAACGTGCTGGCGGTCGCCGTGTTCGGGGCGGCGGCGAGCCTGCTCGCCGGCGGCCTCGTGCTGGCCCTGGCCTGGCCGTGGGCGGGCGAGGGCCTGCTGACCTGCGGCTGGGCGGTCCTGCGCCCGCTGCAGGCCGCCACGAGCGTCGCCGGCGCCGGCCTCGGGACCTTCGAGCGCGGGCTGGAACCGTGGGGGGCCGGGCGATGGCTCCTGTACGCGGCGGTCATCGCCACGCTGCTGCTGGTGCTGGCGCGGGCTTCGGGGCGCCGTCGCTGGGGCGGGGCCGTCGTGCTGTACGGCGTGGCGCTGCTCGTGGCCACGGCGACGCCCGCCGCCGCGCGGGCGCGCTGGCTCGACCAGGCGGAGGCCTGGCAGTTCGCCGTCGGGCAGGGCGATTGCGCGCTGATCCGCTTGCCGGACGGCTTCACCTGCCTGATCGACACGGGCGAGGCCTGGCCAGGGGGAGGGGGACCGCTCGGGCGCGACGTGTTGCCCTTCCTGCGACGGCTGAACCTGAGGCGCCTCGACGCGGTCGTGCTCACGCATGGCCACGCCGATCACACCGGGGGCGCGCCGTCGCTGGCCGGCGCGGTCGCGGTCGGGCGCTGGTACGCCGGTGGTCGCGCGACGCCTCCCGGGGCGACTCCGGCGCTGTTGCCGGCGGCCGGCGACACGTTGCACGCCACCGGCGGCTGGGCGCTGCTCTGGGTGCACCCGCACGGCTCCGGCTGGCTGGCCAGCGGCGAGAACGACCACTCGCTGTCGCTCGCCCTATGCCGCGACGGGGTGCTCGTGGGCCTGTGGACCGGCGACCTGGAAGCCGGCGGCGAGCGGGCGATGCTGGGCCATCTGCCATCGACGCCGGGGTCGGGGCTGCCATTCTGGAAGGCCGGCCACCACGGCAGCAGCACGTCGGGCAGCGACCTGTTGCTGGCCACGGTGCGGCCGCGGCTGGTCGTCATCAGCTGCGGGGTGGCCAACCGGCACCGTCATCCCAGCCGGGGCCCGTTCGCCGACGCGGCGATCCTGCGCACCGACCTGCACCAGACCGTGCACCTGACCTGGGACCGCCACGGCCGGCTGCGCGCGCGAACGTTGCAGCGGCCGCCGTCCGGCTCGCCTTGACACCCCAGCGGCGTCGGCCTACCATCCGCGCTCGCACGACCGCGCCCCGCCAACCAAGCGAGGATCCGCCATGCCCGCGTTGCGCTCCACCCGTGAACTGGGCCTGCAGCCGGACTACGTCGGCAAGGTCCGCGACGTGTTCGACCTCGGCGAGCACCTGCTGATCGTCGCCACCGACCGCATCAGCGCCTTCGACGTCGTCATGGACGACGTGGTGGCTGACCGGGGCACGGTCCTGAACATCATGACGTTCGCCTGGCTCGGACGGTTCGCCGAGCTGCCCAACCACGTGGTGACGGCCGATCCGCACCTGTTTCCCGCGCCGTTCCGCGACCACGCCGAGCGGCTCGGCGGCCGCAGCGCGCTGGTCCGCAAGGCGCGCCGCTTCGATGCCGAGTGCGTCGTCCGCGGATACCTCGCTGGCAGCGGCTGGAAGAGCTACCGCGCCGACGGCACGGTCTGCGGCCACCGGCTGCCCGACGGCCTTCAGCTGGCCTCGCGCCTGCCGGAGCCGCTGTTCACGCCGTCGACCAAGGCGGAGGTGGGGCACGACGAGAACATCGATTTTGCGACCATGTGTGGCATCGTGGGCGACGAGGCCGGCCGCGCGCTGCGCGACCTCTCGCTGCGCCTGTACCGCGAGGCCGCGGCCTTCACCGAGCCGCGGGGCGTGATCCTGGCCGACACCAAGTTCGAGTTCGGCCTCATCGACGGGCGCATCGCGATCATCGACGAGGTGCTCACCCCGGACAGCAGCCGCTTCTGGCCCGCGGCCGACCACCAGCCGGGGCAGGAACCGCCGAGCTGGGACAAGCAGATCCTGCGCAACTGGCTGCAGGCGCAGGCCTGGAACCGCGAACCGCCGCCGCCGCGCGTGCCGGCCGAGATCCTCGAACGCACGCGCCTGCGTTACCGCGAGGTGCTGGACATCCTGTTCGCCGAGGAGGCCGCCCGGTGGGCCGCGTACCTGTGATCCGCCGCGCGCTGCTGAGCGTCACGGACAAGAGCGGGCTCGAAGGCGTCGCCGCCGTCCTCGAGTCCTTCGACTTCGAGCTGCTGGCCTCCGGCGGCACGGCGGTGTACCTGCGCGACCATGGGTTCAAGGTGACCGATGTCAGCGCGGTGACCGGCTTTCCCGAGGTCTTCGGCGGCCGCGTCAAGACGCTGCATCCGCTGATCCACGGCGGCATCCTCGGCCCGTCGCACGACGCGTTCGCCGAGCCAGCGATCGCCGCGCTGAAGCTCGTGCCCATCGACGTCGTGATCGTCAACCTCTACGCGTTCGGCGCCGCCCTCGACGCAGGCGCGGACCAGGACGCCCTGATCGA
>CAZVWL010000012.1:0-27732 GCA_964630845.1 uncultured Fibrobacteraceae bacterium
CCCAGCTCGGCGAGGTCGATCACCTGGCGGCGCTCGTCCTCGGGCAGGGCGCGCTCGCTCGCCTTGGCGGTGCGGCGCATCAGGTTGTCGATCTGCGCACGACGGGCGGCGCGGCGGTAGAGGTCCCGCTTGGATAGCGGGCGCAGCGTGTCGGGGTCGAAGCTGGCGAGGGGGATCAGGCGCATTCATGGTCCTCCGAGCAGGCGCCACGCGACTGCCGCCGCGAGCGGGACTTGGCCGTTGCCAAGGCAGCGGATTCGTCCGGTCCAATTTCCGTGTGCCCCAGCGGCCAACCCATCAGCCACTCGACCCACAGGGGGTTCAGCTTCCCACCAGCCGGGGCGCTGATCGCATCCCGCAGCGGCTTCGACCGCTTCGCCTGCTGCTTCGCCAGCGCAGCGCCACGGTACGGCGTCCCTTGGCCGTTCCCGTTGTAGCCCTTCGCTTTGTTCTTGGCCTTGCGGGCAAACCACGACTCCACGGTCTCGCCCTGCACCCACACCGTCGGCGTCGGCCACGTCAGCGCCGCCATCGCCAGCAACGGGATGCCCTGCGACGATCCGCCGGCCATGCTCCGGAAGCCCTGCTTTGCCGTCGTCGCGGTCACAGTGGGCAAGTAGCCACCATCTGTCGCGTTGGTGCGGCGCTCCGACATCAGCCGCGGACAGGAATCCGTCGCGCCAGGAATATCCGCGCGCCACGAGGTCGGCGACGACAATGCGCCGGCCCTTGGTGCGAATGCGGGGACTGTTTTCCATGAACACCCAGGCAGGTCGAACAGCGTCGATTGCGCGCATGACCTCGCGGTAGAGTCCGCTGCGCTCTCCGTCGATACCTTTGCCGCTGGGGTTGGCCGCGCTGATGTCGGTGCAAGGGAATCCAGCACAGAGCGCATCGACGCCAGCCAGCTCTCGCGCGAAGTCCACGGCGCGGACATCGCCTTCGACGACTCGCAGGCCGGGGAATTGCCGGCGCAGGACGGCGCAGGCGTAGGGATCCCACTCGACGGCGACAACGGGGTCGTGTCCGAGGATGAGGTCGGCAAGGACGCCGCCGCCGGCCCCGGCAAAGAGATGGGCGGTACGCACATCAGGCCTCCTCATCCTCAACGACGCCCTGCGCATCGAGGCAGGCTGGGCAGCCCCCGCACGCGCCGTCCGAGCAGTTGGCGCCACGGTGCCGGTGGGTGCGGTAGTGCTGGCGCAGCTCGGCGTCGCTCAGCACGTCCTCGGCGGTGATGTCGTCGCGATCGGTCACGCCGACCTCACATGCCGGCGCTCGATGAACTGCACCAGCTTCTTCTGGTAGCCCAGCAGCCTGCCGTTGGTCGGCCCCCTGCCGGCGAGCCACCGGCTGACGGTGGACTGCTCGACGCCGCAGACCTTCGCCAGATCCTCCTGCCGTCCGACGCTCAGCGCGTAGGCCAGTGCCAGATTCCACGTTTTGCGCGGCTCATCGGCGGGCGGTATAGAATTGAACCTTTTATACATCATCGGACAATTCGTAGGACCCACTTTTCGCACCGACCGACCGTCCAACTTTTTACGCGCTGATGTGTGCATGGCAGCAACGTATATGCATATGCGCCATGATGCAAGGTCTTATTTGTTTTCTGCGGATTCCGCGGTAATTACGGCCAACATTTGATCAAATAAATGCCGCTCGTTCCATCGCTTGGCGGCAAGGCGGCGGCTTGGGAGCGGTCCCGGGCCGGCTGCTCCGCAGTATATGCAGAGTGCCCGAAACTCGCAGATAGCGCCGTTTTGGTCGCGTATTTCCGCGATGATGACCCCCGTAGGCCCGGGGTGCGAGCCGCAGAACGGACAACGGCCTGGCGTCTGATTTCCGATGCGACCCATATATCAAAAATACACCCGGATGCGCCGACCAGCAAGCGATGGTGGCGCAACCTACGGCAGCGGTAGCGGTTGCCCTTGTAGTGCATATGCAATATGCTTGCTGCCATGGCCCCCCAGGTCGCCCCCCTCTCCGAGTGTCCTGCGGTGGTTCCCGCCTGCTCCGTGCGCCTCCGCGAAAGCCTGCGTTCCGTTCGTGCGCAGCAGGTTCGGGCTGGCATCGACAGCATCCACGCCAATCGCTGGAACCCGTTTCGCTCAGTGCCGGCAACGCGCTTTCAGCATCTACTCGAAGCGGTGTGCGCCGATGGGCTGCGGATCTTCCTGACGCAATTCGGCGAGGTGCGGCTGTATTTTGACGATGAGCGGCCCCCCTCCTCGGAACAGGAGTGGACCTGGCACACAGATGCGATGGCCGGCGAGGCGAGCGGCGCATGGCGCCTCGCCTGGCTGTCCTACCGGCATACGGTGCGGCTCGCTTGCAATCGCGCGAAAAAGCGATAGAAGGCGCATCGGAGGCCACGCGGCAGCTGGACCGGCTTGGGGGTGAACGGCTTAGGCCGTCTCGGCGATCCTCCATTAAGCAAACGAGCCTCCACCATCGCCCCATAGCCGGGGCACCCGACAGGCCCCGCCCGGAAGGGCGGGGTTCTTCGTAGGGTAGAGGGGCCGGGATACCAAGCCCACGGGTTTGGCCGATGCATCCCCCTCTACGATCCCCCAGCTCCGCGGCTGGGGTTCTTCGTTCCTCACCCCGTTCACTTCCCCTGCGAGGCGCTAGACTGCGCGCATGCCGAGGAAGGATGGCACGCCGCACGCTGGGGATTTCGCGCCGGGGAAGCCGGGGCACGCTGGCCGCACGGACTCGGGATGGCAGGGCCGGAAGAAGGGCCTGAGCGAGAAGGCCCGGCGGTTCGCCCACGAATACATCGTCGATCTGAACCCGACCGCGGCGCTGCTACGAGCCGGCTACAAGCACGGGCCGGGCAACAGCGATGCCACGCGCGCCGGGATCCTGCTGCGGACCCCCTGGGTCATGGCCGAGATCCAGACGTTGAAGGCGGCGCAGGCGCAGCGGTTGAACCTCAAGGCCGACGATGTGCTGCTGGAGCTGATGCGCCTGGCCGCGGTGGACATCGGCGAGGCGTTCGATGATGCCGGCCGGCTGCTGCCGATCCGCCAGATCCCGCCGGATGTGCGCCGGGCGATTTCAGGAGTCGATGTGGACGAGCTGCCGGGCAACGTCGGCGTGACCCGCAAGGTCAGGTTCTGGGACAAGAAGGGCGCGCTGGAGCTGCTGGCGAAGCACTACCGGCTGCTGGTGGACCGGGTCGAGGTCAACGACGTGTCGGACCGGGCCGAGAAGCTGGCGCGGGCGCGCGAGCGGGCACGGAAGGCGGCGGCTGCGCCGGCAGAGGTGTCGTCGCCACCGGCTGATCCGGCACGTCCCGCCCCAGGATGAGGTCGGCGGCGGTGATGTCCTTGCCGTGTTGCTGGGCCGCTAGCAGGATCGTGGGCAGCACGTCGGACGGTATCGCGCCGGGGACGTGGCAGGTCGAGCGGGAGCGCCAGCGATGGATGCTGCTGTGGCTGCGGCCGATCAAGCGGGCAAGCGGGCGGGCGCCGAACTGCCGGATGACCCACGCCGCCGGTGTGAACCGCATGGACCTATCTAGTAGCGCGCGCTGAAAAAAGTGTAGCGGGCTATTCCCAGTAGGCCCAGCCGCCAGCCCGCACGCCGGCCCACAGCAGCCAGCGCATCCAGACTTTGACGCTGCTGGCGCGCATCACCTCGGCGAAGATGCGGTCGGCGTAGGCCCGACTGTAGTCCTTCCAATGCCCGCTGTTGTGCTGTCCGTAGAGGCGGTCGTGGATGATGGCGGCGTAGAGGTAGCGGCCGAAGGGTGGCAGCAGCCACCACAGGGCGCGCGGCACGCTGGCGAAGTCGGTCTTGTAGCCGGCCGGCACCTCGATCCGCCGGCCGTCGTTGGTGACGTAGGTGATCGGGTGCAGGAGGGTCCAGGCGCGACCGTCGTCGCTGGCCTCGACGCGGATAGACTCGCCTCCAGGGTTAGCCATGGGTACGCGCCTTGTTCGTGCGCTCGGTCGGCGGTTCGTGCGGCAGCGCGGGGCGTTCGTCGCGGTCCTCCTCCATCAGGCACGGCCGACTGCGCAGGGCCGCGAGCACCTGGCCCATGATACTGCTGTTCTTCTCGATCACGCGCACCAGCTGCTCGCGGATCTGGTCTTCGACGTGGTCGAGGCGCTTGGCCATGCGCTGCTCCCGCCGGTGGCTCTGCCAGACGAGGAAGCCGCACAGGACGACCCAGGGGCCGAAGTCCTTGGCAATGGTGGCAATGGTGGCGAGGTCCATGTCAGACTCCGTGCCTTTCTTTGGTGAGCTGTTCGTGAATGCCCAGCGCCTTCTGGCGCTCGGCGTGCTTGCGCTTGATCTCGGCCACCTCGGCGTCGGTGTCGGCCTGCTCGATGTCGGCGGCGTAGGCGTCCTGCGCCTGGATGAGTCGCCGGCGGCGGGTGCGCTCGCGCATCACCACCCCGACGCCGGCGGTGGTTCCGGCCATGCCGACCCCGGCGACCGTCTGCCAGAGCCAATCGACGGCAGCGCCGCCGGCCGGGCCCATGACGGCGGTTGCCGCGGCCGAGGCCAGGGGTTTGATCGCATCCAGCACCTTGGGACTCTCGACCTCCACCCGCTCGTCGCGGCTGGCTTCCCGGTCGGTCTGCTCCTGCTCGACCACCCGGGTCTTGGTGCGCAGCTCGACCACCTGGCCGTTATGCACCTCCTGGCGCACCTCGGTCGTCTCGCGCACCATCACGCGGTCGGCCTGCTCGGTGCGGTCCTCGCGGGTGGCCTGGGCGCAGCCGGCGAGGATGAGGAAAGCGGCGAGGGCGACGTGGGTTCTCATGAGGTCACCATCTTGGTGCGGGTGATCTTGACCGTGGCGAACCAATCGACGTTGGTCGCCGCCGTGCCGGTCACGTTGACGTTGATGCCGCCGTTGGTGGTGTCGGCGGCGAGCGACACGGCCCAGCCGGCGACATCCTCATGCGTCGCCGCCGCCGTCTGCCCGATCAGGACCGTCGCCGCCGCGTTGGCCCCGCGCTTGGCGACGAAGTGGATGATGTAGCCGGCGGCGTTGGTGCTGTTGACCTGCGCCGCGACCACCTCCACCGTGCCGACGACACGCTCGCTGTTCTGCAGCTCGATGCTGCACAGGGCGTAGTCCAGCAGCGGGACGGGCGTCGCGTTGGCGGTGCGGCGGGAGAGGAAAGACTCGTCGTACTGCTTGCCGAGCGCGAAGCCCAGCGCCCGGCTGCGCTCGTTGCGCGTGACGGCGCCCTCGCCGCTGGCCAGGCTGTATGCTGCGCTGGCGTCGCAACCGCTGCCGGCGATCACGGCTGAGTTGCCGCCGCCGGCGACGCTGCTGTAGGACGCGAAGCACCCGGATCCGATGCCGGCCGCCTTGCACCAGTAGGTTCCGACGAGCGCCGCGTAGTTGCCGCTGGCCACCTGATCGGCGCTGTTGCGGTCCTTCTGGAGGTCCACCGCGTTGGTCCCGCGCTTGTTGCCGCCGCCGCTGTTGTCGGGGATCGACCAGAGCAGGGCACCGTTGCCCTTGGGTGTCAGCGCCAGGTCGATGTGCGTCTCCGCGCCATCGGCGATCATCTGATGCACGGGGACGGTGGCATTGGGCGCCGCCGTTGTGCGCGTGGTGTTGTGGTACGGGATGGGGTCGAGCCAGGTCCCGAGGCCGCTCATGAACAGCGCGCCGTCGTCGGCCAGCTTGGGGAGGAATCCATGCTTGGCGGTCGAGGCGTTGCCCGTGGCCACGTCGGTCAGGGCGAGGTCGTCCCACGGCCCCATGGCTGCCCGCGCCAGCGCCAACGTCGCCGCCTGCACCACCGGCACCATGGCCGCCGACACCGTCGCGCCACCGAGCGGCCCGTAGGCGCCGGGCCTGCCGGTGGCATCCCACCCCGCGGCCATGCCCTTGCGCTCCTCCAGTGGCGGCAGGATCGTGGTAGCGTCGGTGCCGGCCTCGGACTCGGGCAGGCTCAGGCAGCGATTGGCCCGGTCGAGCGCCTGCTGGACCAGCATGACGGCGCGGTCGAGGGCCCGCTCGATCACCTCGGCCTGCACCTTGCCCTGGCTGCGCAGGTCGGTGCTCTGCGTCGCCGCCAGCACCCGCCGGATGGTCAGCTTGCTGCTGTTCTCGTCCGTGCCGTCGCCGGGCAGCGCGGTGGTCAGGGTGACGTTGCCGCCGCTGGCCGATCCGGCGCCGCTGACCGTGTAGTCCACGTCGAGCGTCAGGGTCGATTCGACGCCCGCGGCGGTGGTCTGCGTCACCACCAGGTCGCCGTTGGCGAAGATGCGGAAAGTGTACGGGTAGACCGTCGTCGCGCCGTTGCCGACGTAGTCGTTGCGGGAGGTGCTGGAGAGGACGGTCATGGGATGGCTATCCGAAAACGAGGGCCATGGCGATTGCTGTCTCGGTTGCTTCGGTTGGCGTGGCGGCGCCCACGTCAGATGCGGTCAGCGTCTTCCACTGCGTATGGTAGTCGGATCCGCTGGCCTTGGCCACGACCTGGCCGGTGGTTCCTCCCGCCGGCACGCCGGGGCCGGGACTGCCGGCGCTGTAGGTCAGCCAGGTGGTGCCGTTGCAGCGTTCCAGCACCGGAATGTCGGTGCTGAAATAGAGGAAGCCGTCGTAGGCGGCGCTGGCGGTCGGACGGTTTGCGGCCGGTCCGTATCCGTGGATTGTTGGCCAATCCAGAGCGGAGCTGGCGCCGGGCATGTGCAGATGCGCATGGTTCTGCAGCAGCGTGTTGAGCTGCTGCGCGATCATGCATGTGCGGTCGTAGGACCGCTCAAGTGTTTCGGCGGTTATCTTGCCTTGGCTCCGCAGGTCGGTCGGTTGTTCGACCGGCACGGCGCGGGTTAGGGTCAGCGTCTCGCCGGTGGCGGGCGGGTCATCGACCAGCACGCCACCGTCATCGCGCACCGTGCGGATGCTGCCGGTCGCGCCGGCGCCGATCCAGGTCAGCGTGTAGTCCACGTCCTTGGTCAGCACCGTCTCGACGCCATCGGCGTCGGTCAGGGTGACCACCAGATGCGTCGCGGCCAGCAGCGGCCAGGTGAACGGGAACGTCGCCGTGGCGCCGTTGCCGGCGTAGACCAGCGGCGCATACCCGGCAGGCACGGTCATGGAGCCAGCGTATGCCGCGGGCGGCGGCGGGCGACGGTTTGGCTTTTGCGACAGCTACCGGCGATGCGGGGCCGGGCCGAAGATGATGGGGCGCACGTCGAGGCTGGGGTCGTCCAGCCATTCCATGAGGCCGCTGCCGGTGGCCCACGCCTGGGCGCTGGGCAGGCCGAGGGCGCTGCCGGCGGTGTCGAGCACGGCGCGCGCCAGGCCCGTGTCGAGGTCGCCCTGCTGCGCCTGCTTGCCCAGGGCGGTCAGGTCTTTGATCGGCTTCATGGTCGCCGGGCCGGTGAAGTCGTAGCCGCTGACCGCGCCGCCCAGCTCGCGGGTGATGAGCATGGTGCCGAGCAGGCTGCTGGCCAGCTCGATGAAGTAGCGCTTGCCGAGGCTGTCCTTGTCGTCGTCGGGCCAATCGTTGCGCATGAGCCCGCGTAGCAGGACGCTGGCCGCGGCTGGCAGCAGCAGGGCCAGGGTGGCATTGCCGAAGGCGCCGGCCCAGGTGCCGAAGTCACGGGGGTTGCGGCGCACGCGGGCGCCCTGGTCGTAGAGCTGGTTGAAGACGAGGCTGCCGTAGGTGTAGGCGCCGGTCAGCAGGTTGCCGAAGGCGCTGCGCTGGACGCCGGCGAGGTCCTTGGTCTGGCCGCCGCTCTGCGTGTCGATCACGGCCTGGTCGGCGATGGCCACGGCGTCGGCGTCGGGATGGCTCTCGTCCAGGGCCTTCTGGTAGGCCGCCAGCCAGGTGGCGCGGTCCACGACGGTCTGGACCTGCTGCATGAGCCAGAACGCCTTGACGCCGATGGCGGCCTGTAGGCTCTCGGCCTTGGAGCGCTGGAAGCCATGGACCATCTCGGACAGCTCGCGGGTCTGGTTCCCGGCGCGCTCGCGCATGGCCGCGGACTTGGTCTCGACAAATCGCCAGGCGGCTTCGCCGTCGCGGCTGCTGAACAGGGCGGCGATGCCCTTGGCCATGTAGCCGGGGCCGACGCGCACGGCGCTGTTGCTGAACCCGGTGAGCTGAAGCGCGGCGGTGGTCGCGCGGAAGCCCATGGTGCTGATGCTGAACCCCCGGCGCAGCCAGGACAGGCCCTGGGCGACGGCGTCGGGCGGGGTGCCGCCGGTGGCGATGTCGGCGATCCACTGGCGCAGGACGCGGGTGGTGGCGTTGCCCATGCGGGCGTCGATGGCGGCGCGCACCTCGGGATGCAGCAGGACGCGCATGGCGTCGGCCAGCGCCTCGCGGTGGGTCAGGTCGTGGACCACCCGGGTCAGGTGCTGGCCGATCACGCCCGCGTCGAGGTTGAGCCGGCGGCCCTGGCCAATGGTGCGCGCCTTGGTGTGGCCGTGCGCGGTGGCGGTGCGGCCGAACGCCTGGGCCTGGATCTGCTTTGCCAGGTCGGTCGCCTCGCCGTCGATCTGGCCGGTCTCCTGGTCGTCGTAGACGATGGGGAAGTAGCCGCCCTTGATCGTGCCGTGGCGGGTCGGGAATGGCGACGGCTCGACCTTGGCCGGGGCGACGCCGGTGGTCCGCTGCTCGATGGCGGCGATCTCCGACCAGTAGCTGTCGATGTGCTCCCAGATGCCCTCGACCAGGTCGAGGTCGGCGGCGGTCAAGCTGTCGATGACGGCGAGCACCTGGGCCTCGGTGAGCTTGCCTTGGCCCTGCCCTCCCTCCAGCAGGCGCTGGCGGTTGCCCTCGTTGCCCCAATTCAGCGCCACCATGATACCCCCCAGGCGCGTCAACCCCCCCTTGAAGCCGGCGAACGGGCGGCGCTCGCCCGGCGGCCAGCCGTCGCCCTTGACCGCCTCGGCCCAGCGCTTCCACAGCGCGTCCTGCTTCTCCTTGGCCTCGCGCAGCAGGCGCGACTCGGCGGTGCCGGCGTCGTTGATCGGGCGGATCAGCGCCTCCCAGAAGGGGCCGGCGTCCTCGTCGCCGTCCATCTCGCGGGCGATGTTGGCGGCCTTGCGGTGGGCGGCGAGGAAGCGCGGCGCCAGGGCCGGCTTGCTCTCGGCGTTGGGCCGGTTCTCGCGCGGGTGGGTGCGGGTCAGGGTGGCGACCAGCTCGGCGGCGGTCGCCTCCAGCTCGCGCTCGCGCTGCGCCTTGGACAGTTCGTTCTTCTTCTTCGCCAGGTGCGCGATGTTGGCCAGGGCATCGCCCAGGCCGCGCAGCTCGTCCAGCGGCACCTCGCGCCAGTTGCGGCGGGCGGCGTTGTTCAGCACGCTCTCGGGGATGTTGACCGGGGCGCCGGCCGCCTGCTGGAGGGCCACCCATTCGCGCAGGCTCTGCATGCGGGCGGTGGCGCGGGCGCTCTCCCGCCGGAAGCTGTAGCGCTCCAGCAGGCCGTCGATCTGCTCCAGGTAGCCGCTGGTGCGGGCGAAGGTCGAGCCGGGCGCCGTGGCGGCGGCGGCGCGCGCCTCCTCCTCGCTGGCGGCGGTCGTGGTCTGACCATCCCGCCGGGTGACGGTCCACTCCCAGCCCCCCGCCTTGCCGATGCGCTCGCGGGTCTTCTGCTCGCCGAGCTTCGCCACCCGTTCGCGGATCTGCTCGGCCTCGCGCTTGGCCTCGATGGTCGCCCGGAACAGCTCGCCGGCCAGCATTTCCTGCTGCTTGGCGATCCATGCGGCGTTGAAGTCCTGCTTGGCCAGCGCCTTCTCCAGCGCCTGTCGGGCCTTGCGCTCGGCGCGGGCGTGGATCTGCGGCAGCAGGTCCTTGACCGGCGTAGCGGCGACCTTCCGGCGGGCTGCCTCGCGCATCACCTCCATGGGCGCGGCCTTCCGTCCGGTCTTCGCCGCGAGGGCCTTGACCTCGGCCAGATGCACGTCGGCCTTGCGCTCGTTGTGCAGCGCCGCCATGGCCTTCTCGGCGATGCTGCCGTCCGTCAGGCTGTCGCCGAAGCGCTGCCGCATGCGCACGTCGGTCTCGGCCTCGATGAGCTGCTTACGCGGGCGCAGGCCCGCCAGGGCGGTCAGCATCTCGTCGGCGCTGCCGAAGCCCAGCAGGCCGGCGGCCTGGTCCACCGGGATGCCGCCCTCGCGGGTGTGCATCATGCGGAATGGGCCGACGCTGGCCTCGGCGGGCAAGCGGCGCTTGAGGTCGGCGGTGTCCAGCTTGATCGCCGGCATCAACGGCGGCAGGGGCACGCCGCCCGGCAGGGTGCCGCGGCGCAGGATGGCCTCGGCGACGTAGCGCTTGTCGCGGTTGACCTCGCTCTCCACCTCCAGCGCCACCTGGGCGCGGATCTCCCGGTAGGCGGCGGTCTTCTCCCGCTCCAGCTCGCGCATCAGCTCGGTGCGCAGACCGTCCTCGGCCTGGCGCCGGGCATCCTCGCGCGCCTTCTGGTAGGCGGCGAACTCGGCCGGGGTCATGCCGGCGGCGGTGGCGTCATCGAACAGCGGATCATCGACCAGGAACGCCTGTGCCTCGGCGATCTCCTCGTTGGTCGCCAGCAGCCGGTCGAACACGCCGCGCACCTCGGGCGTCAGGTCCACCGCCAGATTCTTGACGTTGTGGTAGATCGCGGCCATCCAGGCGGCGAAGCGGGCGAAGACGCCGCGCAGCTCGGCGCTGGGCGCCTTGCCCTCCAGCAGGTACGCCTCGAAGCCGCGCGCCCACTTCTCATGCATCTCGGTGGTGATCTTGCCGTCCTTCGCACCCAGCCACGCCAGCGCCGCGTCGCGGTCGGCGACCATCTCGGCCGGCGCCCCCTCGCGCCCGGCCAGGTCGAGCAGCATCTCCAGGTACAGGTGGCCCGATTCGTGCAGCACTGTGGACAGGTCGGCGTCGCCGAACAGGCGGATGTCGGTGACCCGCTGGCCGTCCTTGCGGTTGAAGGTGATGGAGCCGCGACGGGAGGCGGGTCCGGGCTGGAATAGGGTGTCGGCATCCAGATTCTCGCCGCTGAAGAACCGCCGCATGTGGCCGATGATCTTTGTTCCCTTGGTTCCCTTGTTGTAGTACTTGTTGAACCGGCGCACCGGGGCGCGGAAGTCCATGCCCGTGTCGCGGAAGCCGCCACCGTTCAGGTCAACGCCAACCTCGCCGTCGTGCATGTCAATGATCTGCCGCACCAGTGGGGCCTGCTTGCCGTTTGGCAACGTCCCCGCGTGGACGCTTCCTGTGCCAGCGTCGATACGAATGGCGCCACGCTCCAGCATCCAGTTGATGGCGTCGCCGCCTTGTGCCGGAGTGATCTCGCTCGGGATCTCGCGGTGATCGACCTGCCGCTGGCCCTTCATCCAGTCGCGCGCTCCCGCCTTGGTTGCCCACCGATCGCCCGCTCGAACGTACTCTCCCGTCTGATGGCGGCCGGTGAAGTCGAGCATGCGCCCGTCCGGTAGGATGTAGCCGGCCTCCTTGATGTCGTTGGTGGTGCCGAAGTGATCGACCAGCGCCTTGATCTCGGCGTCGCTCATTGGTGTCGCAGTTGGGTTTTCGCCTTGGTTCAGCGCCGTCCCATCCTGCGCATACTCCACCGCCGCGCGCACGGTGTCGATGCGGCCCTGGTCGAGCGGCAGGCGGTCGAGGGCCGGGCCGACCTCGGCGGCGAGGGCGCTGGCCTGCTCCAGCTCGGCGAGGTCGCCCTTGCCGGCGCGGATGGCGGCGACGAGGTCCACCAGGCGCAAGCCCTGGGCGGCGAGCTTTTCCAGGGCGGGGTCGTCGGCGGCACGCGCCCCGGCGGCGGTGGTCTGCGTCGGGCTCGGCGCCTGGATGCCAGCGTCGATCAGCAGGTCGGTCAGGCTTTTGCCGCGCACGCGCAGGGCCGCCGCCAGCAGGTTGCCGCGCCGGGCCTGCTCGGTGGTCAGCTTGGTGCCAGCGTCGGGCCGGAAGCCCCAGGCGGCGCCCAGGGCGCGCATGGCGTCGCCCATGGTCATCTGCCCGCCGGCAGCCTCCAGGGCGGCGGTGGCCTCCTGCACGGCCTGCCAGCCGGCGTCGCCGCTGGCTTCCTGCGCCAGGGTCTTGTCGGCGGCCTCCTGGGCTGCCATGCGCTCGGCGTCCAGGCCGCGGTTGGCGGCCTCGCCGGCGAGCCGGGCGCGGGCGGCGGCGATCCATGCGCCGGCTGCATCGGTCGTTGGCTGGGTCAGCACCTCGGGCAGGGGCCGGTTGATGCCGACGTTCCACTCGGCGGCGAGGGTGCGGGCGTCCATGCGAGCGGGGTCGTCGGCCTGCCGGCCGGCGTTCCATCTGGCAGCGAGGGTGCGGAAGGCGGCGGCCATCTGCGCGGCGTTCCGGCGGGCGGCGCCCGCGTCGTAGCCGGCGGCGAGCAGTTGCTGCTCGAAGTCGTCCTGCACGGCCTGCGCAGCCTCCTGGGCCGTCCGTTGGACCTTGGCCTCGGGGTCGTCGGGCAGGGTCTCCAGTTCGCGCACGGCGGCCTCGGCCTCGCGGGCGTTCATCATGCCGGGGTCGAGCCGGGCCTCCTGGGCGATCCATCCCTTGGCGGCTTCGTCCTGGGCTGCCTCCACGACGCTGTGGCCGGTCTTGAGCGCCAGCGGAGCGCCGGTGCGGGCGGCTTCGTCGTAGGTCCTGGGGTCGCCGCCGTAGGCCGCCAGCTTGCCGCGGGGATCCTTGCCCTGGCCGCGCCAGAAGGCGTCCCAGGCTTCCCGGTCCACATAGAGGGTCGGGGCCTGGTCCTCCATCATGGTCTGGAACAGGGTGCGGGCGGCCTCGGGGGAGCGGCCGGCGGTGGCGCTGGCCTTGGCCGCATCGACCAGGGCGTTGATGCTGCCGGCGGTCCCGGCGGCCTGGATGAGGCGCTGGGCCTCGCGGTCGATGCTGCCGCCGCGCTTGGCCGCCAGGTTGCCGATGGCCTCGGGCAGGTTGAATCCGGCGCCGGCCACGCCGCCCACCGCCCCGGCGACGGCCAGGCGGCGCCAGAGCCGGTCGGGGTCCAGGGCGCCCGGGTCGATGCCGCTGGCCGCCTCATGGATCGCATGGGCGTACTCGGTGACGGCCTCCTCGGTCGCTTCCAGGCCCGACTGCAACAGCAGGCCGCCGGCCACCCGGGCGAGGCCCGGCGCCGCCGCCTGGGAGACGCCACGCCCGGCCAGGGCGGTGATGATCTTCTCCGAGCCGGTCGCGCCGAAGGCTGCCGGGATGACGGTCTCGATGCCCCAGGCGGTCAAGCCGTTGGCCCAGCCGTGCTCCTGGCCGACGTTGACCCCCTCGCGGATCGCCAGGGGCTGGACGGCGATGCCCGTGGCGGCGGCGCCGGCGGCATAGCTGGCGAGCTTCCCGGTGCCCAGCAGGGCCTTGAGGCGCGCCAGGGGTGTCAGGGCGGCGCCGGCGAGCATCAACGGGGCGTCGGCGATCAGACCGCCCACTCCGCGCTGCACGTCGGCCAGGAAGCCGGGATCGGCCTCGCTGGATGCCTGGGCGATGCGGTCGGCCGTGCTGCTGTCGTTGACGCCCAGGGCCTTGGCGGTGGCCGCGGTGCTGGAGAGGGCGCCGACCGCCAGGTTGGTCAGCGGGCCGAAGTCCTCGCGTACCCGTGCGAGCAGGCCCCGCTGCATCTCGCGGTCGAGGCGCTGCTCCAACTGCGCCCGGCGCATGGCGCGCAGCATGTCGCCGGTACTCCGGTAGAACTCCCGGTAGCCGCCCGGCCCGTAGGGGCCGCTGATGCTGCCGCCGGGGTTGACCCGGTAGTTGGGGTCGGTGCTGACCAGGCGCTCGATGGCGGCGAGGTGCGGTAGGTCGTCCTGGGCGACCGACCAGTTGGCTGGATCCTCCAGCCAGGCGGCGACCTTGGGGCTGGCCTTGCGGTAGGTGTCGGGGTCGAACTCGGGCTTGCTGGCCTCGGCCTCGATCTCGTCCAGGTTGCGGTCGATGAGGTCGGCCGGCAGGCGGGTCCGGTCGCGCACGGCGATGATGCGGGCGGCGCGCTCGGGCGGCGTCTTGGGGCCGAGGTAGGCGGCGGCGCGCAGCGGGTCGGGCCTGCCCACGGTGCTGATGCGGGTGAAGGCGTCGTCGGCCTGCGCCCCGGCGGCGGCGTCCTGGTTGGCGGCGACGGTCTGGCGGATGGCGTCGAAGGGGTCGGGCATTAGTCGCCTGCGATGATGCGGTCGTAGAGGGCGCGGTCACCGGACAGGGCGGCGGCGTAGGCCCGCTGCACCCGGTCATCCTCGGCCGGCTTCCCGGTCGCTCGCTCGATCTCGGCGGCGAGGTCGGCGCGGTAGTTGCCGGGGATCTGGTCGATGGGGACGTACGCCTTGGCGCGCTCGTCGGGGGTGAGGGTGGCGGCTACCCGCTCGGGGTCCGTGCCCCACTTCTCGATCATCACCTTGCGGGTCAGCACCGTGTCGATGGCCTTCTGCACGTCGTCGCCGGTGGGAGTGTCGCGCTTGCCGTCGCGCGCCAGGCGGTTGGCTTCGTCCTCGACCGCGGCGCGGAAGGCGACGGCCGGCGGGTTGGCCACCGCCTTGCCGCCATCGGTGCGGAAGGGGCGCGGGTCCATGTTGAGCGACACCAGCGCCTGGTTGATGCGGTCCTCGCGGCTGTTCAGCCAGCTCGACCGGTCGGCCGTCTTGGCGTCGCGCAGCTCCTTGATGGTGCTGGCGATGCTGTTCTGGTCGTCCTCGTTCATCAGCCCGAGGAAGATGCCGGGGCCGCGCCGCAGGATCTCGGTCCGCTTGTTCGGGTCGGCGAGCATCGCCTCGATCTCGTAGCGCTTGGCCTTGGATTCTTGCCACGCCAGCTTGACGCCGGCCGTCTCGCGGCGCAGGGCCGACTCCAGACGCTCGCGCTTGTCGGCGTCCAGCGCCTCCAGGCGGCTTGGCGGGATGGCGCGCAGGCCCAGCGGGCTCTTGGCCGCCTCCTTGTAGATGGCCTCGAACTCGCGGTCCTGCGTCGCCTCCTTGGCTCGCTCGGCCATGGTGTGCTTCTCCGACAGCCAGCGCTTGGCCTCGGCGCGCACGCCGGGGTCCTCGATCTGGTCGGCCTTGGTGAAGGCCGCCTCCAGCGACTGCGCGGGGTCGTAGATGCGCTGGCCCTGCCGCAGGCCCTCGTTGGCGGTGCTGGTGCGCTCGACCAGGCGCGAGACGGCCAGCTTGTCCTCGGCCGTCAGGTAGCGGTCGTAGGCTTCCAGCCACTTCTTGGCCGCCAGGTCGTTGCCGTCGTCGGCGTGGGCGGTGATGACCTGCCGGGCCGCCGCGCTCTGCGTCTGCGCGATGGCGCTCTTCCGCCATTCGTCGGACTTGCCGTTGCGGTCGGCGTAGGCGCCAACCTCCTTGAGGCGGTCGCTGACGGCGATGGCGACCAGGGCCGGGTCCTTGTAGCCGCCGGCCAGGCGGTTCGACAGGATCTTCCCGTTGGCGGTGAAGACCTCGTCGTCGTACTCCTGCATCCCCTGGGCGGCGTGGTTGTCCAGCTCGCGCTGCACGCTGATGCGGCGGTCGATGGTGTACGCCTTGAAGGCGTCGCGCAGTTCCTGGGTGCCCAGCCCCTTGCCGACATCCTCGGCCAGGGTGTCATATTCGGGCAGCAGCGATTCGGCGACGCCGATGGCATCCTTGCCGCGGGTGGTGCGCGCCTTGGCCAGCTTGGGCGACAGTGTCGATTCCATCTTGAGTTTGGCGTCGTCGATGGCGATCTGCTGGACGCGGCGGCGCTCCTTGGCGGCGATCTCGTCCATGGACGCGCTGGCCTGCGCGATGCCGCGGCCCAGGGCCTGCACGCCCTCGGCGATGTTGCCGCCCATGTCGGCGGCGGTGGTGCGCTGGCCCAGGCGGGTGTCGGGGGCGCGCTCGGTCTGGACCTGGCTGCGGTAGATGGGGACGGTGGGCATGGGTCAGTACCTACGGAGAGGACCGGTGCGGGTTCCGCCGCCGCCGATGTCCGCGTTGGTCAGGTTGTTGTTCTTCTCCAGCCCCTGTGAGGCGATGGCGAGCGCCTGCGCCCCGCCGGTCAGCAGGGTGCCGACCGCCTGGCCCTGGGCGGCGCGTCGCCCGGCCCGGCCCTCGGCGGCGATCCGCATGCCCTGGACCTGGAGGCCCAGCGCCTCGCGGGCGGCGTTGGCGCGCACCGTCTGGATGTCGCGGTCGTTGGCCTCCATGGTCTGCGCGATGATGTCGGCGGCGGTGCCGGTGCTCACGTCCAGGCCCTGGGCGGCGAGCGCGGCGCGCTGCTTGCCGACCACCAGGCGGCCCTCTTCGCCGACGCGGCCCGCCTCTTCCTCGCCGCGGGCGATGGCGTCCTTGGCCAGGTCATCGAGCTGGCGGGCGTCGTACTCGGCCATGCTCTTGTTGTAGGCGCCGGCCGCGTCCGCGGCGAGCGCCCCGTAGATCGTGCCGGCGGCGCTGATGCCGACCGCCGCGCCATAGCCTGCTGCTCCCATGTCAGGTTCCTCCGATCACGCCCTGCGGGATGATGGCTAGGACGGTCATGGGCAGCGGATCGCGCTGCTCCACGGCGACCTTCCCGGTCTTGTCCCAGGTGGTATCGACGCGCTCGGTGATGAGCCCCGAGAAGAGGCTGATCGGCGTGTCGTAGGGTTCTGCCTGGCGCTGCTGGTGCTCGCGCATGGTGTTGTCGCCGAAGCCCAGCCAGACGCCGCGGCTGTCCTTGACCTGCACGCTGACGGCGTGGATCTTGCGCTTCTTGTCCATCCAGGTCTCGCCCTGGAGCATGTCGGCGTCCAGCGTCTCGATTCGCGCGGTGTAGGGCAGGCCGACGTGAACGACGGCGGCTGGCGAGGCCAGGGTCACGCTGCCCGAGGTTACGGTCATGTCGGGGTTCACGTCGCCATCGGTCAGGGCGGTGACGGTGCGGCCCTCCAGGTGGCCAAGCCCGGCGACCGTATCGACGGCCAGCGCCCAGGCGGTGGTTGCGGCGGCGCGGATGTCGGCCGGCAGCGGGCGCTCGGGGCGCACGGTGACGACGGTGCCGCTGGTGTAGCCGGTGATGGTGCAGACGTAGGGCTCGCCATCGGCGGCGGTGACGCGCACCTCGTCGCCGATGTTGCTGGCAGCGAAGATGCTGGCGCTGGCGGTGCAGGTCAGGCTCTCGGTGTCGTCCCAGGCGGTGCCGCCGGTCAGGGTCACGGTGGTCGCGGTGGTGTTCCGGCCGTCGTAGGTCAGGCCGGAATCCACGAAGAAGGCATCTACGACATCATCGGCCCGACGCGCGGCAAAGCGTTCGATGTAGCGGGTGGTGCCGCGCTTGACCACCGCGTAGACCGCGTCCTCACTGCCCTCGGGCACCACCGCCACATCCTCGAAGAGGTCGTCGCCGTCGTAGGTGTCGTGTCGGTGCCAACCCCATACGTCATGCTCGCGGACGTAGGTCAGGCCGAGCAGCGCCCCGTCGTCGCGCACCACCCACAGGACGTTGTGCGGGATCTGCTGGAAGTCCCAAGCGACGATGCTGTAGGCGTCGAACAGCTCGGGGCAAAAGATGGTCAGATCGCGGCCCTGGTAGCTGTCGCTCTCGAAGTCGTAGCGCAGGTCGCGGACGATGCTGCCGCGCGCCTGGACGTAGAGGGCGGTCGCGCCGATGATGACCGGCGGCACGTTGCTGGCGCCGGTGTAGCCCTGCTGTCGCGGGTTGACCGCGTAGGGCGTGATGACGCCGTCGCCGTCGCCATGGATGGTCCACTCGGCGCCGTCCGTCAGCACCACCAGCTTGCCGCCGACCTCCAGCAGGTGCCGCACCGCGTTGACCTGGCGCCCGGCGAGCTGGAAGTTGAAGGCATCGTCGCTCTGGATCGGCGAACTGGCCGAGAAGTTGGTCCAGCGCCCGGTCTGCGACAGCCAGATGCGCTCGGGGTCGTCGGTGGTGTTGGCCAGGGCCAGGCGCTGCTGGATGTAGCTGACCGCGCTGGGGTACTCGCCGGCGGCGTCGAATCGCTTTACCTCGGTTGGCGGGGTCAGCGTCAGGCTCGGCGTGATGTTGGTGTCCTTGAAGGTGATGGTCGCGGCGTTCGCGTCGCCGGTGGCCTCGCCGATGAAGCCGTAGACCCCGTCCTTGTAGACGTAGATCCAATAGCCGTACTCGGCGCCCATGTTCGTCCAGGTGATGACGTTGGGCGCGCTGGTGCTGGGCGTGGCGGCTGCGTCGCAGCGGAAGTAGGTGCGCGCCGCGGTGCCGCCGCTGGTGTAGGTGGTGAAGCCGGTGCTGTTGACGCCGTCGAGGGTGAAGGTGTCGGCGCCGGTCTTGGTGATGACGTAGGTCTGATCGTTCAGCTCGGCCATACCGCCGATGCCGTCGAGATAAACCTCGTCGCCGGTGCTGTAGCCGTGCGCCACCGCGGTGATCGCGCAGGGGTTGGCTTGGGTGGCGCCGGTGATTGCCTTGGTCGCCTCGCGCGCCGGATAGCTTTCTTCCAGCGTGTCCTTGTCGAAGGCGGTGACACGGTAGCGATAGGACTTGGATCCTGCGGCCCCTTTGGTGACGCGGCCACCGGTCGGCCGCGCGACGGCCGGGGTGAAGCTCGCCAGCGCCAGCAGCCAGGTCGTGTGTCCGGTGCGCGACAGGGTGCGCGGGGCGTAGGTCGGGTGGACGAGGGTGAGAATGTCGGCGCTCTGGACGTATTGCAGCGCGCGCAGGTCAGAGGCCGCGTAGGGCGTCGGGATCTCGTAGTAGCCGGCGGTCATCGCCCACCAGTAGCTGGCGCTGGGCGGGGCCTGGTTGGTGTGCGCGGCGATGCAGTAGTAGGTGGCGCCGCCCGACAGCGCCATGTCGCCGACCACATAGCTCGTCCCGCTGTTCCAGGCGGTCGCCGCCGGCACCACCGCGCCGCCGTCGCGGTAGACCCGCAGGTACTGGTGCCCGAACTCAAGGACGTAGGTCTGTTCGGCGTTGAATACGAACTTGATGAGGCGCACCGGATAGGCCCCGCCCTCGCGCGCCTCGGCGATGAAGCGCGTTCCCGGCCGGTTGGTGACCCCGCCGTAGCGCTGCACCAGGCAGTTGCGGCAGTCCTTGAGGCCGGTCTGGTACTTCGACTGATCGGCGCGGCCGGCCAGCTCGGCGCCGACGATGCCGCCGGCGAAGGATCGCTGGATGACGCTAGGCATCCGTGGTCAGCTCCCGCGCGTCGAGGAAGGCGCCGTCGTCGCCGCCCGGACGCGCCTGCACCTCGTTGCCGTATTCCTTGGCCGCATCGGTCAGCGCCTGCCGGTAGCCGGTGCGCGCAGCCTGCCGCAGGCTCTCCTCGGCCGACATCGGCTGGGCGATGCGCCAGGCCAGGCTCCAGGCCAGGGCCTCCACGAAAAGGGCGGGGTAGAGGCCGGTATTGCTGACCTTGGCGGTGTAGGCGAGCACCGCGTCCTCGGCGTCGCTGTAGATCACGGCGCCGCTGTCGTCGCCGCCGACCTTGAAGCCATCGCCGACCTCGTCGATGTCGGTGGCGTTGATCGACCAGGCCCGCAGGTAGTCGGCCGGCGCCCGGTAGGCGTAGGTCCAGACCTCGGAGTCGAAGCCGCTGATGGTGGCGAGGGTGGCCTCGCGCTCGGCGAAGGGCCAGCGCAGGGCGCGCAGGGTCTGCTCAAGGGCCAGGTCGTAGTGCGTGCGGCAGACCTCGCCGGCCGTCGTCTCATCGGCGTCCAGGTCGTCGATGGTGGCGCTGATGCCGAGGTGACCCATGGCGAGGTTGCAGATGGCGGCCTGGCTGAAGGGCATCGGTGGGTCCTAGAACAACGCGGGGGCCAGGGGAATCCCCGGCCCCCGCATCGGGCTGTCGGCGGTGGTGGTCTGCGCTACTTGAGCTTCATGGCCGGGGTCGGCTTGGCGCCGGGCGGGGCCGCCGCGGTCTTGCCCTTGCGGGCGGCGGCGATCTTGGGCGCGAGGCGCTGGATGTCGGCCTGGGTGACCGGCACCATCCACCCGCCGAAGTCGTCGTCGGCGTCGATCTCGAACTCGTCGCCGGGGTCGCGGATGATGCCGCCGTAGTACCCGCGGGCGATGGCTCGCACGCGGGTCTTGCTCGGCTTGGCCGGGGCTGGGTCGGGCATGGTCAGTCCCTACTAGGCGTTGTAGCCGTTGGGGAACTTGTGCAGCGAGGGCACGCTGCCCTTCTCGGCGAGCCAGGCGGTGACGGTGACGCTCGGCGAGGTGCCGCCGAGGGTGTAGACCAGGCCGAGGTACTGCTCGGTCGCCACGTTCTCGGGGATGTCGATGGTGTGCAGGCTGTTCGCGGTCAGGCTGGCGTACCCGATCGTCTTGGTGGCGATCGTGGTGTCCGAGTTGAGCGAGGCGTTGTCGTCGGTGGTGACCGAGAACGTGTAGGTCTCGTCGGTGGTCGTGCCGTCCGCGGCCACGTCCACCTTGATGACCACCTGGAGCGGCTTGCCCGACCCGAGCATGCCGGCGGCCTTGAGGTCGATGACGTTGGTGGCGTCGGCAGTCTCGGTGAGCGCCTGGGCGCTGGAGAAGAGGAGGAGGGCGTCGATCACGGCCATGGGTGTGGTGCCTTGTGCTGGAGGTTGGTGGCTTGGATCAGACGATCCGGCTCTCGGTGTTGAGCAGCGCGTCGCAGAGGCAGACCGGGATGCCGTCGATCATGGTGACCGGCTTGCCTTCGACCGTCTCGAAGGTGGTCTGGTAGGCGCTCTTGGAGAGGGCCTGGATGCGCAGCCAGGTGTGCGCGGTGCGGTTCATGCAGATGACCCGCTTGCCGAGGCCCGGACTGGGCAGCTTGCCGATGCCCTCGATGATCTTCACCCACAGGTCGGCGTTGCCGCTCTGCGCGCGCAGGTTGGACACGTCGATGTTGCAGAGGCGCACGCCCTGGCGCCAGTCCTCGACCACCAGGCCGAGCTGCCAGGAGAGGTACTCCTTGTAGGCGCGGTAGCTGGCGCCGGCGATGCCGGTGGCGTCGGCCACCTCGACGATGCCGCGGTCGTCGCGCTGGACGCCCGAGCGCCCGCCCTGGGGCAGCAGGCCGGCGATCTTGCCCTCGCCGAGGTTGAGGATCCAGATGGAGAGGTTGTCGGAGCCGGTGCCACCGCAGTCCACGACGTTCTCGGCCGACTGCGCCGTCGCGGTGCTGACGGTCGAGTAGTGCGGGGCCAGGCCGGTGATGCGCTCGGGGTTGTTGCGCTCGTCCTCGTAGAAGAGGGCGGTGGTCGCCTGCTGGGTCAGGCCCTCGATGGCGAGCAGGGCCTGCTTGGTGCGGACCTCGGCGACCTTGGACGGGCCGCGCTTCTCGGCGAGGTGCTTGTCCACGACGATGGGCAGCTCGATCATGCCGGTCTGCGCGCGCTGCTGCTGGGTGGTCGCCTTGCCGGGGCTGCGGCCCTGGTTGTAGCGGACCCAGGCGCCCGAGGGCAGGCCGGTGACCACCGTGGTCTCGTGGGCGGTGCCGTCGTTGCACTCAATGAACGGCAGGTACTTCCACAGGTCGTTCGTCTGTTCGAGCAGGTTGACGATGTTGGCGATGTCGCCGTTGGGCGCCTCCATCTTGGCGTAGTCGGCGAGGGTCAGGTTGTAGCTGGCGAGCGTGGCCATGGGTCAGGGTCCTGTGGATGAGGGGTGGTCAGCCGCCGGTGGCGGGGTAGAGGATCTGGTGGAGCTGCTTCTGCTGGCCGGCGCTCTGGCCGCCGCCGCTGACGAAGGTGTCCTCGCGGGCCTGCTCACCGAGATGGGCGAAGAGGCGCACGACGGCCGGGTGGTCGCCGTAGCCGGTGTCGGCCAGGATCTTCTTGATGCCCGGCGCGATGTTGGCGTCGATCTTGTCCACGACCTGCTGGGCGCGCTGGAGGGTGGCCTGGAACTTCTCGCCGCCGATGGTCTTGTCGGCCTTGATCTCGCTGTGCCATTCCTCGCGCTGCTTGGCGAGGGCGGCGTCCATGGCCTGCTTCTGCGCCGCCATGTTCTTGGCCGCGTCCTCGATCCAGACCTGGGCCTTCTCGGGGCTGATGCCGTACACCTTGGCGCGCTCGATGAACTTGGGCACCAGCGCGGCGTCGAAGCCCTCGGGGGCCTTGAGGCCGTCGTAGCTCGGCGCGTCGGCGCTGGTGGTGGTCGCCTGCTGGGTCGCGCCAGCCGCCTGGCCCTGCGTGGTCCCGTTGCTCGTCGCGGCGGTGGACGCGGTGGTTGAGGTCGTGGCGCTCTGCCCGCCCGTCGCGCCGCCGCTGGCGGCGGTCGCGGTTCCTGCGGCGGTGGCGGCGACCTCGGTCATGCGGCGATCCTATCAGCTTTCCGTGTGGTCAAGACGGTTCGGCTTTTGCAACTCAACGATGAGGTCGCCGACCGTCTCGGGCCACGCCTCGGTCAGCTCGGCGAACAGCCAGAGGCCGAGGTTGCGCTCGCCCTCGCGCAGCGCCGTCGTGCGCTCGCTCGCCGGATCGAAGGACAGACGGAAGATGCCGGCGCGCGTCAGGATGCGGCGCAGCACCCGGCGACCGTGCGCCGATCCCAGCAACGCGTGCAGGTCGGCGAGGTCTGCGCGGCGCTGCTTCTGCGCGTCGGCCTGCTGCGCGGCGAGGATCGCGTCGTCGTCGGTCATGTCAGCAGTCTGCCCCGGCGAGCATCACCTTGTAGGTTTCGCCGCTCCCCGGCGTGTAGCCGGCCTGGGTGACGAGGATGCCGTAGAGCGCGCCGGGTGTGGCGATCCAGTTGCGCAGGTTTGCGCTGGCCTGCGCCCAGAGAGTTGATGCACCGGCCACGGCTGGCGTCAATTCAACGTATCCGAGGTACTTGTCGCGGTCGGCCGCGACGAGATCCCACGCCACGTTGTCGAGCAGCGCGGCCGGGGCGCCGACGTAGAGGTGCAGTCGGAAGGCAGCCATGTTGGCGGTCACGCTCGCCAAGTCCACGCGCAGGCTGGCGCCTTCGATCACGGCCCGCGTTGGCACGTTGCTGAAGGTCAGGATGGCGCTGCCGGCGTTGGCCGGGGTGCTGGCGTCGGCGATGCCAACCGCGTCCCCCGGCGCCGTAGGTGGTGGTGTTCGACGGCCGGGTGATGGTGACCACCACGTCGGAGCTGGGGGAGTTGACTTCCATGGGTGGTCCTTTAGGCGGCGTTGGCCAGGCTGACGGGGACGCGGTAGACGATGCGGACGCGGACCGAACCGACCGTCAGGGCGGTGTCGCCGGCTGCGCCGTTGCTCGCGCAGGCCGACAGGCGCAGGGCGGTGGTGCTGCCGATCACGGCGTAGGTGGCCGGGACATGGTCGATCTTGGTGTTTTTGGCCAGGTCGGCGCTCAGACCGTAGAGGTCCGGATCGGCAGCGGTGCCGAGGCCCAGCTTGACGGTCGTGGATCCGCCGGTCAGGGCCGCCTGGATGTTCGCCTGCGCCGTCTCGACGATGGCGTTGACCGGCAGCGAGGCGGTCAGCGCCTTGTAGAGCGCGACGTTTTCGGCGAAGCTGACCGTCTCCTCCAGGATGACCCGCTGCAAGCCTTCCGCCGAGGTTGCGCCGTAGCCGTCGGCGATGGAGCCGGCCGCCGTGCCGTTGGGGTGCTGCACGCTGCCGCCGGCCAGGACGACGCTGCCGTCCTTGAGCTTGACGCTGTCGATGGTCACGCCGGCCGCCGCGGTCTTCTCGGCGATGGTGTCGGCGACAACCTGCGTGGTCGCGGTGACCACCGGGGCGCTGATGCCCTCCTCGGTGATCTTGAAGACGGTGGTGCCCTCGGGGTTGCGCGTCTCCTCAAGCGTGTCGGCGACCTCGGTGGCGGCGACGGCGTAGCTGGTCAGGACAGTGGCCGGGTCGGTGGTCGGCACCTCGGCGAGGAATCGGTAGCGCACGGGCGCCGGGGTCAGGTTCTCGACCGTGCCGGCATCGTTGATCGAGCCGGCGGCCCAGCGCTTGAGGTCGCGCCAGGCGCCGATGCCGACCTCGATCTGGAGGGCCACCTCGCAACCGGCGTCGATGGTGCCGACGCTGGTCCAGGTGAAGCTGCCGCCGGGGCGCACGAAGAGGGCGGCGCTGGCGGCGCCCGGCGCGGCCTGCTCGGTGTAGGTGGTGCTGATGCTGGCCATGGTGCGGTCCTTCTCGGGTCAGGCTGCGCCGGTCTGTGCGGCGATGAGATCGGTGAGGGCGTTGTCGCCGCGGGTGTCGGTCTCGGACAGGAGTTTGGCGGCCTGCGCCTGCTGCGCCTCGACCTCGGCGGCCTGCTGCGCGGCGGCGGCCTGGGCGCGCTGCTGGCGCATGCTGTCGCGCTGCGGCTCTGGCCGCATGACGCGCGAGGTGACGCCGAGCATGTCGTGGTATTCGCGGGCGACCTGATCGAGGTCGAAGTTGTCGATGATGTCGGGTTTCTTGCCGGCGATGTTGCCGATGGTGCCGAGCAGGCGGTCGAGGGCGCCGAGGCCCAGCATCTTCTGGACCTGGGCGAGGGTCGAGACGTAGCGGACCTGGAGCCGCTGGCCCTGGATCTCGGGCGGCGGCTCGGCGAAGAGCCCGCGCGCCAGCATGCTCTGGAACGCGCGGTCGATGAGCGGGTCCAGCAGCTCGTCGTTGAGGTTCTCCAGCACCGGCCCGACCTGGAGGATCTTCTCCTCCTGCCGGGCGCGGATCTCCTCGGCCGTGATCTGCCGCCGGTCGATGTTGTTCATCATCATGAACAGGTCGGCGAAGGTGGCCTCGCGGATCTGCTGGCGGGCGTCCTGCACCAGAGCGAAGACGCGGTCGGTCTGGAAGGTGTTGGGGTCGTAGAGCGGCTGGATGCTGGGCGCACCGCTGGCGCTCGGGTCGAAGTAGGTGATGCCGCCGGCGACCTGGGTGATCGGCTTGCCCATCAGCGACGACGGCGCGACCAGCGGCGGGTCAGCCTGCTTCGCCGTGCCCTTGTCGATGGCGCGCTTGTACGCCTGGAGCGCCTTGGCGTGGCCGAGGATCTGGCGGCCCGGCCCCTGGCCGTAGGCGTTGCGGCCGGTCACCTCCCAGCGCGGGCAGAGGCAGGGGAACGAGTCGAAGCCCTTGCGCGAGAGGTAGCGCTCCTCGGTGCTGGGCGTGTCGCCCTCGTAGTAGACCGAGAGGTAGCGCTTGCGGTCGGACAGGACGCTGCGGGCGTCGTAGTCGTTGTTGCGGCACACGACATGCACCACCAGGACCGGCGTCTCGCGCTGGCTCGGGTCGGCGTTGAGGCGCCTGACGGTGTCGCTGTGCTGACCGCGCGGGAACAGCTCCGCGATCTGGCGCGCCGAAACCTTGAACTCGCGCACCAGGCAGTCCACGCGGCGCTTGGCGTTGGTGCTGATCCAGTAGGTGCCGATGGCCAGCGACTCGAAGCGGAAGACCTCGTCGTCGTCCTCCTCGACCGCCACGGCGTCGAAGCCGAAGGCGGCGCAGTTGGCGTAGGTGATCGGCAGGACGTTGTAGAGGTTGGACGTGGCGAAGGCCGCCAGCATGCGGTCGCGGCAGTCCTCCAGCCATGCCTTGGCCGCGCCGAAAGTGCCGCCGGCCTCGGCGAGGTCCAGGTCGAACCAGACCCGCGACGGGTTGGTCAGGCCGCTGTGCAGGCCGCTGGCGCAGGTACGGATGGCACGCGTCGGGGTGTCGTCCAGCAGGTAGTTGAACCCGGTGCTGCTCGGCCGGTTGTGATCGCTGTCCGACCACTGGCACCGGTCGGGGAAGACGAACTTGTCGATGTCCTTGAGCGCCGACTCCCAGGGCGTGCGCTCGTTCTTGAGCTGCGTCCTGATGCCGTCGAGCTGCTGCCGGAGGGAGTCAGCCATGGGTCTACAGGCCCAGGAGGGTCTTGGTGGCGATGTCGGCGGCGCCGAGACTCTGGCCGCCGGGTCCGGTCAGGATCGAACCGGCGCGCCCCTTGGTGCCCGAGGTCGCACCGCGACGGCGACGCTCGGACGCCAGCTCGTCCACGGACTTGGGCGCCCGGTCCTTGGCCCGGACGACCGCCTCGTCGGAGCGCGCCTGCTCCTTGGCGGCCTCGCCCTCGGCCTGGGCGCGCTGGTCGTCGCGCAGATGCACGCCGGCGTCGCGGGACGGCTGCAGGCCGCCGCTGAACATGGGGAACATGTAGCCGGCCACGCGCAGCGGATCCTCGCGGATGCCGCGCGCCAGGTCACTGACCCCCTCGTCGGCCTTGTCCCAGGCATCATCGATCACGTCGATGCCCGTCCCGCCCCCGCCTCCGCCGTCGTCACACATGGGATGCCTCCTGCGCCTGGGCGTGCGGGTGGGCCAAATGCCGCGTCCAGACGATTTCCGTGGGGTTGTAACCGAGCTGTCGCAGGACCGGCCCGAAGTCGTGCGTCGTGGGGACGAGCTGGTAGACGATGGCCACACCGGCATCGCGCAGCGCCGTGTCAGCGGCGGCGATGAGCCCCTGGGCGTTCCAGCCGGCGCGGTGCTCGGGCGCCAGATAGATCGCGTCTTGCCACGCGGCCTTGACCTTGGCGTGCGGCGCGCGCTTGACGTAGAGCGAGAGGTAGCCGACCAGGCGGCCCATCTCGCCGGCTCGGGCGGTGACGAACAGGTGCCCGCCGGCGGCTTCCAGGCGCGCGTAGCAGTCGCGGTCTAGGTCGAGGCCGTGCCGCGCCAGCTCGCTGACCTCGGCGAGGTGGGCCTCGGCCAGCGGGCGCACCTCGTCCCACAGGTCGGTCAACCGCTCGATGCCGTAGGACAACGCCATGCGGCGAGGGTAGCGAGCCCGCCGATGGGTGCGACGGTTTGGCTTTTGCGACGGTCAGCGCACCGCGTAGGGGTCGAAGTCGGTGATGCTCTGCGCCGCCGCCTGCCGCGCCGGGTCGGACTTGGCGGCGACCGGATAGGCGAAGGTCAGGGCCAGGGCGTCGGCACGGTCGGGGCTGGCGAGGCCGCGCTTGCGCATGTCGTCCTTGGACTCCAGGCGGATCTGGTTGTGGACGTTGTAGCCGTACTCGCGGCCTTCCAGTTGCAGGCGCAGCTCGTCATCCAGGCAGAGGGCGCCGCCGCTCTTGAGCCACTGGCGCATGCGCGCCCAGCACTCGGCGCCCTTGTTGGCGACCAGCTCGCCCTCGACCGGCACATCCGAGACGGCGCCGTTGTTGACCCCGATGCACCGCCACCCGAGCTGCCGCAGACGATCCACCACGGCGCCGCCGATGCCCGTCTCGTCCACGAAGATCGCGTCGGCGTTGTCCTTGCGGGCGATCTCGGCGACCTTGCCGGCGAGGGTCATGGTGTCCACGCCGCGGAAGGTCTGCATGGGCCAGGTGCGCGCATCGCGCCCGCGGCGCTCCACGATCACGCTCTCGTCCTCGCCGTAGCGCGCCACGTCCACGCCGAGGATCACCGGATCGTAGATCGTCACCACCGGTTCGATGGTGCGCGCCAGCTCGATGATGCTGGATGGAATGAATTGCATGCTGCCCGCCTGGGGGAATAGCCCGCGCACGCGCACGCGGACGAAGTCGCTGTCCTCGCCGTAGTCGGCGACCCATTTGTCGATCTGCGCCCGGTTGGTGCCCGGCACGTCGCGGCTGTCGATCTGGCGATGGTGCCAGCGATGGCCCAGCCGATTGAAGCAGGCGTGGAAGCGCCCGGCGTTGCGTGTCGGGTTGCCGAACACAGGCCACAGGATCTCGGTGCGCTCGTCGGTCAGCGCGCCTTCGACGGTCTCCCAGATGGTATCTGGGATGGCCGATGCCTCGTCGAAGATGACCAGGATGCGCTTGCCCTTGTTGTGCAGGCCGGCGAACGCCTCTGGGGCGCGCTCGTTCCACGGGATCGCGTCGATGCGCCAGGTCTTCTCATGCTTGGGGTCGGCGCTGAAC
>CAZVWL010000013.1:0-25681 GCA_964630845.1 uncultured Fibrobacteraceae bacterium
ACCTCCTGGAACTCGCCGCCGAAGATCGCGCGGATCTTCTGCTTGATGCGCTTGTAGATGACGCGGTTCAGCCCCGGCACCTTCAGCAGCGTGCGCATCGCCGGCGTCTCGAGCTGCGGCTTGATGCGGTTGCGGTAGATCTTCTCGATGATCAGCGGCACCGAGAGCACCACCACCGGCTTGATCTCGGCGAACGTCTGCAGCAGCACCTTCGGCGTGGGCATCTTCTCGATGAACGTAACGTGGCCGCCGCCGACCGACGGCGCCAGCAGGTCGAACGCGCAGCCGTAGCAGTGCGCCAGCGGCAGGAAGCTGACGATGCGGCGGTTGCGGCTCAGGTCGAGGCTGTCGAGGTAGTAGCGGGCGTTGACCATCAGGCTGTGGTGGTTGAGCATCACGCCCTTGCTGAACCCCGTGGTGCCACTCGTGTAGACGATCGAGGCCAACTCGTGCCCCGGCACGGCGTCGAAGCGCAGGCCGTCGCGCGACAGCAGGTGGCCGGCGCGCTGCGCGTAGGCGTGCGGCGCCGCGGCGACCACCTCGGCCAGGCGCTTGACGCGCGCCGAGCGCAGGCTGAAGTCCTCGAGCCGCAGGATGCCCTTCAGATGGCGCATGCGCTCGTCGTCCAGCTTGTCGTAGATGGGGTCCGAGGCGAAGAGCAACACAGCGTCCGAGTGCGTGACGATGTGATGGATCTCCTCGGCGGTGAAATCGGGCAGGATCGGCACGATGACCGCGCCGTAGGTCAGCGTCGCGAAGTAGGTCACGGCCCAGTGGGCGCTGTTGCGGCCGACGAGCGCGATCTTGTCGCCGCGGTCGACGCCGGCCTCGCGCAAGACGTGGTGCAGCATCACGATGCGAGACGCCACCTCGCTGTATCGCAAGGTGGCGCCGCCGTGGTCGCTGTAGCAGGGTTGGTCCCAGAACTCGCGGACCGTCGCCGCGAAGGTCTCGACCAGATTTTCCTTGAGCATGAGGCTCCTTGGGTTTCGCGCCGCGTCAGCGACGCGAGGCCATCAGCAACCGCAGCACGTACCAGAACATCAGCGCGATGCTCGCGAACAGCTCGAGCGCCGCGCCCACGTACCGCTCGTCAGGGAAGGTGGTCAGGATCCGCTGAGTGTCGTACAGCACGGCCGCGCCCGCCAGGCCGATCATCGCGACCGAGAACCAGGTGCCCAGGTGGAAGCCGAAAACCACGCCGCCGACCACGGCCAGCAGGGCCACCACGCCGGCCCAGCGCAGGATGCCGCCGAGGAAGGAGAAGTCGCGCCGCATCGACAGCGCGACCATCGTCAGCAGCGTGAAGCCCAGCAGGGTGATCAAGGCGGCGCTCTGGATGGCGCCCGGCGCGTAGTGGTTGGCGATGAAGAGCAGCGGCACGAAGATGATCGCCTGGCCCAGCACGAAGAGCCCGAGCCCCAGGTACTGGCTGCCGAGCGAACCGGCCCGGTAGGCGAACCCGCGTCCCAGCCAGCCGATGAGCATGAAGCCGCCGAGCACCAGCAGCCAGTTGACGCCCAACAGGGCGCGGGCGATCGACTCGGCCAGGCCCGAGGAGAACAGGTAGACCTGGATCAACGTGAACGCGGCGATGGCGGCCGCCAGATGGCCGTAGACACGCTGCAGGAACGCGCCGCGCATGGCGGCCAGCTGCTCGACGCCGGCGGCGGCGACGCGGCTCGGGGACACGAACGGGTTCATCGTCACCACTCCTTGAGGTTGAATGGAGCACAATATACACGAAAAAGATAGGAGCAGTTCCTGGTCAGACCACCCGCCAGCCCGCCCCCGGAGCGATCGGTTTCTCCAGCTCGACCTCGTCCCGGATCGGGATGCCGTAGCAGCCCACCAGCGGGATGCCCGGCTTGAGCATGCGGATCTTGCGCATGCTGTCGAGCCTGACCTCGGTGATCACGAAGCCGCGACGCTGGAAGAAGCGCATGGCGTCCAGGTTGTCGTTGGTCGTGATGCTCCACAGCCGGCTGCAACCCTCGGACCGGGCGGCCGCCTCCACCGCCTGCAGCAGCTCGGTGCCGATGCCCATGTACTGGCAGAGGGCGTCCAGGGTGACGATCTCGCAGCGGTCCCCGGCGACGTGGTAAGTGACCAGGCCCACCCGTTCGCCGTCCTGGGCCGCGATGAATCCGGGCAGCTGGGTGGGGTCGTGCACGAGGTCGCCGCTGACCAGGAACGTGCCGCCGAACAGCAGTTCCGTGCGTTCCAGGACCCAGGCCTTGTCGGTGGCCGAGAGGGGAGCGATCTGCATCCGCGGTTCCTTCGTCCGGGTGGCGGCGGCGTGCGCGCCGGACAAAGGTGGTCGACGATGGCGGTCGGAGCAAGGCCGATGGCAGCGGCCGGACGGATCGGCCGCGCGGCGCCCCGACGGCTACCAACCGCCGGGGCGCCCGCCGCCTCAGGCGCTGCTCGGGCCGGGGTACTCGTCGGCGATGTACGCCTCCAGCGTGCGGATGTGCATCTCGCGCTTCTGGGCCATCGCCGAGACCAGGTCGCCGATCGAGAGCACGCCGACGATCCGCTCGTCCTTGAGCACCGGCAGGTGGCGGATGCGCTTCTCGGTGCAGATGGCCATCGCTTCCTCCAGCGTCGATTCGGGCGTCAGGTAGATCACCGCCCGGCTCATCACCTCGCGCACCGGCGTGTCGCGGGCGGTGCGGCCCTGCACGGTCACCAGCTTGAGGTAGTCGCGCTCGGTGATGATGCCGACCAGGCTGTCGTTCTGGACGACGAGCATGGCGCCGACGTTGTGCTCGACCATCCTGGTGACGGCCTCGAAGACGCTCTGATCCGGTCCGACGCTGAAGATGGCGCCGCTGCTCTTGCGGGCGAGCAGGTCGTGCACGCGCATGGTGGCTCCCTTCACGAGGACTGGGGGCGCCCGCAGGCGCCCCCGGGGTGTTGCCTGGTCAAGCTCGCCGGGGGCGCAGCAAGCGGTGTGTCCAGAGCACGGCCAGGACCGACGACGCCAAGAGCAGCGCGCCGAGGGCCTGGTGCACGGTGGTGACCGCGACGCCGGCGGGATGCGGCCCGCCGTCGGCAGCGGTCAGGTTGCGCGCGAAGAGCGCGGCGAATCCCAGCAGCAACTGCGCCACGAACCCGTGCACGAGCATGTGACCGAGCTTGCGCAGCACGGGCCAGGCCGCGTGCTTCAGCACCAGCCTGCTGCCGAGCAGCACGCCCAGGCAGAGCACCAGCACCGCGACCGTGATGTGCGCGTGCAGGCCGGCGTCGGTGTGCCGCAGCACGGCGCCCAGGGCGAGCTGCAACGCGATGGCGCCGAGCAGCCAGATGGAAAGCCGGCGGTCCAGCCCGCCCGCGTCGGGGGCGGCGCCGAGCCGGGCCAGGGTGTCGGGCGCCGCGCGCCAGTAACGCGTGGTCGTGGCCGTGATCGCGACCATCAGGCCGAAGAAGAGCTGCCCGAGCACGCCATGCACGATGGCCAGCGCGAGGTTCGGGCGCGTCAGCTCGGGATCGTCGCTCCAGGTGAAGTGGCCGGTCACCCGCAGGCCGCCGAGCAGCCCTTGCCCGATCACCAGCACGAGGGCCGCCAGGCCGAGGCGTTTGAGCCAGGCGCGGTCTTCCACGCGCCAGAGCTGCGCCGCGAGCACCAGCGTGCTGAGGCCCACGAGCGAGCCGAGCAGGCGGTGCACGTGCTCGTAGTAGATGCCGCCGGTCATGCGCGCCAGCGGGTACAGGAACATGTTCGAGCCGTAGGAGTTGGGCCAGTCCGGCACCGCGAGTCCGGCCTTGTTGCCGGTCACGATGCCGCCGGCGATCAGCAGCAGGTACGTGGCCGCGGCCGCCACCCCGGCGAAACAGGCCAGCCCGTGCCGCCGCAGCAGCGGCGGTCGGCTCTCCGGGGGAGCGGTGGTGCGACCGAGCCGCGCGCCGACCATGGCCAGCAGCCCCGCCACCAGCAGTGAGCCCGGCAGCCACCACAACGCGCTCGGCACCATCCGGTTGGTCTGCTCGGGGTGCGCGAGCAGGCCGCCGAGGATCAGCAGGTTCAACACGCCCACCAGGAGGCCGACCCTTGCGGCGCCGGCCACGCCGCGCCCCGCCAGGCGCGCGCTCGCCCAGCCGCTGCCGATCAGGCACGCGACCAGCAACGCCATCAGCAGCCAGTTCGGAGCGTTCACGCCCGGGAAGCGGCCGACGTAGCCGAGGGCCCACATCGTGACGGTCGTGCCGAAGCCGAGGGCGAGCAGGTCGTTGCCGCGCGGGCTGCTGTCGGGGTGGTCGTCGGGACGGTTGGGCATCCGGCGCGGTCCTTTCGCTGGCCCGGCGCGGGCGGCCGGCGCGGTTGGCCGGCGCTGGCGAAACGCCGCGCCGCGCATAGATTACTGCGGTCCGGGACTTTCTACCAGTCCGCGATGCCCTCGACGATGGCCGCGCATGCAGACAGCGGCGGAGAGCGGTGCACGAGCCATGCTGCGTGACCTTCAGGAACTGAGCAAGGCCCGACTCAGCAGCATGGTCGTGATCACCAGCCTGGTGGGTTACCTGCTCGGCGCCGCCGTCCTCGACTGGATCGTGCTCGGCGCCACCCTCGCGGGCACGGCCATGACCGCGTTCGGCGCCAACGCCCTGAACCAGTACCGCGAGCGCGACACCGACGCCCTCATGCAGCGCACCCGCCAGCGCCCCTTGCCCGCCGGCCGCCTGGCGCCCGCGACGGCCCTGCTCTACGGCGTCGGCATCGCGATCCTTGGCACCTTCGTGCTGCTGGCGTTCAGCGGCCCCTTGCCGGCGGCGATCGCGGCCAGCACGGTGCTGCTCTACGTCCTGGTGTACACCCCGCTGAAGCGCCGCAGCACGGTCAACACGCTGGTGGGCGCCGTGTGCGGCGCCTTGCCGCCGCTGATCGGTTGGAGCGCGGCCACCGGGGGGCTCGAGCTGGGCGGCTGGCTGCTGTTCAGCCTGCTCTTCGTCTGGCAGATGCCGCACTTCCTGGCCCTGGCCTGGCTCTACCGCGATGACTACGCCCGCGGCGGCCTGCGCATGTTGCCCGTCAGCGATCCGGATGGCCGCCTCACCTTCCCGGTGACCGTCGTCTTCGCGCTGATGCACGTGCCGCTCGGCCTGATGGTGACCCTCGCCGGCATCGCCGGGCCCTGGTTCGCGCTCGGGTCGGTGGCGCTCGGCCTGGGCTGGGTGGCGCTGGGCCTACGCCTGTACCGCAGCCACAGCGACCGCGACGCGCGCCGCATGTTCCTGGCGAGCCTCGTCTACTTGCCGGTGGCGCTGCTGTTGATGGTGGCCGACCGCGGCCCCGCGCGCCCGCACGATGATTGGCCGACCCCGCCACGCGCCGCGCTCACCGCTCCTGCCGCGGTCCATCCCGCGCCGGTCGTCGTCTCCGGCGACCACCCGTGACCCGCCTCGACCCGACGGCCGCGCCCCGGCGCGGCCTGCGCGGCGCCTGGTGGATCGCCGTCGCCGTCGCCGTCTTCTTCGTCGCGGTGGCCGCCGTGCAGATCCGCGAGGTGCAGCGCAGCCGCGGCCCGGTCAGCCGCGGCGACGGCAAGAACCCCGCGACCTACGGGTTCGACCTCGCCTCGCTCACCGTCCCGGCCCGCTGGCTCGCGGCCGCCATGCCTCGCGACCGCGTCGAGACGCTCGACCTGCCCCCGTTGCTCGCCGCCGCCGGCGTCGACTCGCTGAACCGCGCCGAACGCGGCAAGTACCTCGTGGCCGACGACCTGGTGATCGGCGTGGTCGTCCATGGCGAGGCGCGCGCCTACCCGCTGCGCGTGCTGAACTGGCACGAGGTGGCCAACGACACGCTGGGCGGCGTGCCGGTGGCGGTGGCCTGGCATCCGCTGAGCGGGTCGGCGGTCGTCCTCGACCGCCGTCGCGGCGACTCGGTGCTGTCGCTGGGGATCAGCGGTCTGGTGTGGAACTCGCACCACCTGCTCTACGATCGCGGCGCGGTGGAGCCGTCACTGTGGGCGCCGATCCTGGGCGCGGCGGTGGCCGGCCCGGCCGCTGCCGACACGCTCGCGGTCGTGCCGTCGGCGCTCGTGCCCTGGGGCGCGTGGCGCGCGGCTCATCCCACGACCACCGTGCCCTTGCCCGACCGCGCCATGCGCGCCGCCTACAAGCGCGACCCCTACGGCAACTACCAGAGCGGCGACGTGCTGCGCTACCCGGTGGTCCCGTTGCCGCCATCGGGAACGGGGGAGCGGCTCAAGGAGTTCGTGGCGGTGCGGGCAGCAACGGCGGCAGGCCCGGTCGTGATGGCGCGGGCCCATGCGTTCAGGTTCCTCGTGGAGGCGCTGCAGGCCGAGGGTTTCTGAACTGAATGTATTGCATACTTTACTTAATGTAAAAAGTACTTGACACCTCCTTTCGGTTCGATCGATCATCTTCAACGCCATCCTCGGCGCCGTGCCTTGCGGCCAGCATCGCCTCGGGAGGATCCCGCCATGTCGACCCAGCAGAAGTCGGCCCTCTACATGCTCGTCGTCAGCCTGGCGGCCGTCGCCGCGTACGGGGTTCTCTTGCTGCGCTTCGGCCCCGACGTGGCGCTCGCCGGTTTCGCGGTGATGGGTCTGACCGGCCTGGAGCCGCTGTTGTTCCGGCGAGGGACCGTCGACGAGAGGGACCGCCTCTTGACCCGCAAGGCCAACATGTACGCCTTCGGCGCCTACCACCTGTTCATCGTCGGGTTCTGCATGCTGGTCTGGCTGGTCCGGTTCCGGGCCGACGTGCCCACGATCCCGGTCTCGCTGTTGCCGCTGCTGGTCTGGGGCTCCGTGGCGGTGATGCTGATCGTGAGGTCGGCCGCGATCCTCGTGCTCGAGCGCCGCGCGCTCGACCAGGCCGCGGCATGACGCCGCCGGGTTTGCGCAACGAGATCCGCCGCCTCCGTTTCGAGCACGGCGAGATGACCCAGCAGGAACTCGCCGAGCGTTGCGGCGTGACGCGCCAGACCATCCTGGCGCTGGAGGCGGGGCGTTACGGGCCGAGCCTGGTGCTGGCGATGCGGATCGCGCGGGTGTTCGGCGTCACGGTCGACGACGTGTTCCAGTGGGACGGCTAGCCGGCGTTGCGATCGGGCGGCAGAGCCTGCGGATGCAGCGCGACGAGCAGCCGGTCGAGGTCGCCCGTCGCGCCGACGACGATCAGCTGGTCGCCCGGCTCCAGGGGGTGTTCCGGGTCCGGCATGCGGTTGGCGGGCTCGCCCCAGAGGGCGCGGTGCTTGATGGCGAGCACGGTGATGCCGTGGCGTTGCCGCAGGGCGAGGTCGCGCAAGGTTCGGCCGTACCAGGCGTCGGGCGGGGTCAGCAGCTGGACCTTGTACTGCTCGGGCAGCTCGACGCAGTCATGCAGGCGCGCCTGGCCCGTCACCAGGTGGATGCCGGCATCGCGCTGGCGCAGCACGGCGCGGTTGTAGACCTCGAGGATGGCCCGGCGGGTCACGACGCCCACCAGGACGGGATGCTCGCGGCTGAACAGGACCGGCAGGTCGCGCGTGTCGTCGCGGCCGAGCGCCAGCAGGCAGTCCTCGAGCGTATCGAGGCGGTAGACGACGTGCGGCTGCGGCGCGCAGAGGTCGGCGGCGATCACCACGGCGCCCAGGTTGCGGGCGTGCAGGATGCTCTTGATGTCGTGGATCGAGAGGCGTCCGATGAGATGGTCGGCGTCGTCGACCACGTAATGATGCTCGACATCGCGGCTCAAGAAGAGGTCGAGCACCTCGGCGAAGGGCGCGCCGGCGCGCACGGTGACGGGGTTGACCTCCATCACGTCCTGAACCTGGAAGTCGCGCAGGATGGCGCTCTCGCGTCCGAACTGAAGCTCCTGGCCGCGTCGGGCGAACTTCAGCGTGAAGATCGAATCGCGCATCATCTGGCGGTAGACCAGCGCCGCGCCGATCGAGGCCAGCATCAGCGGCAGGATGACGCGGTACTCGCCGGTCATCTCGAAGAGGATCAGGATCGCGGTCAAGGGGCCGCCGGTCGCGGCGCCGACCATGGCCGCCATGCCGACCATGGCGAAGGCCCCGACGGCGCCGGTCGCCCCCGGCAGCACCTGGGCCAGGAGCGCGCCGCAACCCCCGCCCAGCATGCCGCCCAGGAACAGCGCTGGCGCGAAGATGCCACCCGAGAAGCCGGAACCCAGGGTGATGCTCACGGCCAGCAGCTTGACGGCGACCAGGACGAACATCGCGTGCCACACGAGGCGGCCGTTGAGCGCCTCGACCATCGAATCGTAGCCGACGCCGTAGACCTCGGGGAAACGCAGCAGCAGCACGCCCAGCAGGATGCCGCCGAGTGCGGGCTGCAACCATGGGCGCACCGGCAGCCGCGCGAAGAGATCTTCGCCGGCATACACCAGGCGCACGTAGGCGACGGCGAGCAGGCCCACGAAGAGTCCCATGATCAGGAAGAACGGCAGCTCGGCGGGACCGCTCAGCTCGAAAGCCGGCACCGGGAAGGCCGGCGTGTCGCCGAGGAACTCCCGGCTGACGACGGTGGCGGTCACCGCGGCGACGATGATCGGGCTGAAGGTGGTGAGCGCGAAATCGCGCAGCAGGATCTCGAGCGCGAAGAAGGCGCCGGCGATCGGCGCGTTGAACGTGGCGGCGATGCCGGCCGCCGCGCCGCAGCCGATCAGCGTGCGCAGGCGCTGCGGCGAGAAGCGTAGCCACTGGCCGACCGTGCTGCCCATCGCCGCCCCGATCTGCACGATGGGGCCTTCCCTGCCCACCGAGCCGCCGAAGCCGATCGTGATGGCGCTGGCGGTGATCTTCACCAGCGCGACGACGGGTCTGATCACGCCGCGTTTGAAGGCGATCGCGTTGATGACCTCGGGCACCCCGTGCCCGCGCGCTTCGCGCGCGCCGACGTGCACCAGCGGGCCGACGATCAGCCCCCCGATCACCGGCAGCAGGAGCTTCTGCCACCAGGGCACGGCTTGCAGCAGCGCGACCGTGTGCTCGCCGCGACCGATCGCGAGTCCCTGGAAGAAGTCGACCATGAGGCGGAACAGGATGGCGCCGAAGCCGCCGACCACCCCGACGATCACCGCCATGCCGACCATGAACGTCGTCTCGTCGGCCTGCAGACGTTCGACCAGACGCAGCGACGCCAGGCGGACGCGGCGGCGACCACGCGCGTGTTCGGCCTCGCTCATGGGGCTCTCCCGTCACCTGCCGGGCCTGGTTCGGTGGCGCGGCCCGGACGACCACGCCTATCCGCCGCCAAGACTGGCCAACGAGGCGCGGTGCGTCAACCGCCGAACGCGGCCTTGCCGACGCCGGTCATGCCGTCGCCGGCTGCGGATCGTTCACGCACACCTTGTTGCGACCGGCGAATTTGGCGGCGTAGAGGGCCTCGTCGGCGTGCTTGAGCAACTCGGTGATCGAAGCGACCGCGGACGTCCAGGCGCTGACGCCGACGCTGACGGTCACGTTGCCGTCGAAGCCCGGGGCCGCGATCTGATGGGCCTCCACCGCCGCGCGCAGCCGGTCGCCGAGGAAGCCGGCGGTGGCGACATCGGCGCCGGGACAGATCGCGATGAACTCCTCGCCGCCGAAGCGGCACACCACATCGCCGGCGCGCAATGCCCCTTGCATGGCCCGCGCGGTCTCGCGCAGGACGACATCGCCGACGTCGTGGCCGTAGGTGTCGTTGACCCGTTTGAAGTGGTCGATGTCCAGCAGCATGCAGACCAGCGGCCGGCCGTGCCGCTCGGCCTGCGCCCACTCTCGCTGCAGGTGCTCCATGGCCTGGCGCCGGTTGCCGATGCCGGTCAGCTCGTCGTGCAGCGCCAGGTACTGCAGCCGGCGGTTCAGCACGGCCAGGCGCGAGGCCTGGCGGCTGATCGCCTCGCGGTCCTGTTCGACACGCTCCCGCAGGCCGACCAGCCGCTGCGCCGCCAGCAGACGCGCGAGCAGGATCTGGCGGTTCACGGGCTTGACCAGGTAGTCGTCGGCGCCCGCCTCGAACGCCTCCACCAGACGCTCGTTCTCCGCCTGCGCGGTCATGACGATCACGTAGGTGTGGGCGATCTCCGGCGACCGCCGCAGGGCGGCGCAGAGGTCCAGGCCGCTGAACTCCGGCATCATCCAATCGGTCAGGATCGCTTGCGGGCTGGTCTGCAGGGCCAGGCGCAGCGCTTCCTGACCGCTCTCGGCGACCGTGATCTGGTGCGGCTGATCCTGCAGCATGGCGCGGATCAAGCGCCGATCGACCGGATTGTCGTCGACGACGAGCAGCCGCAGGCCGGCGGCGCGGATGTCCAGCGGGCTCGGCGCAGCCGCCGTCGTGGCCGACTCGGTCGACGTCGTGGCCGCGCTCTGCTGGTCGGCGGCGCGGGCGACCAGTTCCTGGATCGGCGGCACGTCACCGACGACGACGTCCAGCACCTGGCCCATGCGCTGCCACTCGGCGAACGCCTCCACGCAACCGGAGGCGAGGACCTCGTCGGACACGCCGAACTCGTCCGCGCGGCGCCGCATGTCGGCGGCCAGATCCGGTTGCGCCGCTGGCGCCGCCACGCAGACCGCGGCGAGCCGACGCGCCAGATGGAGCAGGCGCGGCAAGGATTGGCGGGAACCGGGCAGAGCCGTGAGGGCGGCGAGGTCGTCCTGGTGGCGGACGGCGTCCTGGTAGGTCGCCGGCAGGCCCCAGTCCTCGAAGAGGGCGACCGTGATCTCGGCGTGGTCGGTGCAGCACGCGTCCTGCTCGAGGCGGCGCAAGGCGGCGAGGTCGCCACGCTGCCAGCGCGCCAGCACGCGGCTGTAATCCTCGGGATGCACGCTGGCCAGGCAGAGCCGGCCGATGTGGCCGAGCAGGCCGCAGGTGAAGGCTTCGTCGCCGAGCACGCCCTTCACGTGGGGGCTGAGCGCCTGGGCGCACACGGCGGCCGCCAGCGATTCGGCCCAGAAGCCGTTGTAATCGAAGGCCTCGCAGGGGCCGCGGCGCGCGTTCGCCAGGAGCGAGAAGCCGAGGGCGAGCTGGCGCACGGTGCCGAGGCCGAGGCGGACGACGGCCTCGTTGATCGTGCGCGCGGGCTGGCCGATGCGCACCTGGGCGGAGTTGGCGTACTTCAGCAGCTGGCCGGATAGCGCCGGGTCGGCCGAGAGCACGCGGCTCAGCTGGGCGGTGGACGCGTTGGCGTCGCGGGTCAGGCGGAGGATCTCCAGGGCTACGCCGCTGGGAGACGGCAGCTTGTCCGAGACGCGGATCTCCTCGAGGGCGGAGTGCCTGGTGTTGGCCATGAGGGTGGGCTCCAGATCCAGGACGGCGGCCGGAGCCGCTGGGGAGCGCGGCGCGGGCGGCCGACAGGCGATTGTTGGACCGGCGGACTCGTCGGCGCGGCGGGTGGGGCCGCGCTGGGGCGTTTCCAGGGAAGATCGGCACGGCGCGCCGATCCTTGAGGACCGGCGCGCCGTGTGGGCGGGCGGCGGATGGTGCGCGGAGGGTTACTGGGTCACGCCCGGCGCGTGGCCGGGGATGAGGTCCGGCAGGTAGGTGACCTTGTCCAGCATCGCGATGCCGATGAACAGGGCCACGAAGACCACCGCCGAGATCAGCGCGACCCGGTGGAATGGCCGGTCCCAGCGCAGGTGCATGAAGACCTCGGCCACGAGGACACCCTTGAGCGCGGCGATGCCCAGGGCGACCCAGATGTTGAGGGCCCCGAGGTCGATCCTCGTGGCGGCCACCGTCACCACCGTGAGCACGAGCAGCGCCACGAAGACGCCAGCCAGCATGACGAAGGGCACCGGGTGCGGGTGCAGGTCGCCGCCGCCGGGTTCGTCGTGCACGGTGCCGGTCTCGGCCGCGGTCAGGATCAGCGGCTCGTCGTGGTCGTGGCGAGGGCGGTCGTCGTGCATGGCCATCTCCGTCAGTGGATCAGGTAGAGCAGGGGGAACAGGAAGATCCAGATCAGGTCGACGATGTGCCAGTACAGGCCGCCGAGGTCGACCGCGGTGTAGTTGCGGGTGCCGAAGTCGCCGCGCAACGAGCGCAGCAGCAGCCAGCCGATCACGATCATGCCGGCGATCACGTGGATGCCGTGCAGGCCGGTCATCACGAAGTAGATGCCGAAGAAGATGTGCACGTTGCGGGGGATCTGCTTGGGGTCGTGTCCGTGGGCGACGGTGACGGCCGCCGCCTGATCCAGCTCGGCCATGACCTCGGCGCCGGCGTCGGGCGTGGGGGTCGCGGCGTGGCTGCCGGCGTGGTCGTCCCCATGAGCCTCGCCCTTGGTGGCGAGGTAGTGCTGGAGCTCGACGTAGTCGAAGCTCTTGCCCCACAGCAGGCCGTGCTGCCACTTGTGGTTGTACTCGACCGCCTTGATGCCGAGGAAGCCGAAGCCGCAGAGCAGCGTGATCGCGAGCAGGCCGGACAGCAGCCGGCGCTGGCCGAGCATGGCCGCGCGCACGGCCCAGGCCATGGTGAACGAGCTGAACAGGAGCACCACGGTGTTGATCGCGCCCAGGTTGGTGTCCAGCAGGGTGTGGGCGAAGAGGAAGATCTCGGGGTGGCTGGCGCGGTAGATCGCGTAGGCGCAGAAGAGGCCCCCGAACATCAGCACCTCGGTGACCAGGAACAGCCACATGCCGAGCTTGTGGCTGTCGAACTGCTGCTGGCGCGTGTCGAAGTGATGCGCCAGGTGGTGCTTGCCCTCGTAGCGCGGGGTGGCGGCGGCGCTGCTCATCGGGTCACCGTCTCCTTGGCGGTCCGCACGAATCCCTGGACCTGCTCGTCCCAGACCAGCCCGCGGTAGTCGTACGGGTCGGTCAGGACGAGGGGGCCGTCGAAATTATGGTGGGTCGGCGGGCTCTCGGCCTGCCACTCGAGGGTGGCGGCGCCCCAGGGGTTGGCCGGGGCCTTGCGGCCGGCGAGCAGGCTGTGCAGGAGCACGCCCGCCGCCACGAACAGGCCGATCGCCAGGATGTAGCTGCCGAGCGTGGACATCTGGTGATAGAGCTCGAACTCGGGCGGGTAGGTGTAGTACCGGCGCGGCATGCCGCGGCTGCCCATGACGAACTGCGAGAAGAACGTCACGTTGAAGCCGATGAAGACCAGCACGGCGCCGATGTTGCCCCACTTCTGCGAGAACATGCGGCCGAACATCTTGGGCCACCAGTGGTAGATGCCGCCGAGGAACGCGATCACCACGCCGCCCATCATCGTGTAGTGGAAGTGGGCGACCACGAAATAGGTGTCGTGCAGGTGCACGTCGGTGGCGAGGGTGGCCAGGAACAGTCCGGTCAGGCCGCCGATGCCGAACAGGAAGATGAAGGCCAGCGCGTAGACCATGGCGGTCTCGAGCTTGATCGACCCCTTGTACATCGTGGCCAGCCAGTTGAAGACCTTCACCGCCGACGGGATCGAGACCGAGAAGGTCAGGGCCGAGAAGATCACCGTGGCCAGCGGGCTCTGGCCCGAGACGAACATGTGATGGCCCCAGACCAGGAAGCTGAACACCGCGATCGCGATGCTCGAGTAAGCGATGGCGTGGTAGCCGAAGATCGTCTTGCGGCTGTAGGTGGAGATCAGCTCGCTGATCACGCCCATCGCCGGCAGGATCATGATGTAGACGGCGGGATGGCTGTAGAACCAGAAGAAGTGCTGGAACAGGACCGGGTCGCCGCCGAGCGCGGGGTCGAAGATGCCGATGCCCAGCGTGCGTTCGGCGATCAACAGCAGCACCGTGATCGCCAGCACCGGGGTGGCCAGCACCTGGATGATCGCCGTGGCGTAGAGGGCCCACAGCATCAGCGGCATGCGGAACCAGCCCATGCCAGCCGGGCGCATCTTGTGGATCGTGACGATGAAGTTGATGCCCGTGAAGATGCTGCTGAAGCCCAGCACGAAGACCGACAGCGTGACCATGACGACCGAGCCGTCGGTCGTGGTCGAGTAGGGCGTGTAGAAGGTCCAGCCGGTGTCCACGCCGCCGAGCATGATCGAACCGACGGCCATCAGCGAGCCGATGACGTAGATGTGGAAGCTGGCCAGGTTCAGGCGCGGCAGCGCCACGTCCTTGGCGCCCAGCAAGAGCGGCAGCACGAAGTTGCCGAGCGCCGCGGGGATGCCGGGAATGATGAACAGGAACGTCATGATGGCGCCGTGCAGCGTGAACGCGCGGTTGTAGCTGTCGGCGTCCATGATCGTCTGTCCCGGGCTGATCAGCTCCGTGCGCACCAGCAGCGCGAAGATGCCGCCCAGCAGGAACGAGAACAGGATCGTGGCCAGGTACATCACGCCGATGCGCTTGTGGTCGAGCGTCAGCAGCCACGAGCGCCAGCCGTGCGCGCAGTTCAGATAGTGCTCGCCGTGGGCGTGGCCGTGACCGCCGGGCGGGTGGCCCGAGGCGGTCGCCGTCGTGCTGTTCATCTAGCGCACCTCCGTGGGGACGGCGTCTGAGCCGTCGGTTTCGGCGTCCTCGCCGGCGAAGCTGGAGCGCGACTTCAGGTAGGCGATGATGCTGGTGATCTCGCGGTCCTTGATGCGGCCGGCGTAGGTCGGCATCACGGGGTCGTAGCCGGCGACCAGGACGGCCATCGGGTCGACGATCGATTCGCGGATGTAGTTGTCGTCGGCCGTCAGCTGCCGGCCGTCGCGGGTCACCACGTTGCGGCCGTAGAGGTCGACGAACGTCGGGCCGATGCCGGGCGAGCCATCGAGGCTGTGGCACGCCACGCAGCCCAGGCGCCGGGCGAGCAGCTCGCCAGCCTCGGCCGGTGGCATGGTGTCCAGGATGTTGGCGGCGGCCTCCAGCCAGGTTTCGAACCGGCCGCTGGGATGCACGGTGACGGTCGACAGCATGTCGGCATGGCCGACCCCGCAGTACTCCGTGCAGAGCAAGGGGTAGGTGCCCGGGGTGTGCGCCTCGAACCAGGTGCGATTGTAGCGCCCCGGCACGACGTCCATCTTGACGCGGAACGCCGGGATCCACAGCGAATGGATGACGTCCTCGCTGGTCATCGTCAGCAGCACCGGTCGATCGACCGGCACGTGCAGCTCGTCGCTCACGTAGCCGTTCGGGTAGGTGAAGAGCCAGTTCCACTTCTGGCCGGTCACGCTGATCTCGTAGGCGTTGCGCGGCGGCGTGGTCATGTTCATGTAGCTCTTGAAGCCGACCACGAAGAGCAGGATGGAGACCACGACCGGGATCGCCGTCCAGGTGACCTCCAGCGCGGTGCTGTGGGTGGGGGCGGCCTCGGCGCCGTCATGCGGGCGCCGGCGGCGGTACCGCACCACGAACCAGGTCATCAGGCCGACGATGAGCGCGAAGAAGACGACGGAGATCCAGTAGATCAGGTAGAAGACGACGTCGACCTCACGGGCCACCGTGCTGGCCTGGGCGGGCATCCAGAAGCTCTCCGGAAGCTGGGCCAGGAACGGCCGCATGACGGCGCCGGACGGCGTGGTCAGGCTCGCAGCGATGTGCTCCAAGTGCGTTTACTCCTCGGTGACGGGGCCGGCCGGGGTCGCCAGGCGACGGCCGGGAATATCGACGCGTTTGCTCGGACTTGCAACCCGGCGATCAACGACGGCGCGCCGCGCGCCGTTCGCGCAGCCGCAGGCCCAGGATCATGCCGCCGAGCACGAGCATGGTCATCGCGCCGCCGGCCTTCATGATGTTCATCGCGGCGGGACCGTAGCGGCCGGCGCTCGCGTCGAAGTGGAAGCAGAACAGAAGGAAGCGGTCGAGGCTGCTGCCGGTCTGGCCCTGGCTGGCCTCGACCAGCGAAAGCTGGAGGGTCCGCGGCACGAACTCGATGCCGTAGAGGTAGCGCATCACCTTGCCGTCCGGCGCCAGGAGGACCAGCACGGCCGCGTGCGCGTATTCCTGACGGCGTTCGTTCCAGGCGAAGCCGAAGCCGACGGCGTCGGTCAGGCCGCGGATCTGGTCTTCCTCGCCGGTCAGCCAGGGCCAGCCCTGGGCGCCGGAGGGCCGGTCGTAGATCTGCAGGTAGCCCTGCTTCTTGGCCCTGGCGAGGATCGGCGTCTCGGTGTGGTCGATGCTCACCGACAGCACCAGATAGTCCTCGCCTGCCGTCTGCTGCATGGCCTTCATCGCGTCGAGCAGGCCGTTGGTCACCAGGCCGCAGAGCATGGGGCAGCCCATGTAGCCAAGGTTGAGGATCACGGGCCGGCGGCCGTCGAAATAGCGCGCCAGGGTGACTTCCTGACCGTTCTCGTCGCGAAACTTCAGATCCAGGGGGACCTGGTTGCCGAGCTTTTCCTCGATGCCGACGTCGATCAGTTCGGCGGGCAGGGGCTCGCCACGGCCGTCCGAGTTCTGCAGGTGGGTCTGGGCCCGCGTCGGGGCGGCCGCGGCCGCCAGGATCAAGATCAGGAACAAGGTCCAAACCCGTGGCGCCGGCGCGGCGTGGCGTCCGGCATGGTGGCGTTCGAGGACCAGACCTCGCATGGCGTCCTCCTTGGCTTGCGGCGGCGTCGCAGTAATCGGCGCGGGATCGCGAGGTAGCGGCGGCCTCGCTCAGAGCCCCTCGCGGACCACGAGCTGCATCGCGCGTTCGATCGGCATGGCCACCCGGCCGGATTCGGCGTCGACAAGGCGGTAGCGATGCAGGGCTTCCTGCTGGGCCGCGATCACCGAGGCGAGGGTTTCGCTGCGCGGGGCGATCACCTTGCGCACGTGTTCGTCCTGCTGCGCCTTGTAGAACCAGCCCTGCACGAGCAGGATCAGCACGAAGACCAGCACCACCAGCACCACGCCGATGGTCACGATGAGGCCGTTGTCCAGGTTGTCCTTGGCCGCCGCCATGGGCGCTCGTCCTTTCGGATCAGGCGTTCTCGAAGCCCAGCGACTCGTTCAGGCGAGGGTCGCCGATCGGCACCAGGCTGGCCCGCGAACCGAGCCAGGCCACCAGGGCCAGCCAGAGTCCGCCCACGGCCAGGAAGCAGAGCAGATCCAGCGGTCCCAGCGGCACATGATCGGGGCTGAACACCGGCATCGCCACCCAGTAGATGTTGAACCACTGCATGACGAAGATCCACGTCGCCCAGAACCCCAGCAGCCGTCGGTTGCGCTTGGCGAAGCGGGAGATCAGCCCGAGGAAGGGCACCAGGAAGGCGCCGATGGCCAGCAGCAGGCCGATGACCTCCCAGCCGCTACTCTGGCGGATGAGGTACCACAGCGTTTCCTCGGGAATGTTGCCGTACCAGTAGAGCATGTACTGGCTGAAGGCGATGTAGGCCCAGAAGAAGGTGAAGGCGAACATGAGCTTGCCGTAGTCGTGGAAGTGCTCGGCCGACACCAGCCGCTCCAGACGGCCGCTGCGCTGCAGGCCCATCGTGATCAGGGTGAGCGTGGCGTGGAAGGTCACGAAGCCGCCGGCGAAGTAGTAGACGCCGAAGATGGTGCTGAACCAGGCGGGGTCGAGCGTCATCAGCAGGTCCATCGCGGCCAGGCTGCACGTCAGGGCGAAGATGACCAGGGCCGGGCCGGAGCGGTTGACCATGCGCAGGGTGAGCGCGTGGTCGCCGCTGATGTCCTGGCGCCTGCTCGTGCGCCAGAAGAACAGCGCCAGCCATGTCCAGATCGCGAAGTTCACGACCCAGCGGATCACGTAGAACGTCGGGTTCAAGAACGGGGCCTTGTGGGCGGCCAGCTCCGGGGTCAGATGGTGTGGATGGTCGCTGGCCCATTCGTAGACCTGGCTCAGGTTCAGCAGCACCGGCAGCAGCAGCAGGGCCATGAACGGCAGGGCCATGGCGAGCACCTCCGCCAGCCGGCGGATGACGATCGACCAGCTGGCGCGCGTGACGTGCTGGATCGGGATGAAGACGAGGGCGCCGAGGCTGATGCTCAGGAAGAAGGCGAAGCTCACCAGCCAGCTGAACGAGAAGTGGCGCAGGCTGTCGCCCGCCGCCGCGCCGAGGGCAAGCGCGCCGGCCAGGGCCAGCAGGCCCACCGCCAGGCCGCCGCGCATCAGGCGCACCCCCAGGCCGCCCAGCTCGGTCTTCGTGTCGCTCAGCTTCGGGATGTGGTGTTCGGTCACGGCGTCGTCTCCTGGGGTCGTTCGTTGGCCCGCCCGGCTGCCGATGGCTCAGCGCAGCGTGCGGCGGTGCTCCTCGGGCACGTCGTCGAGCGTGGCGTTGCGCGCGCGCTGCAAGGCGCGCACGTAGGCCACGATGGCCCAGCGGTCCTCCGGAGCGATCAAATGCCCGTAGGCCGCCATGTTGCGGATGCCATGGGTGATCGAGCTGTAGAGGTGGCCGTGGCTGCGTTCGACCACCGTCTGGCTCGTCAGGTCCGTCGGTGGGATCCAGGTGCCCTGGGCCAATTCCTCGGCCCGGCGATGCACCATGCCGTCGCCCTGGCCGCCCAGCCCGTGGCAGACCGCGCAGAAGATGTCATAGCGCTCGCGCCCGCGAGCCAGCAGGCCCTCCGTGACCGGCAGTGGGAAGACCTCGGTCAGCGTGCTGTCCGGCTCCAGCCCGTGGTACAACCGGTCGTCGTCTTGCAGCAGGCCCCGCGGCACGGTGCCCTCGGGCCAGGAACGCATCGCGCGGCCGTCGGCGAAGAACGGGTGCGCCGACTGCGCCTTGTACTTCGGTTGCTGGTCCATGTCGGGGTTGATCCGGATACGCGGCGAGGTCTTGACCGGGTCATGCCAATTCTTGAGGATGCACGCCATCGGCACCAGCGACAGGCAGACCAGGATCAGGCTGATGTAGATCAGCGGTCGAGGGATCATCGGTCCTCTGCCTCCTCTTGGACCTCGCTGACGGCAACGCCGCCGAGCGACGACAGCAGCTCGCGGGTCGCCGCCTCGTCGAAGCGCGGATCGGCGCGTTCGATGACGATGTAGAAGCGGTCGCTCGTCGCGCGCAGGAACCGGTCGTCCTGCAGCAGCGGATGGTGCAGACGCGGCAGGCCGTTGCGGATCCACATGCCCAGGAACGTGGCGAACGCGCTCAGCAGCACCGTCAGTTCGAACGCCACGGGCATCGCGGCCGGCAGCCCGAAGAGCGGCTTGCCGCTGATGTTCAGCGGATAATCGTGGGCGTTCATCCACCAGATCATCAGCAGCGCCAGGCTCAGGCCGGCCGTACCTCCGGCGAGCACGAGCCAGGGCAGGCGCGTGCCGCGGATGCCCATCGCCGCGTCCATGCCGTGGATCGGGAACGGCGTGTGCGCATCCCAGCGGGTGTAGCCCGCATCGCGCACCTGCCGGCAGCCGGCGACCAGCTTGTGGGCGTCGTCGAACTCGACCATCAGGCCGTACATCAGCGCACCCCCTTGCCGTGGTCGTGGTCGTCGCGCGGGATGTCGCCGTGGTAGTCGCCCACGGGGTGGGCCGGGCCGCCGTGCACGCTGGCGGCGGGCATCACGGTCTTCACCTCGGCCATGGCCACCATCGGCAAGAACCGGATGAACAGCAGGACCAGCATGAAGAAGAGGCCGAAGGTGCCGACGAAGGTCAGGATGTCGACGATCGTCGGCTTGTAGTAGGCCCAGCTCGAGGGCAGGAAGTCGCGGCTCAGCGAGGTGACGGTGATCACGAAGCGTTCGAACCACATGCCGATGTTCACGAAGATGTAGATGATCCACATCGCCGGCAACGAGGTGCGGATCTTCTTGAACCAGAAGAGCTGCGGCGAGATCACGTTGCACGAGACCATGATCCAGTAGGCCCAGGCGTACGGTCCGAACGCCCGGTTGACGAAGGCGAAGCTCTCGTACGGGTTGCCGCCGTACCAGGCGATGAAGAACTCCATCGCGTAGGCGTAACCCACCATGCTGCCCGTGGCCAGGATGATCTTGTTCATGTTGTCGAGGTGGTGCAGCGTGATCAACGGCTTGAGGCCGAACCACTGGCGGGCCGGCACGAGCAGGGTGCCGACCATGGCGAAGCCGGAGAACACGGCGCCGGCGACGAAGTAGGGCGGGAAGATCGTCGTGTGCCAGCCCGGGATGATCGAGACCGCGAAGTCGAAGCTCACGACCGAGTGCACCGAGAGCACCAGCGGCGTGGCCAGGCCGGCGAGGATCAGGTACGCCTTCTCGAAGCGGTGCCAGTGCCGGTGGCTGCCGCGCCAGCCGATGGCGAAGATGCCGTAGATGAGGCGACGCCACTTGGTGCGGGCGCGGTCGCGCAGCGTGGCGAGGTCGGGCACCATGCCGGTGTACCAGAAGAGCAGCGAGACCGTGGCGTAGGTGCCGACGGCGAACACGTCCCAGAGCAGCGGGCTGCGGAAGTTGGGCCACATGGCGTGGTAGTTGGGCAGCGGGAAGAGCCAGTGCACCGCCCACACGCGGCCGACGTGGATCGCCGGGAAGATCATCGCGCATACCACCGCGAAGATGGTCATCGCCTCGGCGAAGCGGTTGATCGAGGTGCGCCACTTCTGCCGCAGCAGAAAGAGGATGGCCGAGATCAGCGTGCCCGCGTGGCCGATGCCCACCCAGAACACGAAGTTCACGATGGCCCAGCCCCAGCCCACGGTGTTGTTCACGCCCCAGACGCCGATGCCGTTCAGCACGAGGTGGGCGATCATCGCGAACAAAAGGCCGGTGACCGCGACGGTCACCCCGAAGGCGATGTACCAGGCCCGCGGCGGCTTCGGTTTCTCGACGATGCCGCAGATCGTGTCGGTCAGGCTGGTGAACGTGTGCCCGTCCAGGACCAGCTCGGTGGGCCGGTCCGGCACGTAGGCGGTGTTGTCGAACTCGCCGGCGATGGTGGCGCGGTTCATGCGTCAGGCTCCGGTTACCGGCGACGTCGTGGCGTCGCGGTCACTGTCGGCAGGGCGCCCTTGCGCTCTAGCCGTGGTCATGGTGCCCGGCGCCGTGGCCGGCGTCAGGCGCCAGCCGCGGGTGCGGGTTGCGGATGCGCGCCATGTAGCTGGTGCGCGGTTTGATGTTCAGATAAGCCAGCAGGTCGTAACTGCGCTGCTCGGCGCGAGCCTGGCTGACGCGGCTCGAGGCATCGTTCAAGTCGCCGAACACGATCGCCTCGGTGGGGCAAGTCTGCGCGCACGCCGGCGTGATCTCGCCGTCTTGCAGCGGGCGCCGCTCGTTCTTCGCCGTGATCTTCGCCGTCTCGATGCGCTGCACGCAGTACGTGCACTTCTCCATCACGCCGCGCGAACGCACCGTGACCTGGGGGTTCAAACGCATCTTCTCGGTCTCGCTGATCTGCTTGATGTTGTTGAAGAAGTTGAATCGCCGGACCTTGTACGGGCAGTTGTTCGAGCAGTAGCGGGTGCCGACGCAACGGTTGTAGACCATCGCGTTCAGACCTTCCTCGGTGTGCACGGTGGCCGCCACCGGGCACACCTGTTCGCAGGGCGCCAGCTCGCAGTGTGCGCAGGCGATCGGCTGGGTGGCGACCTGGGGATTCTCCGGATCGCCCTGGAAGTAACGGTCGATGCGGATCCAGCTCATCTCGCGGCTGCGGCCGACCTCTTCCTTGCCGACGACCGGGATGTTGTTCTCGGCCTGGCAGGCGATCTGGCAAGCGTTGCATCCGATGCAGAGCGAGAGGTCGATCGACATGCCCCACTTGTGCCCCGTGTAGTCCTTCTCGGTCCACAACGAGACCAGCGGCGGGTGGTGCACGCCGAGGTGGTCGACGAAGTCGGGGTGTTCGACGTAGTGGGCGAGGTCTGATTCGCGCACCAGCGAACCGATGCGCCGCTCGCGTTCCTGGTAGCCGATCGGGTCGATCGCGTGGTGATCCTGCGTGCAGCTGAGCGGGTACCGGCGGCCGAGCTTGCGCACCGCGAGCCCGCCGCCGCCGAAGGGCAGCGCGGCCGACTGCAGGGCGTAGGCATCGTGGCCCACGCCGCGACCCACGCGCCCGCAGTCCTGGCGGCCGTAGCCCAGCGTCACCGTGAGCGTGGCCGGCGCGTGGCCGGGCAGCACGTAGGCCGGCATCTGCTGGCGGCGGCCGCCGATCTCCAGCTCGAGCAGGTCACCGTGCTCGGCGCCGAGCGAGGCCGCCGTCGCCGGGCTCATCGTGGCGACGTTGTCCCAGACGACCTTGGTCGCGAAATCGGGCAGCTCCTGCAGCCAGGCGTTGTCGGCGAAGCGGCCGTCGTGCAGGCACGGATCGGGCGCGATCACCAGCTCCAGGCTCTCGAGCGTGGGGGCGGGTGTGCGCAGCAGGTGCATGGCGGCGCCGCTGAGCGCCGGCTGCGGCACCGGGTCGGCGGCCAGGAAGCCGTCGTGCAGGAATCGGCGCCAGCGCTTCTCGAAGTGCGGATTGTTCGCCGGCGCCTCGCCGCTGCCGCCGCCGCGCTGGTGGAACGTGGCGCGTACCAGATCGTGGCCGCGCGGCGCCGCGAGGCCGGCCATCAGGGCCATCATCTCGATGTCCGAGCGACCGCCATGCAGCGGCTCGATCAACGGCTGCACGGCCAGCAGGCTGCCGTCAACCGCCAGGGCGTCGCCCCAGCTCTCGAGGGCGTGCGCGCGCGGCAGGTGCCACGTGCAGAGGCGGCTCGTGGCGTCCACGTGGTTGGCCAGGTGCATGGTGACGGCGGCGCGACCGAGGGCCGTCGCCACGTCGAGATCGGCCGGCGCGGTGGCGACCGGATTGCCATCGAGGATGACCAGCGTCGAGACCTGTCCGGCCTCGAGCGCGGTGACCAGCGCGGCGAGGTCGGCGTCGGGCGCGGGGGCCGGGACGTAGGTCACGGTGCGCCCCAGGTTGCCCAGGGCGATGTTCAACACCAGGGCCAGGTGATGGGCGCTGGGCGGCTGGCGATCCCCGGCGGCGATCAGACAGGCGCCGCGGTTGGCCACGAGGTCCTCGGCCAGCGCCTTGATGACCTCCGGATTGGCCGCCTTGCCGCGCCAGGTGACCAGCTCGCCCGCCGTGATGCCGGCTCCCTGCGGCAGCTCGACCCGGTGCACGATCGCCAGCTCGGCGGCCAGCGCCGACAGCTCCATGGCGATCTGGGTGCGGGCCATCGGCAGGCGGTGGTCCGCGACGCTGCCGGTCGGGCTCAAGGTGGTCTCGAACACGTAGAGCCGGTTCATGGTCGCCGGATCGGGACGCCGGTTGCGGCCGAACATGCGGGCGTTGCGCAAGGCCGCCGGGTGGGCGTTGAGCAGGTCGGCGTCGAAGTCGGCGATGATGCGGGCGTGCTCGAGGTGGGGCAGGTCGCGGTGGGCGCGCCCGCAGGCGCGGCGCGTGCCGGCCAGCCGGGTCTGGTCGCCGGCCGGTTCGTGCTGGTACCAGCGCGCGGACGGGAAGCGCGACTGCAGCAGGCTGCGCAGGCGCAGCCGCGTGGGCGAGCTGGCGACCCCGCCCAGGAACGCCAGGCCGCGACCCTGCTGGCCGGCCACGGTCTCGAAGTGCGCCTGGATGAACGCGGTGGCGTCGTCCCAGCTGGCGCGCACCTCCTGCCGATCGCGGCGGCGCGACGGCGAGCGGCTGCGGTCGACGTTCCACAGGTCGAGCACGGCCGCCTGCAGCCGCGCGCTTGCCGCGCCGAGGCTCCAGGGGTGCTGCGGGTTGCCATCGATCTTGATCGGCCGTCCGTCGTAGCTCGTGGCCAGCACGGGCGCGGCCAGCCCCAGCCCGCTCAGCTCCAGCGCCGTGGCGAACTGCCGCGTCGTGCCCGGCGTGTACCCTTGCGGGCGGGCCGAGAACGGCACGATGGTCTCCTGCGGCCAGCGGCACCCGGTCAGCCCGGCCATCGCGGCCGACGCCGCCATGACCTGCAGGAATCGCCGCCGGCTGACCCCGCCCGTTTCCGGCTCGATGCCGCCGGGAAACTCGTGCTCGAGGTGGCGGCGGAAATCCTCTGTCTGCGACAGCTCCTGGAGGCTACGCCAGTAGCCGCGGCCGGTCAGTTCGGCGTCATGGGCCATGCTCGGAGATCCTTCCGTCGTCGCCTAGCGATGACAGGTCGTGCAATCGGTGGATGGGTCGATGGCCAGGGACTCGCGCAGGCGGCGGCCCAGCACCGAGGGGTCCTCGTCCGGGACCCAGTCCAGCTTGGTGACCATCTCCAGCGGTCGCAGGTGCGCTTCCGGTTCACGGTGGCAGTCCAGGCACCAGCTCATCGTCAGGGCTTCGCGCTGGGCGACCACTTCCATGCGATCGACACGGCCGTGGCAGCTGACGCAGCTGACGCCGGCGTTGACGTGGGCGCTGTGGTCGAAGTACGCGTAGTCGGGCAGGTCGTGAACCCGCACCCAGGGGATCGGCTTGCCCGTCGCGTAGGACTCGCGCACGAGCAGCAGCTTGGGGCTCTCGGTGTGGATGGTCTTGTGGCAGTTCATGCAGGTCTCGGCCGGCGGGATGCTCGCGTGCGCGGTGTGCTCGACCGTCGTGTGGCAGTAGCGGCAGTCCAGGCCCAGTTCGCCCGCGTGCAGCGCATGGCTGAACGGCACCGGCTGCGCCGGGGCGTAGCCGATCGCCGAGTTGCGCGGGTGAAAAACGATCGTGATCAGCACGGTCACGTACAGCAGACCGCCGACCGCGGCCACGGCCGTGGCCGGGCCCAGGAGGTTCGTCCAGCGAGGGAACTGGAAACGCGCCGGCCGCGGGTCGGGGCGATCCGGCCCCTTCCCGGCGGCGCCGGGGTTCTGCAGGCGGTCATCGGACAAGGAGAGCACCCTCTCGGTGGCCTGAATCAGGTCGTTGCAGATGCCGGCGGTTCCAGGGCAACAGAACCGGTCCGCGAACCGGGCAAGGGTGCAAACCCAGCCCGCGGACTATTTAACACTCTTATCATGCCCGACGCCAGACGAAAATCCCCGCTCGTCGCGGTTGTTCGTCAGATCCGGAACGAGGTGCCGCAACCGCAGCTGCGCGCCGCGTTGGGATTCGCGAAACGGAAGCCGCCGCCCATGAGCTTGCTCGAGAAGTCGACGTTCAAGCCGTCGAGGTAGACCAGCGATTCCTTGTCGCAGACGACCTTCAGCCCGTCTTCCCGCTCGAAGACGACATCGTCGGCCGCGACGCCGTCGGCGAAGTCCATGCTGTATTGCAAGCCGGAGCAACCGCCGGACTCCACCCCGACGCGGATCACCGCTTCGGACAGACCCTTTTCGGCCATCAGGCGCCGGAACTCGCCGGCGGCGTTGTCGCTCAGGTGAATCATCGACCAGTCTCTCCTGTTCGGTCCGGGTCCTGGCGCATGCGGCCTCGCGATCGACAGCCGGCGGCGCCTGGCAGAAACATTACTAAAACTGTATACATAAACTCTCGAGCAACCGCAACGGACGGCTTTCGGGCTTCAAAGGCCCCCGGAGGAATCATGGATCGACCCCGCGACGGACGCGCGCCCGCCGAGGTGCGGCAGCGCGGCAACCGCCTGCAGGAGCAGCGCTCGCTCTACCTGCGGCAGCATGCCCGCAACCCCGTGGACTGGCACCCCTGGGACGCCGCCGCGCTCGGCCTGGCTCGCGACGCCGACCGGCCGATCTTCCTCAGCAGCGGGTACGCCTCCTGCCACTGGTGCCACGTCATGGAGCACGAGGTCTTCGAATCGGACGAGGTGGCCGCCGTCCTGAATCGGCACTTCGTCTGCATCAAGGTCGACCGCGAGGAACTGCCGGCCGTCGACGGCGCTTACATGGAGGCCGTGCAGCTGTTGACCGGCGGCGGCGGCTGGCCGCTCTCAGCCTTCCTGCTGCCCGATCGCCGTCCGTTCTTCGGCGGCACGTACTTCCCCCGCGATCGATTCCTGGCCCTGCT
>CAZVWL010000014.1:0-25133 GCA_964630845.1 uncultured Fibrobacteraceae bacterium
TGACAACAGCCGCGAACGCGGCAATGCGGCAGAGCGGCCGCAGTCGGCGGTGGACAGATCCGCGCATGGTCCCGATACTCCTGTTCAGGAAGCGACCCCGGACCGGCCCTTGCAGACCATGGCCGGATCGTAGCACATCGCCCGGTCGGCCGGCAACCGCGGCGCACGAGCGGAGGATGAGGAACCATGCGGAACGGTCGTCCATGGCGGAAGTGCGGCGAGCTGGCCACGTGGCCGGTCATGCTCGTGTTCGGCGGCTTGCTGGCGTGTGTGGCTACTGCACAGGAAGCCGTGTTCGATCGCCAGGCGGCCACCATGACCGTGCGCGTGGTCGACGGGCCGAGCGGCCGGCCGGTGACCGCCGAGCGTGTGCTCGTGCGCGAGCCCGGCGCGGTGACCACGACCGTGGCCGAGCACGTCGACGTCGACGGCAGCGTCACCTTCCGCGACGTCATGTTGCTGAACTTCAAGCCCTACATCGTGACGGCGTGGGTGCAAGGCGTGGCCTACCACGCGGAGCAGACCGGGCAGGCCTTCCTCGACGGCAAGGAACTGACCGTGCACGCATTCCCCCAGACCGACGACGTCTCGGGCCTGGTGATCACGGGCCTGAACGTGATCGTGCGCGAGCGCCAGAACGGGCTCGGCGTGGAGTGGGTGCTGCAGCTGGAAAACCGCGCGCGACCGCAGCGCACGGTGCCCGCCGGCGCCTTGCCGGTGCGTCTGGCGCTGCCGCCTGGATTGCAGGGAGTCTCGGTCGAGGTAGGGCGTGGTCCGGACCCGCTGACCGCATCCGTGGCGGACGCCGGGGACGGCCTCATGGGCGTCGCGGTCGACCTGCCGCCGGGGACGGCCCGCGTCACGGTGAGCGGATTCGTGACCGCCCCGCGGGTCGACCTCACGATGGCCTTCAACCTGCCCGTCGAGGCGTGGAGCCTGCTGGCCTGGCCGGCCTTGCTCGAGGTGCGCAGCTTCGACCTGGAACGCGACACGTCATCCTCGGACCCCGCGTTCGCGCGCTGGCGCGGCCCCACCCTCGCGCCGGGGCAGCGGCTGACCGCGTCGGTGGGCCTGCCGGCGTCCCTGGCCACCCACCTCGAGCCGGTGGACGCCGATGAGCCGATGCCCGCAACCACGACGCCGCCGACCGGCGGGCCGCGGTTCCCGGTGCGGACGGTGGTCGCGGCGATCGTCCTTCTCGGCTTGTACGCCTGGTGGAAATGGCGGCGGCGGCGCTGAAGCAAGAGGTTGTCCCGCGAAGATTGTGACGACCGCCCTGGGCCGGCCTCCGCCATCCGGGTTTATTTTTACTGGGAAAATTTGTGATATTCTTTATAGTCAAAGTAATTCGGTATCATTTTAGACGCCCAACCCGGGCCTGCTGAAGGAAAGACCGATGAAGTTCAAGCTCCTGTTGATCGCGATCGTCCTGCTGGGGCTGCCGGCCCTGGCCTCGGTGCAGCCCACCGCCGACCTCTACCCGGTCCGACCCCTGTCGACCGTCGCCACGCTGGACCTGGCCGGTCCCGAGGCCGGCAAGCTCCTGCGGGAGGACGACGAGCGCGCCCGCCTCGGCGAACCCGCGCGCTTCGCCGAACCCGAAGCCGTCAAGGTCAACCCCGAGAGCCACGGCACCTGGGAACCCCTGCCCGACCCCCGATTCGTGCTCTGGCGCCTGCAGATCACCGCGCCGGGCGCGCTGTCGCTGAACGTCGGCTTCGAGCGTTTCCGCCTGCCGAAGGGCGGGCGCCTGGTGATCCACCCGGCCGGCGGCCTGGAGCTGGCGCGGGAGTTCACCGAGCGCGACCACCAGCCGCACGGCGAGCTGTGGTCGCCGGTCATCCTCGGCGACCGCATGGTGCTCGAGCTGACGCTGCCCGTGGCCAGCCGCCACGACTACGAACTGGAACTGGCGAGCGTCGGCAAGGGCTACCGCATGTTCGGCGAGCCGCGCGGCGACAAGGCCGGCTGGTGCAACATCGACGTGGTCTGCCCCGAGGGCGACCCGTGGCGCGATGAGATCAACAGCGTGGCCGTCTACACGCTCAACGGTTTCTGGACCTGCACGGGCGCCATGGTCAACAACACGGCCGAGGACGGCACACCCTACTTCCTGACCGCCCGGCACTGCGGGATCAGCGCCAGCAACGCGGCCTCGATGGTCGTCTACTGGAACTTCCAGGCGCCGGTGTGCGGCCAGCAGAGCGGCGGTTCGCTCGCGAACGCGCAGACCGGAGCGATCTTCCGCGCCAACTACGCGGCCAGCGATTTCGCGCTGGTCGAGCTGGCGGCCCTGCCGGACCCCAGCTGGAACGTGACCTACTCGGGCTGGGACCGCAGCGACGCCGACCCGCAGTGGTCCGTGGCGATCCACCACCCGCGCACCGACGAGAAGTCGATCAGCTTCGAGAACGACCCCTCCTTCACCACCAGCTATCTCGGCACCACGATCCCCGGCAACGGCACCCACATCTGGGTCGTCGACTGGGACCTCGGCACCACCGAGCCCGGCTCCAGCGGCTCGCCGCTCTACAACCAGAACAAGCACATCGTCGGGCAGCTGCACGGCGGCTACGCCGCGTGCGGCAACGACCTCAGCGACTGGTACGGCCGCGTGTCGGTGAGCTGGGAAGGCGGCGGCACGGCGGCGTCGCGGCTGCGCGACTGGCTCGACCCGCTCGGCCTCGCGCCGATGGCGCTCGACCTGTTCGACCCGAACGCCACGGGCCTCGGCGTCTCGCCGTTCACCGCGCTCAACGCGCAGGGCGACCCCGGTGGTCCGTTCACGCCGGCGAGCATCGACTACGTGCTGGAGAACCGAGCCGATGTGCCCCTGCTGTTCTCGGTGACCGCCGACCAGCCGTGGCTCGTGGTCAGCGGCGGCAGCGGCAGCATCGCGCCGGCCGGCACGGCCACCGTCACGGTGGCGATCGGACCGGCGGCCAACCAGCTTCCGGTCGGGCTCTACAACGGCACGGTCACCTTCACCAACCTCACCAACGGCGAGGGCGACACCGCGCGCGCCGCGTCGCTGCAGGTGGGCACCGAGAGCACGGTCTATTCCTGGACCCTGGACACCGATCCGGGCTGGGCCCGCGAGGGCCTGTGGGCGTTCGGGCAGCCGACCGGCCAGGGCGGCCAGTACGGCAACCCCGATCCCACGTCCGGCTTCACCGGCCCCAACGTCTTCGGCTACAACCTGGCCGGCGACTACGAGAACAACCTGCCGGAGCGCAGCCTGACGACCCACGCGTTCGACTGCTCGGACCTGATGAGCACCAAGCTGCGCTTCCGCCGCTGGCTCGGCGTCGAGCAGCCAGCGTACGACCACGCCTACATCCGCATCAGCACCAACGGCACCACCTGGACCACGGTGTGGGAGAATGGGTCGGAGATCACCGACAGCAGCTGGCAGCTCGTCGAGTACGACATCAGCGCGATCGCCGACGGGCAGCCGATGGTGTACCTGCGCTGGGTGATGGGCACCACCGACGGCAGCTGGCAGTACTGCGGCTGGAACCTCGACGACATCGAGATCCGGGCGCTGCAACTGGCGACGACCTCGGCGCCGGAGACGCCGGTGGCCCTCACCGGCCTGATCGGCGCCCGCCCCAACCCGTTCAACCCGGCCACCGAGGTGAGCTTCAACCTCGCGAGGACGGCCCACGCGCATCTGGCGATCCACGACGCGCGTGGCCGCCTGGTCCAGGTGCTCGTCGATGGCGTGCTCGAGGCCGGACGCCAGGCGGCCGTCTGGAACGGCACCGATCAGGAGGGCCGGCGCCTGGGCAGCGGCGTGTACTTCGCCCGCTTCCAGGCCGACGGCGTCGCGCAGACCAGCAAGCTGGTGCTGGTCAAATGACCGCAGGCGGCCGGACGCGGCGCTGACCTCGATCGACAGAAGGCCCCGGGATCGACCCGGGGCCTTCTTCTTTACAGATCCGCGCACCGCCCCTTATGATGCCCGCCGTGAGCCGCGCCCACGGTCCCTCGAGAGGAGCCCCATGACCATCCGCAAGCTCGCGCTCGCCGGGTTGCTGCTGCTTGCCGTCGGCGTCGTGCTCATCCTCCTGCTCGGCCGCGAACGCGACCCGGACGCGCCGGAACGCGGCCGTCGCGTGGCCACCGAACGCCGACCGGCGACCGCCGCCGAGGTCGACGCCTGGCTCGACGAATACAACGCCGCCTACCGCCAGCTGTGGACCGCGGCCGAGACCGCGCGCTGGCAGGCCAACGTCGACATCGGCGAGGCCAACAGCCGCGCCGCGGTGCTCGCCGCCCAGGCGCTGGCCGATTATACCGGCAGCCGGCAGGTGATCGATCGCCTGCAGGAGCTGCGCCAGACGCCCGGCCTTACGGACTTGCAGTTCCGCCAGCTGGAGAAGGCCTGGCTGCTGGCCGCGGTCAACCCCGGCACCGTGCCGGCCACCGTGCGCAAGCGGCTGGAGCTCGAAGCCCGCCAGCACGCCGTGCTGCATGCGTATCGTTACCAGCTGGCCCAGGCCGGCCAGCCCCCGCGCGAGACCACCCTGGCCCAGCTCGACCGCATCCTCAGCGAGAGCCGCGACCTCGCCCAGCGCCAGCGCGCCTGGGAAGCCGGCCAGACGGTCGGCGTCGCCCTGAAGGATGGGCTCGCCGAGCTGCAAGGCCTGCGCAACGCCTCGGCGCGCAACATGGGCTTCAGCTCGCACTTCTCGCTCGCCGGCGCCGACCTCGGCCTGTCCAGCCGCGAACTCCTGCTGCTCATGGACGATCTCTACGAGGGCTTGCTGCCCCTCTATGAGCAGCTGCACTGCTGGGTGCGCCACGAGCTGGCCGGCCGTTACGGCCAGCCGGCGCCCCGCCTGTTGCCCGCGCACTGGCTGCCCGAGCGCTGGGGCCGCACCTGGCCGCAGATCGTCGACGGCGTCGACCTCGACGGGCTCTTCCGGCAAACCTCGCCGCAATGGCTGATCGAGCAGGGCGAACGCTTCTTCATGAGCCTGGGCCTGCCCACGTTGCCGCTCACCTTCTGGGGCCGCAGCGACCTCTACGAACTGCCCGACGACGCCAACCGGCGCAAGAGCACGCTGGCTTCCACCTGGCACGTCGACCTCGATCAGGACGTGCGCCTGCTGCTGAGCGTGCGCAACGACTTCGCCTGGTACCAGGCCGTGCACCGCGAGCTTGGTCGTGCCTACTACTGCCTGGCCTACGCCCGGCCCGAGGTTCCGCCGATCCTGCGCCAGGGCGCCAGCCGGGGCTTCCACGCGGCGGTGGGGCTGGCGGCCGAGCTGGCGGCCACCCAGGTGCCGTACCTGCAGGAGATCGGCCTGATGACGGCCAGCACCACGCCGGATCGTGTCCGCTGGCTGCTGAGCCAGGCGCTGACCGGCCCGGTCGTGTACCTGCCGTTCGCATGCGGCACGGTCGCCCACTGGGAACATGACTTCTACGAGGAAGAGCTGCCCCGCCACCTGTTCAACGAGCGCTGGTGGCAGCACGCCGCGCGGTATCAGGGCATCGCGCCACCGACCATGCGGGGCGAGGACCATTGCGACCCGGCCGCGCTGCCGGAGGTGCACCTGCAGCCGGTCGCCTCGTTCGATCTGGTCATCAGCTACCTGATCCGCCATCAGTTGCACCGCTACATCTGCCTGGAGATCCTGCACCAGGACGTGCACGCGGCGAACTGGCAGGGCAACCGGCAGGTGGGCGTGTACCTCGACGCGATCCTCGCCGCCGGCGCCACCCGCGACTGGAACCAGTTGCTGCGCGAGGCGACCGGCCGCGAGCTGAACGCCTCGGCGATGCTCGATTACTACGAGCCGCTGCTGGTCTGGCTGCGCGAGCAGAACGCCGGGCGCACCACGAGCTGGCGCTGAACGCCGGCGCGCACGCTCAGGCGAGGTCGCGCCAAGACCGGATGGCCGCGTGGATGTGCCGGCCGGTTTCCCAGTCGTGCGTCGAGCCGTGCAGGCTGTGCGGGATCACGAAGATCACGAACGTGACCACGCTGGCCGCGATGGCCCAGGCGCGGCCCCCGCGCCGCACCCGCCAGGCCGCCAGCAGCCAGAACAGCACCGCGACGGCGAGCTTGTTGTCGGTGAGGTCCTCGCCGATCGGCCAGCCCGTCCAGTACGCGTTGAAGGCGTACTTCTGGACGATCGGACCGAGCATGAGGCCACCGACGCCCAGGCAGAGCAAGGTCGAGAGCACGAGGCGGCTCAGGTGCGGCCCGCGGGCGAGCGCCTCCAGGCCCGCCCGCGCGCTCAGCAGCATGCCCAGGAACATGGCCGCGATGTGCACACCGAGCACCGGGCCCGGCACGGCGCCCTTGAAGCGCAGCCGCGCCGGGATCTCGATGCGCTGGTCGCGCCCATCGGTCACCACGACCACGTACTCGATGCGCGCGGCGGTGGCCGACTGAGCCGGCAACTCGCCCCGCAGGTAGTCCCCGTCGCGCCGCAACGGTTCGGTGTGCCACGGATGTTCACCCGGCCAGCGGCGCCAGCGCGCCTCGCCGGCAAGCCCCTCGCCCGCGCGCAGGGCGATCGGCACGGCCAGGTCGATGGTCTGCGAGCGGATGAGCCGCCCCGCCACCTCCTGGCCGGCCACGATCGTCTTGACGCGCGCCGGATGCGTGGGCCCGGTGAGCCGTTGCCAGACCGCGCTGGACAGCGTCAGCACCAGCGCCACGACCCACAGGACCACGCTCCGCTTCAAGGCACGACCTCCCGGATCGTCACGCGCTGTACTGCTTGATCGCCCGATCGAGCTTGGGCAGCAGCACGAGGATGAACAAGGCGACCAGGGCGGTGGCGAACGCCAGCACCAGGAACATGCCGGCCGTCGGCGCCAGGCCGCTGATGAATCCGGACAGTTTGTTACCGACCGCCGAGGCCAGGAACCAGCCGCCCATCATCAGGCCCACGTACCGACGCGGCGAGAGTTTGGTCACCAGGCTGAGGCCCATCGGCGACAGGCACAGCTCGCCGAAGGTGATCACCAGGTAGTAGATGATCAACCACATCACCGAGACCTTGATCGCCCCGTTGCCGCCGACCTTCGCCGACCAGGCCATGATCAACAGCGAGATCACGGTCAGGATCAGGCCGATGAAGATCTTGCGCGCCGTGGTCACCGGACGGCCGCGCATGGCCAGCCGGCCGAAGATCATCACCACCACCGGCGTCAGCAGCACCACGAAGACCGGGTTGAAGAGGGCGGTGATCATCTCCGCGTTCACCAGGCCCAGGAACTTGCCCGGCGCCAGGCGCGCAGGGCCTGCCTGCTGGTAGACGGCGGCGAAGGTGGCGTCGCTGACCAGCAGCGCCGGCACGGTGGCGCCGTCGACCTCCCGGAGGAAGACGACCTCGCCCGTCGGGGCCGCGGTCTCCGGCACCACGCGCACCGTGGTCACCGTGACCCCGTGCGCGTCGGCCGTGCTGGAGACCCGCAGGTTCTCGTCGGGGTAGACGCGGCTGGCCAAGAATCCCCAGCCCGACGCGACCTGAGCCGAGCCGGGCGCCGCGGCGATCACCTGGCCGCCGCCGGTCAGATCGGCCACGGCCGACTGGCTCACGCGGCGGGCGCCGAACATGGCCTCGACCTCGGCCGGCACCATGACGAGCGTCCGTTCATCGGGGCGCGGCACCGTGGACGCCGCGTTGCCGAAGTAACCGGGCATCGCCTGCTGGCTGTACGGGCCGATCGCCAGCGCCGGCACCTGCCGGTTGGTCTGGTGCTCGGCGTAGATCGTCATCAGGCCGCCCGACAGGTGCAGGATCATGAAGAAGGTGCCGCCGGCCACGAAGACCGGGATCAAGGCGCCGATGCCCGCCTTCTCCTGCGGCTTGGCCTTCAGCCAGAGCGTCAGGAAGTAGCCCATGATCGGCAGCACGCCGACCAGGAACGCGAAGGTCACCGCGCCGATGGACTGCTGCACGAAGTCCCAGCGCGAGCCGACCACGTAGCCCAGCGCGCCGCAGACCGCGGCCGGCACGAGGATGCGCAGGATGATCTGCCCGAAGGTGATGTCCTCGGCGTCGGGCTGGGAGCGGCGGTCGGCTTTCTCGAGCTTGCGCCAGTTCAGGCTGAGGATCACCAGGCCGATCACCAGACCCACGCCGGCCGCGACGAACGCCATGTTGAAGCTGAACAGGTTGCGCAGCGGCGCCGACAGCAGCGCCGAGGCCGCGGCGCCGATGTTGATGCCCATGTAGAAGATGTTGAAGCCGGCGTCGCGCTTCGCGTCGCCCGGTTCGTACAGGTTGCCGACCATCGCCGAGATGTTCGGCTTGAACAGCCCGTTGCCCAGGCAGAGCAACGTGAGGCCCGCGTACAGCGTGGTGACGCTGCGCACGCCCAGCAGGAACAGGCCGCCGGCCATCAACATGCCGCCGATGAACACCGCGCGCCTGAAGCCCAGGAACCGGTCGGCGATCATGCCGCCCAAGAACGGGGTGAAGTACACGAAGGCCATGTAGGTGCCGTAGATCTCCACCGCCTGGCGCAAGGGCAGGCCCAGCCCGCCGCGTTCGCTGTCGGTGGTGTAGAGCACCAGGATGCCCAGCATGAGGTAGAAGGCGAGGCGTTCCCACATCTCGGTGAAGAACAGCGGGTATAGACCGCGAGGATGCCCTTGCTTGCTCACGACAACCTTCCTGGCCGGGGTATGACGAGCACAAGCGCCGGAGCGCCGCGCCGCAATCTATCACCCGCGGGGACCGCCGGGCAAGAGCGCAGAACGGTCAAGAAACGAGTCGGATCCGCTCGGCGATCGCCTCGAAGGCCGCGGCGAGATCATCCAGCCGCAGGTCGGCGAGGTCGTCCAGCGGGGTCGGCTCGCGGTTGATGATCACCAGGCGGCCGCCGGCGCGGGCGGTCAAGAGCGGCAGGGTGGCGGCCGGCTGCACCTGCAGCGACGAGCCGAGCGCGAGCATGAGTTCGGCGGTGGACGCCAGTTCCCAGGCTTCCTCGAGAGCCGCTTGCGGCAGCATCTCGCCGAAGAACACGATGTCGGGCTTCACCAGGCCCTCGCAGTCCGGGCACCGTGGCACCTCGCCGCGAGCGACGGTCTGGCGCACCCAGTCGAACGGCTGCGCCTCGCCGCAGAAGAGGCACGCGTGGCGGGCCGGGCTTCCGTGCAGCTCGATGACCCGGCGCGAACCGGCGCGCTGGTGCAGCATGTCGATGTTCTGGGTGATGACGGCCTCGACCAGACCAGCCGCCTCGAGCCGCGCGCACTGGCGGTGCACGAGGCTGGGTTCGGCGTCGGCCAGCCCGTAGACCAGGCCCGCGCCGTGGGTGTAGAAAAATACGGGGTCGCGCAGGAATTCGCCGATGTCGAAGACGCGCGCGCCGTCGATTTGCTTGAACAGCCCGTGCTCGCCGCGGAAATCGGGCAGACCGGAGAGCGTGGAGACGCCGGCGCCGGTGAACACGACGGTCCGCCGGCTCGTCTGCAGCCACTCGATCAACAGGTCGGTCGGTGTCGACATGGAGGCCTTTCGCGCTGGCCAGGGATGCTAGCGTACGGAACCGGCGGCGACCAGCGGGAACGGCAAGAGGCGGGCTTCGGCGGCAGGAATTGCCGTCGCGCGGAAGATCCCGACCACGCGCCGGGCGGGCCCACCACCACCGACATTCCGGATATGCCACGACACCGCAACAACTTATGGAATCGGCGCGGCAATCATCGCCGACGTGTCGTGATGGCACACCGTCTGCAGATCCGGGCCGGAGTGTCCCGTCTGCGCCATGCGAACCGAGGTGTTCTCGCCCGATGCGACTGCGGACCGCCATCATCGTCGGCAGCGTCGGCCTGGCTGGCCTGGCCCTGGCTATCGGTGTGTTCGGGCTGCTCACGCAGGCCCGCTGGACCGCCAGGCCGCTGGCCTCGGTGGCCGACGGCCTGGACGCCCTGGCGCACCGCGCCGCGCTCGAGCAGTCGGTGCGCCGGGCCACCGACGCCGGCGCCGCCTGGTTCCGGACCTTCGATCAGGCTCAGGTCGACATCGCCGCCGCGTCGCTGCGCGACCTTTCCCAGGCGCTCGACGGCCTGGACCGCCGCAACATCGGCGTGGCGGCCGACAGCCTGCACGTCTGCTCCCTGCGATACGCGGCGGCGCTCACGGCGGCCCGCGACGCCGCCAGCCGTCTCCTGGAAGCGGACCGTCAGGCCCACCGCGCGGCCCTCGCCGGCCGCGCCAAGCTGCGCGCGGTGCTGGCCGCGCAGGCCCAGTACCAGAAGACCCTGAACAGCCGCGACGGCCTCGACTTCTTCACGCGCACGACGACCGCCGAACGGATCTACGTGAGCACCCAGGCCGATCGCCTGCTGCTGGAGATCGAACTGGCGCGCCGCGAGTTGCACCAATCGCGCGACCTCGAGACGCTCAAGCCGGTGCGCAGCCACCATGACCACATCCGCGACCTGCTCTTGCCCTGGGCCGAGAAGGGCGATCCCGAGGCCCAGCGGCTGGCCAGCGCTCTGGACGATGTCGACACCCACCGCGACGCCATGGATCGCCTGGAACTGGCCTGGCGCCAGCTCCAGGAACTCGAGCAGGACGGCCGGTCGGCCGCCCGCACCTTGCGCCGCACCGCCGAGAGCCTGAGCGAAGCCAGTCGCGCCGAAGCTCTGACCCGCGGCCGCGAGGCCGGCGACGCCAGCCGCCGCGGCCGCGACGGCACCGTGCTCGGCCTGGTGCTCGCCCTGGCCGCGGCGATCGGCCTCGTGTTCTGGACCGAGCGGCGGGTCACGCGGCCGCTCGGCGCCGTGCAGCTGGGCCTGGACGCCGCCGCCGCGCGCCTCGAACCCGCGGCCGACGCCGTGCTCGCGCGCGCGCAGGCGCTCGAGGGCGCGCGCCACGACAGCACCGGCGCCTGGGACCTCGCCGCCCGCCAGGCCCAGCAGTGGCTCCAGGCCGGTGCGGCCGCGCCCGACGCCGCCACGCTGCGCGATTCGGCCGGCGCGCTCTCGGGCCGGCGCGAACGCTCCGAGCGGTGGCTCGGGCAGCTCGAGTCGGCGATGTCGGGCATCGAGCAGGCGCACGGCCAGACCGCCCGCCTGCTGCGCGACGTGCGCAGCATCGCCACCCAGACCAACCTGCTGGCCCTGAACGCCAGCATCGAGGCGGCCCGCGCCGGTGAGGCGGGCGCCGGTTTCGCCGTGGTCGCCGAGCAGGTACGCAAGCTGGCGCAGCAGACGGCCGAGATCGTGGGCGGTTCGGGCGACCTGTTGACCGCCTCCCAGCACGGCAACGAGGAAGCCGTCGAGGCCAGCCGGCAGCTCCGCGCCGACCTCGCGAAGGACCACCTCGCGCTGTCCGACCTCGCCGACGCCCTGGCCGCGGTCCAGTCGGCCCTCACGGCGGGCGAGCAGGCTGCCCGAACGATCGAGGACCTCGCCCGTCGCGAGCAAGCCGCCGGCCGTCGCGCACGCCATCGCGACGTCGGCGCCGAGGACGGCGCCGCCGAGGATCTGGCGCGGGCTGTGGCCGAGGTCGTGCGCTGCAGCCGCTGGCTGCAACGTCTAGAGACGCCGCCGCCGATGGCGGCGGCAGGCAACCTGCAAGGAACGAGCGGGCCGCCGATCTCGGTGGCGGCCCCGTCGCTGGACCCGCTCGCACCCTGGGCGCCGATCGCTCAACCGGGGTTCGCGAGCTCGTCCAGTTCCTGCCAGCGCGTGTAGGCGGCTGCCAGCTCCGAGGTAAGCGCCTGCATCCGCGCCTGCGCGGCGGCGACCTGGTCGCCGCCGCTGCGGTACAGGGACGGATCGGCGAGCCGGGCCGTGAGCACGGACTGCTCCTGCTCGAGCTCCTCGATCCGTCCCGGCAACGCCTCCAGCTCGCGCGCTTCCTGCCAGCGCAGCTTGCGTGGGGCCGGCGTCGAGGACGGCGCCGGTCGCGACGGCGCGCGGCGCGCCTCGGCGCCGGGTCTGGCCGCCGGCACCTCCCAGCCGCCGGTCTGCCGCTGCCAGTCGCTGTAGCCGCCCACGAATTCCTTCACCTCGCCCCGACCGTCGAAGACCAGCGTGCTGCTGACGACGTTGTCCAGGAACTGCCGGTCATGGCTGACCACCAGCACGGTGCCGGGGAACTCGGCGAGCTGGTTCTCCAGCAGCTCGAGGGTCTCGAGGTCGAGGTCGTTCGTGGGCTCGTCGAGCACCAGCACGTTGGCCGGCCGCGTGAACAGCCGCGCCAGCAGCAGACGGTTGCGTTCGCCGCCGGACAGCGCCCGCACGGGCTGGCCCGCGCGTTCGGGCGAGAACAGGAAATCGCCCAGGTAGCTGATCACGTGCCGCGGGCGGCCATCCAGGGTCAGCGTCTCGAGGCCTTCGGCCACGTTCCAGCGCACGGAACGCTCGGGATCGAGGGTGGCCCTGAGCTGGTCGAAATAGGCCGGCTGCAGGTTCGTGCCCAGTTCGACCGTGCCGGCCGTCGGCGCCAGTTCGCCGAGCAGGACCTTCAACAGCGAGGTCTTGCCCGCGCCGTTCGGGCCGAACAGGCCGAGACGGTCGCCCCGCATCAGCGTCAGGTCCAGGCCGCTGACCAGCACGCGCCCGCCGCTTTCGATCCGCAGCCCCCGCACGGCGGCGACCAGCTTGCCGGACCGCTCGGCGGCGTTGATCTGCAGGCGCACCTCGCCCTCGTGCTGCCGGCGTTCGGCGCGTTGGCGGCGCAGGTCCTGCAGGCGCCGCACACGCCCCTCGTTGCGCGTGCGGCGCGCCCTGATGCCCTGGCGGAGCCAGTCCTCCTCGGCCGCCAGCGTGCGGTCGAACTCGCGGTCGCGGGCCGACTCGGCCGCCAGCACCTCCTCCTTGCGGCGCTGCCAGGTGTCGTAGTCGCAGGTCCAGTCGAGCAGGCGGCCGCGGTCCAGCTCGACGATGCGCCGCGCGAACCGCCGCAGGAAGGCTCGGTCGTGAGTCACGAACAACAGCGTGCCCGGCCACCGCTCGAGGTGTTGCTCGAGCCAGGCGATGCGCGGCAGGTCGAGGTGGTTGGTCGGTTCGTCTAGGATCAGCAGGTCCGGGCGGCTCACGAGGGCGCCGGCCAGCAGCACCTGGCGGGTCTGGCCGGCCGAGAGCGTGGCGAGGTCGGCGGCGCCGTCGAGGCCGAGCGACTGCAGCAGCCGGTCGGTGTCCAGATCGACCTGCCAGGAGGCCTCGGGCGCCGGCCCGCAGGCCGATGCGGTGATGTGCGCGCGCACGGTCCCGGACAGCCCGCTCGGCACGTCCTGGGGCAGGTACCCCACGCGCGCGCCGCGTTCCAGGCGTCGTTGGCCGCGATCCGGGCCCTGCAGGCCCGCCACGACGCGTAGCAGCGTGGTCTTGCCCGAACCGTTGCGTCCGGTGAGGCAGACCCGCTCCCCCGGCTCGAGGCGCAGGTCCACCCCGGCCAGGAGGTCCGGGCCACCGAAGGCCAGGTGCACGTCCGTGAGTTCCAGCAATGCCATCGAATGCCCTTTTCGTCGCTCTCCGCGCTCAAGTCGACCGCGAGCCGGTACGATACCTGCAGAAGGGAGCCAAGGAAAGCCCCGGCCATCGCCCGAACGCCGGCCAGGAACGAGGTCGTCGGATGACCGCAACCCAGACGCCCCACCAGGCCCAGGCGCCGCCGAACTTCGACGTGCGCCTCAGCAGCGACCGCCTACTGCTGCACGTGACGGCTCCGGACCCCCATGCCGACCTCGCCGGCACCGCCGCCCGCATCGCCCGCGACCTCGGACCGCTCGAACTCGCCGTCGAGGTGCCGACGGAGATCATCCAGGAACTGCTCGCCGAAGCTTGCCAGCCGGGCCAGCATCTGATCGACCACCCCCTGCTGACCGGCGACCCGCCCGTCCCGCCGCGCAACGGCGAGGTCCAGTGGCAGGACGACTACTTCGCCGCGGGATTCGCCGTCGACCCCGAGAACGACAAGGTCGATTACTGGGAGCGCGCGGAAAAACGCGCCCTGCGCGCCGACCAGCTCTTCGCCGTGCTGCTGCTGCCGATCGAGGGCACGGCCGGCCGCACGCTCCAGGGCGACGAGATCCCCGTGCCGAAGGCGACCAGCGCGCGCCTGCGCGCCGGCAAGGGCGTGCGCACCGAGGAGAAGGACGACCGCGTGCTCTACTACGCCGCGGTCAACGGCCGCCTGCTCGAGAAGGACGGCGCGGTGTCGGTCGACGAGGTCTACACGATCCGCGGCGACGTGGGCCTCGAGACCGGCAACATCACGCACACCGGCACGCTGATGATCCAGGGCGACGTGAAGGAGAACGTGCGCATCCAGTGCGATGGCGACATCGTGGTCAAAGGGCTGATCGAACCGGCGGACATCGTCTGCGGCGGCAGCCTGACCGTCTCCGGCGGCATCATGGGCGACGAGGGGCACACCATCGAGGTCAAGGGCGCCCTGCAGGCCCGCTACCTGAACGACGTCAAGCTCCGCTGCGTCGGCGACGTCACGGTCACCAGCCAGATCGACCACTCGGACGTGGTGTGCCGCGGCGCGGTGCTGGTGCCCAAGGGGCGCATCGCCGGCGGCACGGTCAGGGCCTACCGGGGCATCCGCGTGAGCGTGGCCGGGGCCAAGGGCGCGACCGGCACGGTGCTGATCCCCGGCGCCGATCCCGATCTGGACGCAGCGCAGCAGCAGCGGCGCGAACGCATGGTCAAGCTGCAGGACGCGCGCGAGAAGCTGAACAAGTCCCTGCTGCAGGTCCTGGTCGCCGGCCAGCTGGACGCGGCGCGGCAGCACGTCGTCAACCAGCTGCGGGCCAAGATCGAGCAGGTCGACGCCGCGCTTCGCAACGAGGTGACGGCCCAGGAACGCGAGGTCGAGGATTCTCAACGAGGCGCCGTGCGCGAGGTGGCGGTGCTCACCCAGCTGTGGTCCGGCGTCGTCTTCCGCATCGGCACCAGCCAGACCAAGAGCGACCGCAGCTACGACGTGCCGCGCCTGGTGGCCCTGCGCCGCGACAAGGTGCGTATCCTGCCGATGGGCGAGGCGAACACGCCGGCTTGATCGCCGTCGTGGCGGCTCACGCCAGCATCAGCGGCGCTCCCGGCCCCACCGGGATGCCCAGCAGGAACCAGACGATGATCAACGCCGTCCAGACCAGGAAGAAGACGACCGAGTAAGGCAGCATGGTGGCGATCACCGTGCCGATGCCGGCGTTGTCGTCATACCGCTTCATGAAGGCGACGATCAACGGGAAGTACGACATCAGCGGCGAGATGATGTTCGTCACGCTGTCGCCGACGCGGTAAGCCGCCTGCACCATCTCCGGCGAATAGCCCAGCAGCATGAACATGGGCACGAAGATGGGCGCCATGACCGCCCATTTGGCCGAGGCGCTGCCCATCACCAGGTTGATCGCCGCCGAGATCATCACGAAGGCGACGATCAGGGGGATCGGCCCGAGGCCGGACGATTGCAGGCCTTCGGCGCCGCGCACGGCGAGGATCAGGCCGAGGTTGGTCCAGCGGAAATACGCCACGAACTGCGCCGCGAAGAAGCAGAGCACGATGTACACGCCGAGCGTGGACATCGACTTGCCCATGCCCTCGATGACGTCGGCGTCGCTCTTGAGCGTGCGCGCGCCGCGACCGTAGGCGATGCCCAGGACGGCCGCCCCCAGGAAGATGAAGGCGACGATGCCCGACGTGAACGGCGAGCGCAACAGATCGCCCGTGGCGGGGTCGCGCAGGTAGCCGCCGGCCGGCACGGTGCCGGCCAGGATCAGACCGACGAACACCAGGCCGGCCAGGGCGGCATGGCGCAGGCCGCGCTTCTCGTCGGCGGACAGCGCCTGCAGCGTCTGGCCGTCGGCGTGCGCTTCGCCGCGATACGGCCCGAGCCGCGGCACGACGATCTTCTCGGTCACCCAGGTGCCGGCGATGGAGATGAAGAAGACCGACACGACCATGAAGTAGTAGTTGCAGGTCGGGTTGACCATGTAGGCGGGGTCGATGATGTGGGCCGCCTCTTCGGTCAGGCCGGAAAGCAGCGGGTCGATGGTGCCGAGCAGGAAGTTGGCGCTGTAGCCGCCCGAGACGCCCGCGAACGCCGCCGCGAGGCCCGCCAGCGGGTGCCGGCCGATGGTGTGGAAGATCATCGCGCCCAGCGGCACGAGCAGCACGTACCCCACCTCGCTCGCCGTGTTCGAGATGATGCCCGACAGCACGATGAGGAAGGTCAGCAGGCTACGCGGGGCCGACAGGACCACCAGCCTCAACGCGGTGCCGATCAGGCCGCTGCGCTCGGCGATGCCCAGGCCGAGCATGGCCACGAGCACCGTGCCGAGCGGCGCGAACGCGGTGAAGTTGGTGACCATCTCCGTCAGGATACGATGCAGCCCCGGCAGGCTCAGGAGGCTCACCGGCAGGATCTCTTCGCCGGTGCCGGGGTGCGCGGCGCTGACGCCGAGCCACTTGAAGAGGCCCGAGAGCAGGACCACCAGCAGCGCCAGTCCCGCGAACAGCGTGGCGGGATGCGGCAGCGCGTTGCCCACGCGTTCGATCACGCCGAGCAGACGGGTGATGGCGGCGCCCTGGGCCGCAGGCTCTTCGGTCGCGGTCGGTCGGGTGTCGTTCATGGCGTTTCGGCGTTCCGGGATTCGGGCCGTCGTTGCAGGCGGATCGGGCCATGATAGCCACGTGGCGCCGACTTGGCGAGAACTGTCGGCGCCCGGCGGCCGTTTGGCGTGGCGTCATCGCGCCAGCACGAGCTTGCGGCTGACCACCTGCCGTCCATCGTCCAGGCGCGCGAGGTAGACCCCGCTCGGCAAGGCGCGACCCTGCGCGTCGGTCCCCTCCCAGGCGATCACGTGCCTGCCGGCGGCGAGCGGAATCGCGGCCAGCGGTTCGGCAACGAGGCGGCCGCGCGCGTCGTGGATGCGCAAGGAGATCTCGGCCGCGTCAGGCAGCTGCAGCACCAGCTGGGTTCGCGGGTTGAAAGGGTTGGGGCGCGCCTGCATGGTGAGGGCCAGCGCCGCCGGCGGCACGTCGGTCGGCGCGTCGACCATGAAGGTGAACCAACCTTCCGGCGCGCCACGCGGCAAGACAGCCTGGCGGCCGCTGAGGTCGCCCGCGGCGATCCAGTACTCGACGACCGTGCCCGGCTCGAGCACGGGGATGTGCGTCGCGAAGGAATCGGCGCCCGCCGCGCCGAGCGGCAGGTCCTGCCAGGCCTGCTCGCCGCCGCGCCTCCAGAAGACCCGCAGCGCCTGCGGATCGAGCGCGGCGCCGCTGCGGGCATCGATCCAGGCGGCAACACGCGTCGGCGCGCCGTGCGGCACGATCGGAGCCAGCCGCGCGTGCAGCAGCCGCAGCATGCCGGGATCGAAGATGCCCATGGTCCGGCAGTGCAGCGCATCGTAGGAATACCAGGCGCCCCAGACGAAGCCGACCACCTCGTAGCCCGGCATCGCGGCGCGGTAGGTATCCAGCGCCGTTTGATCGGCCGGCAGCCCGAAGAGCGGCACCAGCACCTTGCGGTTGAGGATCAGCGAGTTGGTGTAGGCCGCGGCGTGGTTGCCGCTGTACGGAGGACACCAGATGCGCACGACCTCGAAGGGTCGGCCGTAACAGGTCAAGGTGTTCGCGAAGGCCGCCGCCACGGCCTCGCAACAGGCGTGCTCCGGATGCCAGGCCGGCACCTCCTTGACCAGCACGGTCTCCTCGTCGAGCAGCTTGGCGTAGCAGTCGATGTGCTGGATGCCGTGAACCTCGGGGCTGATCACGAAGCGGTAGTCGGCGATGCCGGTCGCCGCGGCCACCCGCTGGCGGAACGTGTTGATGTTCATGAACGGGGCGTTCTCGGCGACCATCTGCTCGGTCGACCAGGCCATGCCGAGCCCATCGGTCATGATGTTGCCGCCGGTCAGGTACGCCTGCAGCGGGTGGAGCGGCACGCCGAGGAACTGGGCCACGGCCGCCGGCAACGCGTCGTCCTGCTCGTAGCCACGACCGCTGCGCTCGCCCGGTGCCGCCGGCGTGGCGGTGGCCAGGAAGCACCCGGGCACCCAGGGATAGCCATTGAACCAGGGATCGGCGTAGCCGAGCACTCCCGCTTCGTCGAACACGCCCTGCGGCCCCCAATCGCGCGTCCACATCGAGTAGATGCTGGCATGGATGAACACGACGTTCGCGAGGTCGATGCCCTCGGACGAGAACGTGAACCGAGCCTGGCTCTCGGCGGCGGGGCCGGAGACGAGCGTGTAGAGCAGGTCGTCGCGCGCCAGCTCGCGGACCACGTCGAACGGCAAGCCGAGCGGCCAGCGGATCAGGGTGCCGAGCGCCGGCTCCCATTCGGCCACCATGCGGGGACCGACGGTCGGCCCACCGGCACGAACGGGCTGGCCAAGACCGATCACGAGCAACGTCACGGCGAACAGGACGAGCAACGGGTGTCTCATCGGGGGCGACTTTCGGGCAAGGCGGTCTCGGGATCCCGCGCCGTACGACCAAACGAGTGGTCGCTCCGGCGCAAGGAAGGACCGGACGATTGTAACACGCGCGCCGGCGCCTCGGGAGGAATTCCGAAGTTGCCCTCGGCCGCGCTCAGCCGCTCGGCGCCACGCGCGCCGAGAAACCGGCCGCGTCGACCGCCGCCTCGAGCGCGCCCACGTCGAGCGCCTGGCCGTGGACCAGCGCCTCGCCACGCTCGAGGTCGACCACCACGCGGCGCACGCCCGGCAGCTCGCCGAGCGCGCGCTCGACGCTGTCGCGGCAGTGGCCGCAGCTCATGCCCGTGATCTTCACCAACACCGCCGGCGCCCCCGACGCACCCGCATCGCTGGCGGCCGCCGGCGGGGCCAGCCGAGAGCGCCGTCGCGGCAGGAAGACCCAGACCAGGTTCGCGACCAGCAAGCCGCCCCAGGCGTGGTCGAGCCAGCCGACCTGATCGTGGCCGTGATGCGACGGCAGCGCCGCGATCGCCCAGCCGGACGCCCCGAGCAGCAGGTCGAGCGCCAGGCCACCCACCACCGCGCTGAGGGCCACCGTGGCCAGGTAGACGACGGTGATGCGCTTGCCGAGGATCTTGGCCAGGGTGGCGAGCATCGCCGCGTTGGTGGCCGGGCCGGCGATCAGGAACGCCAGCGCCGCCCCGGGCGAGACGCCCGCGTGGATGAACCCTGCCGCAACCGGCACCGACCCCGTCGCGCAGACGTAGAGCGGCACCGCGACGACCATCATCATCAGGATCGGCAGCAACCCGCTGCCGAGCAGCCCGGCCAGCGCGTCGGCCGGCACCAGCGCCGTGATCAGCGCCGCGAGCGCCAGCCCCACCACCAGCGGCCGGCCGATGTCGCGCGGCAGGGTGAAGAAGCCGTACCGGAACGCCTCGATGAGGCGAGACCGCGCATCGGCGGGCCGGCCCGTCAAGTCGGCGGCGGACGCTGGCGCCGCCTCGTCACCGTGGTCGACGGCCCGCACCAGCGCGCCGCCGAGCATGCCCGTCACCAGGGCGATCACCGGGCGCAGCACCGCCATCACCGGCCCCAGCAGGCCGCCGGTGACGGCGATCGAATCGACACCGGTCTGCGGCGTGGAGATCAGGAAGGCCACGGTCGCCGCCTTGCTGGCGCCGTGGCGCCGCATGCTCGCGCCGACGGGAATCACGCCGCACGAGCAAAGAGGCAAGGGCACGCCGAAGAGCGAGGCCTTCCACACCGGTCCCATGCCGCCGCCGCCGAGGTGCCGTTCCAGCCACCGCGGGGAGACGTAGACCGACAGCAGGCCGGCCATCAGGAACCCCAGCAGCAGCCACGGCGCCATCTGCACCGTGACCAGCCATAACGCGAGCAGGTAATCCAGCATCGTTCGCCACCGGTTCGAAGGCGGGGATCGGGACACGGCAACGCTACAGACGGGCCAGCCCCAGGAAGACCGCGTGCAAGCTCGTGACCATGATCCCGAGCAAGCGCCGCGCCGCGTCCGGATGCAGCCTGGCGAAGCCGATCGACAGCGCGCCGCAGCCGTCGACGCAGTCGCCGCACATGGTACAAGAGATTCCTGGTTTCAGCCGGGTCCATGCCTGCCGGTCGAGCGCTCCGTACCGGCACGAGGGTCGACAATGGCCACACGAGCGGCAGGCAGGGTCGATGCGCAGGCGAAACGGCGAGACCTTGCCGAGACGGACCACCAACCAGCCCACGGGGCAGAAGCTCGTGCAATGCGCGAGCCAGCCGACCCTGGCCGAGACCAGCGCCATGACGCCGACGCCGGCCAGGCCGAAACCCGCGGCCAGCCAGGTGGCCGTCACGGGGCCGGCCCCCGCCGCGCGCAGGCCCCAGGCAACGCCCACGGACAAGGCGAGCAGCCCCAGGCGCAGGCTCTCCCGAGCGCGCGTCGACAACGGGCGCCGCATCCGCCGGCGACCCGCGGCGACCTGGTCCCAGGCGCCGATGTAGCACAGCCAGCTGCACCAGGCCGGCCCCACCAGGACCAGCGTGGCCAAGAGCAGGCCGACCATGAACAGGCCCTCGCCCCGCCATACCGGGCCGGCGACGATCACCATCGGCACCGGCAGGTGCAGCGTGCCGCTCATCAGGCAGCGCTCGACGCCGAGCAGGCCAAGGATCAGCTGACCGAAGAAGACCACCGAAAACAGCGCCCAGACCCGGGGCCGCCAGCGGGCCCAGGCGCCTGGTCGCTGCACGGTGACGGCCAGCCAGCCGGCGTAAACCGCGAGCGCCACGACCTGCACCCAGCCCGCGCCGGGCAGGAAACGTTCGCCGAGCAGCATGGGCGGGCGCACCAGCAACTGCACCGGCACGAGCAGCGCGAGGGTGACCATCGCGGCGGCGGCGGCGGTGCCCAGGCCGGCCGAGACGGTCGCCGCGGGCAGCGGTTGCGGGCGCGTCCGACGGTCGGACGGCGGGATGACGGGCAGCGGATCGGCGGCAGGCGACACGGCGCACCTCCGCCTCCCAATAAAATTAAAGATATGGAGGCAATCAAGTCCTATATCGGACGCGGGTGCCCAGCTCGACGGACAGGCGGATCTCGTCCGCGCTCAGTTCGGCCGGAAACAAGGTGCCCGAGACCTTGGCGCCGTAGAAGCTGCACCCCACGAGCATCGCCTTGCTGAAGTCGATGCCACGCAGATCGGCGTCGCGGAAGTAGCTGTCGGAGAAGTCGAGCCCCTCGGCGTCCAGACCCCGCAGGTCCAGCCCCCGCAGATCCACGCCGCGCAGGTCGCAGGTGCCGCCCTGGGCCTTGCGCAGGTTGAAACCCTGGGTGTCGTCGACCCGCAGCATCTGGTACATGGGGTCCTTGGTGAACTTCGGTCGTTCGGCCTTCATGGCGATCTCCTGGGGCTGGGTCCGTCCTGGGTATCGACCGTTGCGACCGTTGCTTGACCGTCGCGCGCCTCGACCGCCCGGGCCTGGGCCCGGCCGGCGGCGAGGTCGACCCGGCTCAGCAGCCAGGCGCCGCCGCCGAAGAGCAGGATCAAGAAGAGGATGCTCAGGCGGCTGGTCCCGGTGGCCTGGCCGATCAGCGCGAAGACGAGCGGGCCGACGATGCCGGCGAACTTGCCGCTCATCGCGTAGAAGCCGAAGAACTCGGCGCTCTTGTGCCGCGGCACCATGGCGCCGAAGAGCGAGCGGCTGAGCGCCTGCGTGCCGCCCTGCACGGTGCCGACGAGCACGGCCAGCGCGAAGAAGTGCCAGGCCGTCGTCATGAAGTAGCCGAGCACGCAGATCAGGCCGTAGACCACGAGGCCGCCCATCAGCACGGGGCGCGCGCCGACGCGTCCGGCGAGCCGGCCGCAGAGCAGGGTGCAGGGGAAGCCGACGAGCTGCGTCAGGACCAGCGCCTGGATCATGTGGGCCGTGCCGATGCCCAGCTCGCCGCCGTACGCGGTGGCCATCTTGATGATGGTGCCGATGCCGTCGTTGTACAGCCAGTAGGCCGCGAGCATGACCAGCAGCGGGCGGTAGCCGCGGAGGTCGCGCCAGGTGGCTTGCAGCCTGGCCAGCCCGTCATGCCAGCGCGACCCCAGGGCGAGCCGCGCCTCGCCCGGCGGCTCGGGCACGTGGCGCAGCAGCGGCAACGAGAAGACGACCCACCAGACGGCCACGCTCACGAAGCTGAGCCTGACGGCGGCGCCGGTGCCGGCGAGCCCGAAGCGCTCGGGCATGGTCACCCAGAGCATGTTGACGATCAGCAGGAGGCCGCCGCCCAGGTAACCCCAGGCGTAGCCCCGCGCCGAGATCGCGTCGATGTCGCGCGGTCCGGCCAGGTGCGGCAGCAGGCTCTCGTAGAAGACGAACGAGCCGGCGAAACCGAGGTTCGCCACGGCGAACATCAAACCGGCCAGGCGCCAGCCCGTGTCGGGCAGGAACGCGAACGCCGCCGTCGCCGTCGCGCCGAGCACCATGGCGGCCGCGAGCAGACGCTTGCGCACGCGCGTGGCGTCGGCGAGCGCGCCGAGCAGGGGGCTCAGCAAGGCGACCAGCAGCAACGAGAGCCCGGTCACGAGGCCCCAGCGTGCGGTGGCCGCGGCCGGAGCAAGGCCGTCCGCCTCGGCGATGGCCCTGAAGAAGGGCGGGTACAGGGCCGCCATCACCGTGCAGGCGAAGGCGCTGTTGGCCCAGTCGTAGAGGCACCAGGCGCGGATGGCCCGCTTGGTGTCCACGGCTACCAGTAGAAGAACAGGCCGAGTTGCGGCCACACGGTGACCGAGTCCTTGTCATCCTGGTAGGTGAACGCCAGGTCGACCTGCAACGAGACCCGCTCGCTGAGCAACCGTTCGATGCCGACGCCGAAGCCGGTGTTGCGGTCGATGTCGCGCCGCCAGGTCTCGAGACCGGCGTCGTCGGTGTGGCGCTCGCGGTGCGCGTAGTAGCCGAAACCGCCCACGAGGTAGAGCCGCTGGCGTGGGTCCTGGCGCAGCAGGTACTGCAGCTGCAGGCCGATATTGTGCCGCTGGTTGCCGTCCGTGTTCCAGACCGCGCCCGCCGTCTGGACCTGCAGCCACCACCACAGCGGCCACTTGAACGCCAGGCCGGTGCCGCCGATCTTGCCCGCGTGCAGGCCGATGCCGCCCTGCATGGGGTCGTCGAGACGGTTCCAGTCCGGCCGGGCGGCCTGCGCAGCGGGCGTCACGGCCAGCAGCACGGCCGCCAGGCACGCCAGGGCCGTCGATCGCCGGATCGCGGCGCCATCGCTCCTCGCAAGGATCGTCGTCATGAGCTGGGCCCTCCGTGCCCCGGAATCGCTGGCGCCGCGAGGCGCGCGGCATGGCCGGCGCAGGGGCCGGCCGTGATCACCCTGGCATTCTGGCACAGCCTGGCTGCGACCGCCACTGTCGGTCGAGGCGGACGCCGCGCGGGCATGGTCCTAGTAAGAACCGGGCCGACCTTCCTGGTCGGCCCGGCCGGGGCTACCTGCGAGTCCGTTCGCGACCCCGTCAGCTGCAGCCGGTCGTCGCCCCGCAGTTGAAGCACTTGTAACAGGCTCCGCTGCGGACCGTCAGCGACCAGCATTCCGGGCAGGGCGGGCTGTCTGCCTGGGTCGAAAACACGAGCGTTTCCTGGGCGGCCGCTCCTCCCGACGCGGCGGCCATGGCGCGACGCGTGGTCGCCGTCGCCGGCTCCGCCGCCGCCGGGGCCTCGGACTCTTCCTGGGCCGCGTGCTCGCCGAACTTCAGGTCCAGCCAGCGGAAGATGTAATCCAGGATCGACTTGGCCATCGGCAGTTGCGGGTTGGTGGTCATGCCGCTGGGCTCGAAGCGCATGTGGCTGAACTTGTTGACCAGCACCGAGAGCGGCACGCCGTACTGCAGCATGATCGACACCGCCGTCGCGAAGCTGTCCATCAGGCCGGAGACGACCGAGCCCTCCTTGGCCATGCTGATGAACATCTCGCCCGGCTTGCCGTTCGGGTACAGCCCGACCGTGATGTAGCCCTCGTGGCCGGCGATCGAGAACTTGTGCGTGACGGCCTGCCGCTCGTCCGGCAGCCGCACGCGGTGCGGCTCGGGCGGCGACAGGAGCGCCGGGGCCGGCTTCTGCTCGGCCTTCTCGTCGCGCCCGGTGTTCAGCGGCTGCAGGCGCTTGGACCCGTCGCGGTAGATCGCCACGGCCTTCAGGCCCAGCTTCCAGGCCTCCACGTAGGTCTGCATGATCTCCTCGACGGTGGCCGACTGCGGCATGTTCACCGTCTTGGAGATCGCGCCCGACAGGAACGGCTGCACCGCCCCCATCATGCGCAGGTGGCCCATGTAGTGGATGCTGCGTTCGCCGCGCTTGGCCTTGAACGCGCAATCGAAGACCGGCAGGTGCTCGTCCGCCAGGTGCGGCGCCCCCTCGATGGTCTCCTCCTGATCGATGTAAGCCATGACGTCGCGGACCTGGTCGTCGTCGTAGCCGAGGCGCGTCAGCGCCGCCGGCACCGTGTGGTTGACGATCTTCAGCAGGCCGCCGTCGACCAGCTTCTTGTACTTGACCAGGGCGATGTCCGGCTCGACGCCCGTGGTGTCGCAGTCCATCATGAAGCCGATGGTGCCGGTGGGCGCGAGCACCGTGACCTGGCTGTTGCGGTAGCCGTAATCGTGCCCCACGACGAAGGCCATGCGCCAGACCTCGTCGGCGGCCTTGTAAAGGTCCTCAGGCACGCGGTTGCGGTTGATCGTGCCGAGCGACGCCCGGTGCTTGCGGATGACCTCGAGCATCGGCTCGCGGTTCTCCTCGTACCCGGCGAACGGCCCGAGTTCCTGCGCGATCTCGGCCGAGGTCAGGTATGCCTGGCCACACATCAGCGCGGTGATCGCGGCGGCGTAGTCGCGTCCCTCGTCGCTGTCGTAAGGCAGACCGCGGCTCATCAACAGCGCGCCCAGGTTGGCGTAGCCCAGGCCCAGCGGGCGGAAGCGTTTGCTGTTGTGCGTGATCTCCTCGCGCGGGTAGCTGCTGTTGTCGACGATGATCTCCATCGCCGTCAGCAGGATCTTCACCGCGTGGCGGAAGTCCTCGATCGCGAACTCGCCGTCCGGCCGCCGGAACTTCATCAGGTTGAGCGACGCCAGGTTGCAGGCCGAGTTGTCCAGGAACATGTACTCGCTGCAGGGATTCGAGGCGTGGATGCGGTCGGTGTTCTTGCAGGTGTGCCAGTCGTTGATCGTGGTGTCGAACTGCAGGCCCGGATCGCCGCA
>CAZVWL010000015.1:0-20390 GCA_964630845.1 uncultured Fibrobacteraceae bacterium
GGACCGAGCCGGGCGTGCAGCGTGTGACCCGGCGGCACCTCGCGCGGCAACCACCAGCAGCCCTCGCAGACGGGCAGGTTCATCAGGTCATCCATGGCGTGTCATGGCCCCGTTCGGTCGTTCGCGGTCCCTTGCGGTCCTTGGCGCTCCCTTGCGGTCCTTGGCGACGGTCGCTCGCCGGGGACTTTACCGCGGCGGCGCCCGCTGTCAATCCGCCGTCACGGCTCGATCAGGATCGGCGCCGCATGCAGGTAGCGTGTCGTGCGACGCTTGGCGGCGATGTCGGTATAGATCCAGGCCGCCTGCTGCTCGGTCACGCCGAGCACCGCCGCGAGCGCGGCGGCCGGCACGCCGTGGTCGTTCGCCCACAGGGCGAGGTCCATCTGGTGGTACGGCAGGGCGAAGTAGAACTCGTCCTGACCCTGCGGCAGGCTGTACGTGTCGGTCGTCGGCGCGGCGTCGCAGATCTCCGCAGGCAACCCCAGGTGCCGCGCCAGGGCGTACACCTGCGTCTTGTAGAGGGCCGCGATGGGCTTGAGGTCGGCCGACCCGTCGCCGTTCTTGACGAAGAAACCCTGGTCGTACTCGAGCCGGTTCGGCGTGCCCACCACCGCGTAGTTCAACCGGTCGGCGTGGAAGTACTCGAGCGTCTTGCGCAGCCGCTGCTTGAAGTTCGTGGCCGCCACGATCTGCAGGTACGCCTGCAGGGGCAGCCGCGCCTCCTGGAGCGACCCATCGGGCAGGGCCACCACGAGCGCGAAGTGGTTGAACTGCCCCTGCCGCCCGCCCCGGATGGCGAGCTTGTGCTTCCAGCTGCCGTCGTACTCGGGGAAGACCTCGCGGATCGCTTCGTCCCGCCGCCGGTAACAGCCGATCGCCGCCAGCGCCGGCGCGATGTCCTCGACCGCGTGCGCGATGCCGAGCTGGTCGACCACCCGCCGCCCCAGCCGCACGCTGTCGGACGACGAATCGCGTTCGGGCATCAAGAGCCCGAACACCCGCTCGCTGCCGAGCGCCCGCACGCAGAGGGCCGCGCACACGGCGCTGTCGACCCCGCCGGAGACGCCGATCACCAGCCCGCGCCGGTTCAGGTCGCCGCGCAACACCTCGCGGATCCTCGCCGCGAGGCGCCCCACGGTGGCCTCCGCGTCGATCGCCAGCACGTCGGGGGAGAAGTCGCTCGTCATCGTTCAGGCTCCTGTCACAGGGACGATCCTGGCCGCCAGCGCGCGCACCGCGCCGCCGCCGTCGCTCATCGCCTCGATGTCCGTGAAGGCCGGCATGCCCGCCAGCCGCTTACGCATGGGTTCTCCCTGGCCCAGGCCGACCTCGAAGAGCAGCCAGCCCCCGGGGCGCACCAGCCGCGGCGCGTCCTGCAGCAGGCGCTGCAGGATGCGGATGCCGAACGGCCCACCGTCGAACGCCAGCCTCGGCTCGTGCCGGGCGATCTCGGGCGCCATGTCGCCGACCTTCGCGCTCGAGATGTAGGGCGGGTTGCAGGTCAACACGTCGATGCGGCCGCGGAAATCTTCGTTGTCGAAGGGCGCGGCGAGGTCGCCGACCACGAAGGTCACGTCCGGGCGGCCCAGGAACTCGGCGTTGCGCCGGGCCAACGCAACCGCCTCGGGCGCCAGGTCGCTGCCGCAGACCCGCGCCTGCGGCGCGTTGACGGCGATCGCGAGCGCCACGTTGCCGCATCCCGTGCAGAGGTCCACGACGCGAGGCTCGGCCCGGTCGCAGGCCCGCACCTTGGCCAGCGCGCCACGCCCCAGGATCTCGGTCTCGCGGCGCGGCACCAGCGCCTCCGGCGACGCCAAGAGCACGACCCCCATGAAGTCCTGCCGGCCGGTCAGGTGCGCCAGCGGCACGCCCGCCAGGCGACGCTCGACCAGCGCACGCAGCGCCTGTCGGCCCGCCTCATCCAGCGGCCCGAGCCCGGCGGGGTCGACCTCGCAGAGCGCCAGCGGCTTACCCTCCGCCAGCGCCCACAGACAGGCGAGCGTCCCCTGCGGCGTCTCATCGGGCTTGTCGGGCAACGGCTCGAGGTCGCGCTCGAGGCGCGCGAGCAGCTCCTGGAAGAGCGGGTCGGACAAGGTTCCGGTCCTTCGGTTCGGGTGACCGCGCCGCCCGTCACGGCAGGTTCCGTGCAGGGTAACACCGGCAGCACGCGGCGTCGAGCCGCCGGTGCGCCGGCGCACCGGCCACGCTAGGGGCAGGAAACCACGCCGGCCAGCCAGGCCACGAGGCGGCTGCCGTCGCCATGCGGGCGCGGCGTGAAGATGCGCCGCCCCGTCTCGCGGGCGAAGAGGTCGCGCAGCCCGGCCTGCTCGCAGTAATCCGCGGCCAGGTCATCGACGTACCACCAGTCGGTCTGCAGATCGATGTGGGCGGCGCGATTGTCCGGACGCGGCGACAGCTCGGCGACCTGTCGGAACCAGACGCCGTCGCCGAACGCGCCGCGACACAGGTCCAGGATCACGCCGAGCGCGTCGAAATCGGGATCGGCCTGCTGGCGGGCGCGCGGCCTGGTGACGGCGGTGGACACGCAGACCAGGCTGGTGAAGCCGCAGCGGCGGAGGGCGGATTCGAGGGCGCCGTTGGCCAGGCAGGGCTTGGCGGGGCCGCCTTGGGCGGGGATGATCGTTCCAAAGATATCAAAATATAACCTACGTTGTGCCCTCAAGACTGTTGCTATCCTTCCCAAGGCGTTGCGTTGATTATTTTTGCGCGCAACGCAGCCCGCATGGACCGAAGTGCCCTGCCGCCAGTTGGTTTACGCCAGCCCAGCAACAGTCTCCAGGGCACAACCTGGAGGCCAGGCTGGTCCCCCATCGCCCCGTGTGCTAGCGTGTCACCCCATCATGCCACCGAACCCGACACCGTCAACCCCCGGACCATCGCGATCCCGCAAGTCGCTGGTCGACTTCGCCGTCCAGTACTGGGCCGCGCTCGTCAGCTCGGCGGCCGGACTCGGCTGCCTGAGCGCCCTGGCGCACCTGATGACGACGGAGGCCGAATTCGCGCGGGTTTCGAGCATGCTTGCGCAGTACACGATGTATGCCGTGGTCCTGGAACTGGGCGTGACGATCGAGGGGGCGCGGTGGTGGGCCGGCCGCCGGGTCGACACCGCCGCCCTGACCGCCATCCTGGTCCTCGTGCGTGGCGGGCTGGCGCTGCTGGCCTTCGCCGGCGGGGTCGTCCAGGCGATCGTGTCACGGTTCACGGCGGTCGAGACGCTGGGCCTGCTGCTGCTGCTGCTCTCGCTCTTTCCTTATGCGGTGCTGCTGTCGCTGGACGGCGTGTTCATCGCGCAGGGACGGCACCGGGCGGCGATCCTGGCCAAGCTCTCGCGCGCCATCGCGTTCGTCGTCGTGCCGGCGGCGGCGTGGCTGCTGCCAGAGGCGGCGGCTTGGCTGGTGCTCGCGGCCTACACGGCGGGGGTCACCGCGGTCGCCCTGGTGATCCTGGCCCGGCGCCATCGCTTGCCGTGGCCGCTGTTTGATCACGCTCGCGAGCATCTGCTACCGTTCGTGGCGGGGTGGCTGCCGGCGGCCTGGCCGCCGCTCTTGATGGCGGCGCTCTTCCTCGGCCTGAACGGGCTGCTCTATCGCGTGCAGGGCGTCGAGACGCTGGCCACGTTCGCGGTCGCCGTGTCGCTCGTCGGGCCCATCTCGCTGGGCATGCAGGCCGCCAACCAGCTGGCGCTACGCGCGCTGGCGGCGAGGTCGCGACCGTTCTGGCAGTTGATCACGCGCACGCTGCTGGTCCATGCCGCGCTCAGCGCGCTGGGGGCGGTCTTGGTGGGCGTCGCGTGGCGGCTGGGGTTGCTCGTGCAGGTGTTCCCGACGCTGGGGACCGGTTTCCTGACCCTCTTCTTCGCGCGCGTGGCCGCCGAGTTCGTCGCCAACGCCGCGGTGCCGTTCGGCGTGAAGTTCCAGCTGGTCGACCCGCGGCGGTATGCGTTGCTGGCGACGGTCGTGTACCTTGCGGCGGGTGTCGGCGGCATGGTCCTGACCGTGCGGCACGGCGCGATCGGCAACATCCTCGGCATCGGCCTCGTGCATGCGGCCGCCGCCGTCGCGCTCAGCCTGGGCCTGGTGGCCATGCGAAAGGCGCGCTGATGCGCACCGTCTACATCAACGGCCGCTTCTTGACCCAGCGCGTCACCGGCGTGCAGCGCTACGCCATCGCGCTGGTGGAGGCGATGGACCGCCTGATCGTCGACGGGCATCCCGCGGTCGACGGCCTGCGCCTGGTGGTGCTGGCGCCGCCGGGCGACCTCGCCACGCGACCGGCGCTGGAACGGGTCGAGCTGCGCCCGGTCGGCCGCGGCGGTGGCCATGCCTGGGAGCAGCTGGCGCTGCCGGCCCACTGCCGCGACGGGCTGCTGTTCTGCCCCGGCAACACCGCGCCCCTGGACACCTTGCTCGGCGGTCACGCCGTGGTGACCGTGCATTCGTTGTCCTACCGGCTGTTCCCTGCGTCCTACTCGCGGGCGTTCCGCCTTGCCTACCATCTGCTGATGCCCGTGATCATGCGACGCGCGCGCCGGGTGATCACCGTCTCGGAGGCCGAACGGCGCAACATCCTCGAGGCCTTTCCCGTGGCGGCGTCGCGCCTGGTGGTGGTCGCCAACGGGGGGCTGCCCGACGCGTGGCTCGACCGTGCCGGTCTCGAGGCGCCCGCGGCCGCAACCGCCGCGGCCCCGTACGTGCTGTACGTCGGTTCGCTCAGCCGTCTGAAGAACATGCACGGACTGCTCGCGGCGGCGCCCGTACTGGCCCGCCACGGGCTGGCGTTGCGGATCGTCGGCGGCACCGCCGCGGCCCTCGCCGCCATGGACGACCTCGCCGTGCCCGGCCATGCGGACGTCGATTTCCGTGGCCAGATCGACGACCTGCAGACCTTGATCGACCACCTGCGCGGCGCCGCCTGTTTCCTGTTCCCGTCGTTCTTCGAGTCCTCCGGCATCCCGCCGCTGGAAGCCATGGCCTGCGGCTGCCCCGTGGTCTGCTCGGCGATCCCGGCCTTGAAGGAGCGCTGCGGCGACGCCGCCCTGTACTGCGATCCGCACGACCCCGCCGACATCGCCGCCAAGGCCGTCGCGGCGGCCACCGACCCCGCGACGCGCGCCGCCCTGATCCCGCGCGGGCGGGCGCTCGCGGCTGCCTGCACCTGGGCGCGCTGCGCCGAGCAGACCCTCGCCGTGCTGCGCGAGGCGCTGCCGGCCGGGCCGGCCGGGCCGGCCGGGTCGCGGCGGGCTTGACGAATCCCCCGCAGGCCCCAATCATGCGCTCGATGCGGCCCGCCGCGCGGGCGACCTGAACGGCAGGAAGGAACGGCGACGATGTCAGCGAGCGAGCCGCGCGAGAAGCCGGCGGGGTCGAACCCGACACCTGGCGTGCCGCTGGCCCTGAACGGCAAGTTCCTGATGTCCGGATTCACGGCCGTGCACCTGGTGGCGCGGCAGTACCTGCGCGAGCTGCCGCGGCGCCTCGAGCACCACCCGGCGGGTCGGCTGCTCGGCCCCGCGGTGCTCTACGTGCGGCCGGGAACGGTGGTCGACGCGGCGACGACCACGTTCCGGACGCGCGCGACGGCGCCGCTGCCGGGTCTGCTCTGGGAGCAACTCGCCTTGCCGGCGCTCGCCCGCGGTCAACTGCTGGTGAACTTCTGCAACCTCGGCCCCGTGCTCAGCCGCGACGCCGTCACCTTCATCCACGACCTGCACACCTTCGAGACGCCGGAGAGCTTCTCGCCGGCCTTCGTGGCCAGGTACCGCTTCATCCTCGGCCGCATCGGGCGGCGCCACCGGCGCATCGTCACCGGATCGAGGTACGCGCGCGACAGCATCGTGCGGCACGGCGTGGCCAAGCCCGAGTCGATCCGGGTGATCCTCGACGCGGTCGACCACGTGCTGCTCTCGCCCGGCAAGCCGCAGATCCTCGAACGCCTCGACCTGCAGCCGGGGCGTTACGTGTTGGCGCTGGCGAGCACCTACGCGCACAAGAACGTCGGCGTGCTGCTGCGCGCGTTCGCCGGCGCGCGCGCGGACGACCCCCGCCTCGTGCTCTTCGGCGCCGCCGATCGGGAGGCCTTCCGTGCCGCGGGTCTCGAGCCGGCGCCCGGCACGGTGTTCACGGGCTGGATCGACGACGGCGAGCGGCGCGCGCTCTACGAGAACGCGTTGTGTTTCGCCTTCCCCTCGACCACCGAGGGCTTCGGCCTGCCGCCGGGCGAGGCCATGGCGCTCGGCTGCCCGGCCATCGTCACCAGCTGTGGCGCGCTGCCGGAGGTGTGCGGCAAGGAAGCGCTCTATGCCGACCCGCACGAGCCCGGGCAGTGGCTCGAAGCCGTCCGTTCGCTGGCCGCCGACCCTGCCGGCCGCCAGCGGCGCGCCGAAGCGAGCCGCGAACGCATGCGCGCGTTCACCTGGGCCGGCGCCACCGACCAGTTGCTCGACGTAATCGGCGAGGTCGCCGAGGAGATGGCCGCCACCCGGAACCGAAAGGCGCGCCGATGAGCGAGCGCCGCGACCTCTACCAGGGTTATGTCGCCCTGAAGGGCTGGCCCGCCGCGTTGACCGACGACCAGGCCACCTACTTCGACCGCGTGATCGGCGCGCTTGGCCGCCCCGGAGCGCTGTCGATCCTCGAGATCGGCTTCGGGGGCGGCCAGTTCCTCGAATGGGCCACCCGACGAGGCCACAGGGTGGTCGGCGTCGAGCTGATCGCCGAGATGGTGGCCGCGGCGCGGGCGAGAGGTTACGAGGCTTACCAGACCCCGCTATCGGGCGTCGCGGAGCTCGGGCGTCGTTTCGATGCCGTGGTCGCATTCGACGTGTTCGAACACCTCGGCACCGACGAGTTGCTCGACATGCTGGGCGAGCTGCGGCCGCTGCTGGCCGACGGCGGCGCCGTGGTCGCGAGGTTTCCGAACGGCACGAGCGCGCTGTCGCTGCCGCTGCAGAGCGCGGACATCACGCACAAGGCGGTGCTGTCGGTCGACGCGTTCGCGCAGATCTGCCGCCTCGGTGGCTGGGAAGGCCGCGAGCTGATGCGCGACCGATTCCTTCCCGATCGGCTGCCCGTGCGGCTGAAGCGGCTCGTGCAGTTCGCGTTGCGCGACCTGCTGGAGTTCGTGGTGTCGGCGCTGTACTTCGGCGGGCAGCGTCTGAACCTGGATCCGAACGTGATCGTCGTGGCCACGCCGACCGGTCGTAACCGTTCGGATGGGCCATGACCTTCGCGGAGTATCGCTACCTCATCCTTGCCGACCTCTATCGCTACACGAGGAGGTGCGACTGGCCGGCACTGGGCCGGCAGCTGCTGACCGGCGAGAGCTACAAGCTCGTGTTCTGGATGCGCACCGCGCGCTTCTGCCGGCGCCACCCCGTGCTGAAGTACCTGCTTTACCCGCTGGCCAAGGCGGTCTGGAAACGGTACAAGTTCAAGTTCGGCATTGGCATACCGTTCGACACCCCAATCGGGCCCGGCCTGTACATCGGCCATTTCGGCGCGATCTTCGTCAGCCCCGGCGCCCGCATCGGCCGGAACGTCAACCTGTCGCCCGGCGTGACGATCGGCAAGATCAACCGCGGACGCCTCGCCGGTTACCCGACCATCGGCGACAACGTGTTCATCGGCTCGGGCGCCAAGGTGCTCGGCGCGGTGACGGTGAGATCGGGGGTCGTGATAAGTTGCAACTGCGTGGTCGCCGACAACGTTCCCGAGAACGCCATCGTGGTCGGCATCCCGGCCATGGTGGTCTCGCGGGCGGGCAGCGCGAGCGACGTCGAGAACACCGAGTACGAACAGATCCTCGGTCCCTGGCCCGGAGCCGAGGATGCCGCGAACCCGGCGGTCTAGGCGGTAGTGCCCTGGCCGCTTCTCCGGCCGGGATGCGGCTGCGGTCCGCCGGGTTGGCGAAGAACGCCTCCCATCGCCGATCAAGCGCTTCCCGGTCGTCGTCGGCGATGTCGTCTTCCTGATAGAAGACCAGAGCCTGGTACGTCACGGTTGCATCTCCGGCGTGCGCCCGGAACGCACCCGGCAATCACTTCAGGCCTTCCGAACACCACGTTGTCCACCCGATTCAGGGCGTCAGGTTCCCCATCATGGCTCCGGTCTGCGGGTCGAACGGCGCGGAGTAGTGCTCGTGGGCAACCTGCCATCGCCCGTCGACGCGGCGGTAGCCTGCGGTCATGCGCATCCACGCGACCTGCTCCTTGCCATCGGCATCGACACCGCCGCAACGGCTCAAGCCGTGCACGAGCGCAAGGTCGCCGGCGGTCTCGATCTCGACATGCTCCAGTTCGATGACCATCGGTCCCGGGCAATAGGACAAGCACTCCGCCCAGTGGTCGAGGTACGCGCCCCGCCCGCGGAACTCGAGCTTGGCGATCGCGTCGAAGGCGCGCACGTCCGGCGCGTAGAACGATGCCAGGCGATCGAGGTCCTTCGCGCGGACCGCGTCGAGGTAGTCGCCGATGAAGCCGCGGATCTCGGCGGCGACGTTTGCGTTCCCGGAATCGGCTCGACGTTCCTTCATGGTGACCCCCTGCTCCGCGGAGCGCAGCCCGCGGTGGTTCGGATGTCGCGGTCGTTCGGCGGCAAGGCCGCGCCCCACTATAGCAATCTATTTTTATCCTGTATCAGGACATGGATTCTTTCAACAAGATTCTGACTCGACAACGGGTGTTCGATACCCGGCGCCGGCATCACGAGGGAGAGCCGCCAGGTCAGCGCAGGTCCTTCTTGTTGATCTTGCCGCTCGCCGACTTCTCGAGCTTGTCGACGATGACGATGTCCCGCGGCACCATGAAGTTCTCCAGGCGCGCCGCCAGCACCCGCCGCAGGTCGCGCTCGGTCAACGTCGCCCCCGGCGCCGGCACCACGAACGCCCGGATCGCCTGGCCGAGCAGCTCGTCCGGCACACCGATCACCGCCGCGTCGAGCACCTCGGGCAGGCTGTAGAGCACGTTCTCGATCTCCACCGGGCTGACCTTCTCGCCTCGCGTCTTGATGATGTCGTCGCTGCGGCCGTCGAAGTACAAGAGGCCATGCTCGTCCATGCGGAACCAGTCGCCGGTGCACAGCACGGTCTGTCCCGGCAAGGGGCCCGGCTTGAGCATCTCCGCCGATCGATCGGGCCGGTTCCAGTAGCCGAGCATCACGTGCGGACCGCGCACATGCAGGATGCCGGGCTCATCGACAGCCGCGCGCTCGCCCGCCGCGTTCAGCAGATAGACCTCGGTGCCGGGGATCGCCTTGCCGACCGAACGCGGGAACCGCTCGGCGAGTTCGGGCTCGAGGTAGCTGACGCGCTTGCATTCGGTGAGGCCGTACATCTTGTAGATCAGGGCATTCGGGAAGACCTCGCGCAGGCGCGGCACGTAGTCGGCCGGCAAGGCCGCGGCCGTGTTGGTGATGCGCTTGATCGCCGGGAACGTCAGCGGGCTGCGTGCGTGCGTGGCCAGGATGATCGCGTAGATCGTCGGCACGCCCGGGAACGCAGTCACCCCGTGCTCCTGCATGCGGTTGAAGATCTCGGCCGGGTAGGTGAACGAGCGCTCCAGGACCAGGGTCGCCCCCAGCTGCACCGTCATCAGAAGTTGATAAAGCCCGTAGTCGAAGGCGAGCGGCAGCACGTCGATGATGACCTCGTCCTCGTCCATGCGCAGATACTCGATCAACGACCTCGCCGCGAACAGCATCGACTGGTGGGTGTGCATGACGCCCTTTGGCGTGCCGGTGCTGCCGGAGGTGTAGATCAGCGACGCGAGGTCCAGGGCGATCGTGCCGGGGTCGGCGACCGGCGCCGAGGCGCCGTCGAGCACGGCGTCGAGGTCCTCGCACGGGATCGTCGCGGCCGCGGTCGCCGTAGCCCCCGTGCCGTCCGGGCTCGAGACGATGACGCCGGCCAGGCTCGGCACCTCGGCGAGCGCCGGGCCGTACTGGCCGGCAAGGTGCACGTCGGTCAGCAGGAATCGCACGGCGCAGTCGTTCAGCACGAAGGTCAGCTTGTCCTGCTTGGTCTGCGGGTTGATGACCAGGAAGACCCCGCCCGCGCGCAGCACGGCGTAGATGCCGACCACGCAGGGCCAGGTGTTGTCCATGTAGATGGCGACCCGGTCGCCGCGCTCCAGGCCGCGGGCCTGCAGGGCGGCCGCCAGTCGTGTCGACTGGTCGTCCAGATCGGCGTAGGTGTAGGCGCGGCCGCCGACGATGATCGCCGTCTTGCCGGGGCTGGCGACAGCGACGCGGGGCAACATCTCGTGCAACAGGCGCTGCGGCTTGCTGGGCATGGTTCCGTCCTGAACGAGGTTGTTCGGCGGGATCACGATCATCCCGCACGACCGGTCACGACAACGCGCACAAATCGTAACCGGTATAGGCGATTTGTGCAGGCCGGCGCAAGCACGCGATCACGACCTACCCGCGCTCGCCCGCCCGCACCCACGACGGCACGGCCATGTACACGGCCGGGATCACCACCAGCGTCAACAACGTGGACAGGAGCAGCCCGCCCGCCACGGTGATCGCCAGCGGCGCCCGCAGCTCGGCGCCTTGCCCGAAGCTGAGGGCCATCGGCAGCAGGCCGAGGACCGTGGTCGCCGTCGTCATCAGGATGGGCCGCAACCGGGCGTGTCCGGCCCGCACGACGGCATCGCGCTTGGCCAGGCCGCCGCGCCGGTAGCGGTTGATCGTGTCGATCAGCACGATGGCGTTGTTGACCACGATGCCCACCAGCATCACCGCCCCGATCAGCACGATGACCGTGACCGTGGTCGAGGTCGCCAGCAGCGCGGCCACCACCCCCACCAGCGCCAGGGGGATCGACAGCAGCACGATCAGCGGGTGCAGGAAGCTCTCGAACGTGGCCGCCATCACCAGGTAGACGAGGAAGACGGCCAGCAGGAGCGCGAAGCGCAGGCTCGCGAAGCTGACCTCCATCTCCTCGTTCTGCCCGCCGAGGTCCACGGTCAAACCCGGCGGGGGCGGCACGTCGGCCAGGGCGGCCCGCACGTCGCCGACGGCCCCGCCGAGGCTGCGTCCTTCGAGGTTGGCCGAGACCACGGCGGCGCGCTGCTGCTGCAGGCGGTGCACCTCGGCCGGTCCGCGGTCCAGGCGCACGTCGGCGACCGAGACCAGGCGCAGCGGCTGGCCGCCGGGGCCCGGCACCACGAGGCTGCGCACGTCCTCGAGGCTGCGTCGGTCCGCCTCGCGGTTGCGCACCCGGATGTCCACCTGACGGTCGGCCAGGCGGAAGCGCGTGGGCACGGCGCCCTGCACCCGATCCTGCAGCGATTGCGAGAGCGTCGCCATGTCCAGGCCGAGCGTCGCCAGGCGGTTGCGGTCGAACACCACCTGCAGCTCCGGATTGCCCGCCTCGAGGCTCGAGCGCACATCCACCAGTCCCGGCACGCGGGCGAGGCGGCCGGCGAGGTCGAGCGAGTAATCGCGCAGCTGCACGAGGTCCTCGCCGAAGATCTGCACCTCGATCGGGGTGCGCAGCGTGAAGTATGCTGGGCGGCCGAAGCGGGTCTCGAGGTCGGGGATGGCGGTGAAGGCGCGGCGGAGGCGTTCGGCGGCTTCCTGCTCGAGGCGGCGGTCGGTGCGGTCGGCCAGGATCACGTTGAGCTGGCCGAGGTTCTCCGCCCGGGTGTTGACGCTGAGGCCGCCGGCGCCCGAGCGGCTGCCGACCGTCGCGTAGCTGATGGCCACCGCGGAGTCGGCGGCGGCGATGGCTTCCATGCGCTGCACGACGCGGTCGGTCGCCATCAGGCTCGTGCCTTCGGGCAGCTGGGCCTCGAAGAAGAACTCGCCCTCGCTGAGCTCGGGGATCAGCGCGACGCCGAGCGTGCGCGCGCCCCAGACGCTGGCCGAGAACACCACGAGCGCGAGCGCGATCGTAACCGCGCGCCGCGACAGGGCGGCGCCCAGCATGCGGTCGTAGAGCGCGCTGGCGGCGCCGAGCGTGAACAGGCTGCGGTGGTCGGCGGCGGTCAGGGCGAGGTCTTCGACGGGTTGGTCGGCGGGGTCCAGGGCGCCTCCGCCGGACGACGCCGGGCCGCGGCTTCGCCGCCGCTCCCCCAGCGCGCTGAGCATCGGGATCAGCGAGATCGCCGCGAGCAGCGACGCCAGCAGCGAGAAGGTGACGGTCAGGGCCTGGTCGCGGAAGAGCTGGCCGGCGATGCCCTCGACGAACACGATCGGCAGGAAGACCGCGACCGTGGTCAGCGTCGAGGCGGTGACCGCGGCACCCACCTCGCCGGCGCCCTCGACCGCGGCGGCCACGAGCGACAGGCCTTGCCGCCGCCGCCGGGCGATCGCCTCCAGCACCACGATGCTGTTGTCCACGAGCATGCCGATGCCGAGGGTCAATCCGCCGAGCGACATCAGGTTCAGCGAGATGTCGAGCTGGTAGAGCACGATGAAGGTGGCGACCACCGACAGCGGGATCGACAGCGCGATGATCAGCGTGGAGCGCACATGCCTCAGGAACAGCAACAGCACGAGGATCGCGAGCGCACCGCCGACGAGGGCGGCGTTGCGCACCTCGCGGATCGCCTGGGCGATGTAGACCGACTGGTCGAACAGCACGTCCAGGCCGAGGCCGGCGGGAAGGCGGCCGCCGCGCCAGGTGGCCAGGCGCTCGTGCAGGGCGCGCGCCACGGTGACCGTGTTCGCGTCGCCCTCGCGGTAGATGGCGATCTCGACCGATTCGCGGCCGTTGACCCGGGTGATGACCTCGCGTTCGCGGGCGCCCCAGACGACGTCGGCCACGTCGCGCACGCGCACTTGGCGGCCGTCCTGATGGCTGACGACGATGTCGGCGATCTCCTCGACGTCGCCGTACTCGTTGATCGTGCGCACGAGGAACTGCTGGTCGCGACCACGCAGGGCGCCCCCCGGCAGGTTGAGGTTGCCGGCGCCGATGGCGTCGCGCACGCGGTCGATCGGCAGGCCGAGCGCGGCCAGGCGCTCCTGGTCGACGGCCACCTGGATCTCGTCCTCCAGACCACCGCGCACCTGCGCCGAGGCGACGCCGGGCACGGTCTCCAGGTCGGGCTTGAGCTGGTATTCGGCCAGGCGGCGCAGCTCGGCGAGGTCGGCCTCGCCGGAGAGGGCTAGGCGCACGATGGGGTCCAGGCTCGGGTCGTAGCGCAGCACCAGCGGCGCGCGCGTGCCCTGCGGCAGCACCAGGCGGTCGAGCTTCTCGCGCACCTCGAGCGAGAGCAGGCTCATGTCCGTGCCCCAGTCGAATTCGAGGGTCACCTCGCTCATGCCCGCGCGGCTCACCGAGCGGATCGTGGTCAGGCCGCGCAGCACGCCGACCACCTCCTCGATCGGGCGCGTGACGAGGTTCTCCACCTCCTGGGGCGCGGTGTCGGGAAACTCGGTCTGCACCACGAGCGTCGGGTAGCTGATGTTCGGCAGCAAGTCGAGCGCAAGGCGTTGCAGCGCCACCCAGCCGAAGGCCACGACGGCGATCGCGGCCATGGTCACCGACACGGGACGGCGCACCGACAGGGCGATGATCGCGCGCATCAGGCGTCCTCGAGGATCCGCAGCGGCTGCTCGGGCCGCAGCGAGCGCTGTCCCTTGACGACCACCCGTTCGCCGGCCGCGACGCCCTCGAGGATCTGGGCACGGTCGTCATCGGTGAAGCCGACCGCCACGTTGCGTCGTTGCGCGATCGGCGGCTCGTCGCCGACGGCCACGTAGACGACCGATTCGCCGCGCTCGGTCACCACGGCGACCCGCGGGACCAGGATCGCCTGTTCGCGCAGCTCGGTGACGATGCGCACCTCGGCGAAGTCGCCCGGCCGGGTGCCGGCCGGATACCGCGGCACCTCGACGGTGATCTTGATCGTGCCGGTGCCCGGGTCGATCACCGGGCTGATCAGGGTGATGCGGCCCTCGAGCAGCTCGCGGGTGCTGTCGAGCACGAGCTGCACCGCCTGGTTGACCTGCAGCTGGCGGAACTCGCGGCTGGGCACGTGCACACGCGCCAACAGCGGCGTGACCGACACGAGCTGGAACAGGGGCGCGCCCACCGTCACCGTGCGGCCGGGATCGACCAGGCGTTGCGTGACCACGCCCGCGAACGGCGCGGTGACGGTCGTGTAGCCGAGGTTCAGACGCGCGAGGGATTCCTCGGCCTCGGCGGTGGCGAGGTCGGCCCGGGCCGATTCGAACTCCTGCTCGCTGGCGAGTTGCTCGGCGCGCATCTCGCGCAGCCGCGTGAAGGCCGACGCCAGCTGCTGGCGTCGGGCCGTGGCCTGGTCGAGGCGCAGGCGGTACTCGTCGTTCTCGATGCGCAGCAAGGCCTGGCCCTCGCGCACCGCATCGCCTTCCTCGACGAGGATGGCCGCCACCTGGCCGCCGACGCGCGCCGGGACCTCGGCCTGCTTCTCGGCTTCCAAGCTGGCGGTCGCCCGGTAGTAGCTCGCGATCGGACCGGCGACGGCCGCCACGACCGCGACCGGAGCCGGCGCGGCGCCCGGACCGCCAGGACTGCGACCCGCCTGTTCCGACTGAGCGCCACCGGCCGACGTGTCGGCCGGCGCCTGCTCACGGCCGCAACCGGTCAGCAGGATGATCACCAGGAGCGTTGCCGGCAACGGCCATCGGCAGGCGTCGATACGCATCGTTGATCCCTCGTTGAGCAAGCCGATGCCCGCGCCGGGCGGCGCGGGCCTTTCCACCGCCAAGATATATAGTACGCAGCGGACGACGCCAGGATTCCCGGAATCTCGTCGGGACTGGCCATGGGGCGGCGGGTCCGCTAGGATGGCCCGAGTTGCCCTCGTCTTGACCCCGGAGGTCGATCATGGACCGGTCCCCCGCGATTGTGACCCTCGCGCTCGCCATCCTCGCCGTCCTCGGCGGCGGCATGTGCTGCCCGCCGGCTGTCGCCCAGCCCGCCACCGTCGAGAGCCTCGCCGCCGAGCTGGCGACCGTGCGCCGCGCGCTGGACGACCAGCGCCACGTGCACGACATGCTGCACAAGAAGATCGACGACCTGCTCTGGTACGAACGGGTGGGCGACGTGGCGGTGATCGACAAGGTGCGCCTGTGGGGACCGCCCAAGTGGCGCGAGCCGAGCGAGACGGCGATCGGAGCCGGTCAGCCCGTCAAGTTCTGGGCCTACGTGTTCCTGCCGCGTGGCCTGGACCGCGCCAAGAAGGCGCCGCTGCTGGTCTTCCCGCACGGTGGCGTGCACAGCGATTTCACGACCTACTACACGCACATCGTGCGCGAGCTCGTCGCCCAGGGTTACGTCGTGGTGGCGCCCGAATACCGCGGATCCACCGGCTACGGCCGTGGCACCTTCGAGAGCATCGACTACGGCGGCCTGGAGACCGAGGATGCCCACGCCTGCCGCGCCTACGTGCTGGAGAACTACCCGTTCGTGGACCGCGCCCGCGTGGGCATGATCGGCTGGTCGCACGGCGGGCTGATCAGCCTGCTGAACGTCTTCAACCACCCCGACGACTACGCCGTGGTCTACGCCGGCGTGCCGGTCAGCGACCTCATCGCGCGCCTCGGCTACCTGGGCGAGAGCTATGCCGCTTACTTCTCGGCCGACTATCACATCGGCCAGACCGTGGCCGAGAACATCGCCGAGTACCGCCGCCGCTCGCCGGCGTGGAACGCCGAGAAGCTGCAGACCCCGCTGCTGGTCTACACCAACAAGGGCGACGAGGACGTCAACGTGCTGGAGGTCGAACACCTCATCAAGTCGCTGAAGGCCGCCGGCAAGGAGTTCACCTACGAGGTCTTCGACGTGCCGGGCGGACACAGCTTCGACCGCCTCGACACCCGACAGGCCCAGGAGATCCGCCTGCGCGTCTACCAGTTCCTGGCCCGGTACCTCAAACCGCCGCGCACGTTCCGCAACGTGGAGGAGCTGCACGCGGCGGGCTACCCGATGCCCTGACGGCGCGCCATGACCACCGGACGCCGCCCGATCCTGCTGCTCGGCCTGCTCGTCGCGCTGCTCGTGCCGCTGTTCCTGGCCGTGCCGACGCATCTGCGGCACGAGCCGGTCATCGGGCCGCTCGGTTCTCGTTATCACGTGGCGCTCTTCTTCGCGCTCACGCTGCTGCTCTACCGCCGCGGCCCCCTGCGCGGCGACCTGCGCCGCGTCGTGCTCGCGTGCCTGCTGCTGGGCGCGCTCACCGAGCTGGTGCAGACGCGGTTCGGCCGTTCGGCCTCGCTGAACGACTGGCTGCTGGACGCCCAAGGCGTCGGCTTCGGCGTCTGCTGGATCGGCTTGCGTCGCCCCCGACTGCGGCGCGCGGCGCTCGCCGGCGGCGCGGTGCTGACGGTCCTCTTGCTGTGGCCGCTGCGGCATCTGCCGGCCACCGTGCCGGAGGTGCACGCGGCGCGGGAACGGTTCCCCATGCTGGACGACTTCGAGCGGCCCGGCGCCCTCGCCCTCTGGCACCGCCACCAGGGCGGGGAGCTGCGGCTGGTGGCCGAGCCCGGCCGCGGACACGTGCTCGAGGTGATCAGCGACGGCCAGGAGCGCTGGCCCGGCGCCGCCTCGCGCAAGCTGCCCTGGAACTGGACCGGCCGGCGCGAGCTGGTCGTCGACTGCCGGCTCGTCGAGCCTTCACCCGACAGCCTGCGCGTCTCGGTCTGGGTCGAGGACCGCGCGCGGCCCGGCGACGTCGATTACGCGCTGATGACCTTCACCGTCGACCACGCCTGGCGCACCCTGGTCGTGCCGCTCGAAGCGCTGACGACCCGGCGGCGGGGTCGACCCATCAGCGGCCGCGAGATCCTCGGCGTGGCCGTCTTCGCGTCGCGCCGCGAGCCGGGCCCCATCGCGCTGCAGATCGACGACCTGCGCCTGCGCTGAGTCGGCGACGGGTTGACGCGGCCGCGCCGGGCTGTTATCGTCCCGCGCACCTCGACCGGCCTTCGTCCTTTAAGCGGCGTCCGTGAGCGCCGAAAGGAGTCCCGCCATGACCGGCATGACCACCCCGATCCCCCGCAGCGGCAAGTTCCTCGCCCCCGGACGCCCGCTCGCGCCCGAGCAGCTAGACATCGTGCGCCACACCCTTCACGGCGAGCTGGCCGCCCTGGTCGCCGACCATGGCCTGCGGCTGGAGGCGGCCGGCGGCCGCGGCGAACACCTGTTGCGCGCGGAAGACCTCGCCCTGGGCTGGCTCTGCGGTTTTGCCGAAGCCGGGCTCAAGCGCCTGGCCCGCTGCCTGTCGGCCGACCTGATCGGCGGCGCCAACGTCACCCGGCTCGACCGCGCGATCACCAACCCGCACCCCCGCCTGCCGTACCGGCGCGCGGTGCGCATCGTCAGCAGCCGCGGCTGGCGCCTGAACCTCGGCGAGGCCCTGCCCGAGCCGGCCCAGGCCTCGCTCGTGCGCTTCTGCGGCCTGTTGCCCGTGCAGGTCCTCTACCTTCCGGGCCAGCCGCAGCCGGCGCAGCTGCCGATCGGTCGCCAGGGATTCGTGTCCATCGTGCCCTGGGGCGGCGTGGCGATCGAGGCGGACCTGCCTCAGCCCGGGTCGGCCGGGATCGCCGTCTGCCGCTTCCATGTCGATCGGCTGCTGCAGTTCGTGCTCGGCCTGTCGGAGCTGCACGGCGGGCCAGCGGCCGCCGGCGCCTGACACGCGCCATTTTTTTGGCGCCGGCGCCGCAACACGGCGGGCCCGCCGTGCGTTCTATCGAGAGCGGCTCCTCGGCGGCCGTACCCGACACGAACGAGCGAAAGGCAACGCCATGCGCACCAGCATTATCCCTTCGCGCCCGATCCTGGCGGCGATCGCGGTCCTGGCCACGAGCGCGCTGCCGGTCGGTCCGCTCGGCGCCGGCCCCAGCCTGGCCGGCGACGCGTACCTGGGCATCACCATGTCGAACCTCACGGCGAGCATGTCCCGCGCCCTCAAGCTCGACGACGGCCAGGGCGTTCTGGTCGACAGCGTCGTGGCCGGATCGCCGGCGGCGACGGCCGGGCTGCAGACCGGCGACGTCGTCCTGAAGATCGGCGACGAGCAACTGAGTCACACGCGCGACCTGTCGCGCCTGCTGCGCGAGCGCGCTCCGGGCGACGAGGTCCGCCTGACCGTGCTGCGCGAGGGCAAGCAGCGGCGCCTGCAGGCCGTGCTCGGCGAACGCCCGCAGCGCAAGGTGGACGGCCGCGGCAATGTCTTCGAGGACGGCGAGATCTGGCGCTGGATCGGCCGCGACGAGGCCGAGCGGCAGAAGCTCCTGCAGGACCTCGGCCTGCCCGGCATGAAGCAGGGGTTCCTCGGCGTGGAGATCGCCGACGCCGACCCCGCCGAGGCCAGCGTCAGCGGCGCCCGCATCACCGTGATCGTGCCGGAGGGGCCGGCCGCCGGCGCGGGCCTCTTGGTGGGCGACGTGATCGTCGCTTACGCCGGCAAGGACCTTGCGAACGCCGCGACGCTGCGCGAGCACCTGGCCGCGACGAAGCCCGGCGACGAGGCGAAGCTCCGTTACGTGCGCGACGGCAAGCGCCGCGACGTGACCGTGACCCTCGGCGAGATGCCGGCCCGCTACGGCATCGCCGAGAGCATCCGGCGCTTCCTGCCTGGCGAGGGATTCGACGGCTCGTTCCGATTCTGGTCCGGCGACAGCATGCGCGTTCCCAGGCCGCCGATGCCGCCCCGACCACACATGGAGCGCGAGGACCTCGACGAGCTGAAGGCCGAATTGGACGCCCTGCGCGAGGAACTGGGCAAGCTGCGGGAAGAGCTGAAGCAGAAACGGCAAGAGATGCGGCGGGAGTGAGCCGGGCCCAGGCCCGGCGAGCACGTCCATCATGCGTGACGGCGTGGCTGGATCAGGCCACGCCGTCGTGCATTTCCAGCTCCTCCAGCCACCGCCGCACACCGGCCGCGTAGCGCGGCCCGCCCTGCTCGCAGGCGCGCGCGTGCGCCCCGCGGACCGCGAGGAACCGGCGCGGTGGCGCCGCGCGTCGTTCGAGGCGACGGCCGAGGCCGATCGGCACGGTGGCGTCGTCGACGCTGTGCACGATGAGCTTGGGGCACCTCACGGCGGCGATCAGGTCCTCGGCCGCCAGCTGCAGGCGGATCATCTGGCGCACCGGCAACCATGGGTAGCGCCGGGCGGCCACGTCGGCGGCCCGCGTGAAGCCCCCTTCGAGCACCAGCCCGGCCGGGCGATGCCGGCCGGCGAGGCCAAGCGCGAGGCTCACGCCCATGCTCTCGGCGGCGATCACGACCCGGTCGGATGGCACGCCGCGGCGGGCGGTCAGCCAGTCCCAGGCCGCCAGCACGTCGCGCCCGCAACCCGCTTCGCTGGGTCGGCCACCGCTCTTGCCATAGCCGCGATAATCGAGCGCCAGCACATCGCAGCCGAGGTCATGCCAGAAACGCAGGGCCGTCAAGCGGTCGCCGAGGTTGGTGTTCGCGCCGTGCAGGTAGAGCACGGTGAATGGTCGGCCCGGCCGGTCCGGCGTGGGTTCGCCTGGCCCGGGCAGCCACCAGGCATGCAGGCTCACGCCGTCGCTGGCTTCCAGCACGAGGTCGTCGTACGCGAGGCCGAGTTCGGCCGGGGTGACCGTTAGGCCACGCCGCGGCTTGAAGAACAGCGCCTCCTGCCGGGCGCCGAACCAGAGCGCCACGCCGAGGTAGCCGAACCCGAGCAGCAGCAGCGCAGCGAGCGCCGCTTCCATCACGACACCTCCGTCAGGCGCGCGGCGGCCATCGCCGGCGCGGTCCACAGCAGGAAGCAGCGCAGCGCGCGGCCGGGATAGATCGCGGCCACGGCGTCCCGGTAAGCCAGCATCTGCGGCCGGTAGTGCGCGGCCAGGGCCGCGGCCTCGCCGGGCGTGATGCGGTTGGTCTTGTAGTCGACGATGTCGACGCGGTCGGGTCCGACCAGCAGGCGGTCCACGATGCCGTGGTGGCGCTGCGACGTGGCCTGGTCGCCGGCGAGGCGGTGCAGGATCGACACCTCGCTCAGGCCGCGCCAGCCGTGCGGCGGCGGCGAGAAGATCCACGCCAGCGACTCGTCGACGAAGACCTCGCGGGCCTCCAGCCAGGCTTCGCGACCGGCGGCGTCGCGCGGGGGCGCCGGGAACGCGCCGAGCTGGCAGGCGCGCTCGAGCCATGCATGCACGCGCGAGCCGCGGCGCGTCGCCGGGTTGTCGCGCCGCCCGGCCGCCTGGCGCAGCGCGATCGGGGTGTCGGCACCCGGCTCGGCGTCCGCCCCGACGTCGATCGGCGCCGGTGGGGCCTCGGACTCCGGGTCGAGCTGCGACGGCCGGACGATCACGTGGCGGGGCGCCAGCGACGGCGGGGTCCATCGCTCGTGACGGGCCGCGACGGCCGCCGCCCGGGCGGCGGTCTCGTCCTCGGCGGTCGCCAG
>CAZVWL010000015.1:20400-24988 GCA_964630845.1 uncultured Fibrobacteraceae bacterium
GGGTGCCGCGGCGTCGGCCGCGGCCAGCCAGCCGAGGAAGCTCTGCGCCGTCTGGTCGTCCGACTGCCGGTCGTTGCAGCCGCCGAGCACGACCAGGCGGTCGCAAGCGCGGGTCAGCGCCACGTACAGCACGTGCGCTTCTTCGGCGAACAGCCGGGCGCGGGCTTGCTCGCGAGGCGCGGCCAGCGGTCCCGGCAGGTGCCGGTCGTCGCCCAGGCCGGGTCCCTGCCAGTGACGTTTCACCACGCCGTGAACCCACGGGCCGTCGGCCGGCCAGGGCGCGAGCAGCAGCTCGCTCGTGGCGTCGCGCAGGGGCGTCGCGGCATCCACCAGGATCACGACCGGCGATTGCAGACCCTTGGCGCCGTGCACGGTCATCACGCGCACGCGGCCGGACCCGGACTCGGCGGGCAAGGCGCCCTCCTCGGCGCCGCCGATCGCATCGGCGCGGTCGAGTTCGGCGACGAAGTCGCGCAGGCTGCCGCCGCGGGATTCGGTCAACAACGCCAGCTCGCAGAGGCGCAGCAGGTTGAAACGCGCTTGCTCCCCGTGGGCCAGCTCGAAGCGCACCAGCACGTCGCCCTCGCGGTACAGCCGGCGCAGCAGGTCGTGCAGCGGCATCAGGCCGGCGTGGCCGAACCACGTCTCCAGGCGGACGACGAGATCCTTCAGCAGCGGATCGTGGCGGCGCTCGCCCAGCACCTCGCGCAAGCTCAGCCGGCGCCGGCCGCGCCGGCCCGCGCCGCGAGCGGCGAGCAGGTCCTGCACCAGATCCTCGGGCAGCCGACAGAGCGGCGAGCGCAGGACCGTGGCGCCGGCCACGTCGTCGACCGGGCAGGTCAGCCAGCGCACGAGCGCCAGCACGTCCTGCACCTCGCGGCACCGGGCGAGCAGGCCGCGGCCGGCCGGCGTGAAGGGGATGCCCGCGCGACGCAGCGCCGCCTCGTAGATCGGCAGGTGGGTCTTGTTGCGCGCCAGCACGAGGATCTCGTCGTGGCGCAGCGGACGGGCGGGGCCCGCGCCGGGTCCGGTCAGCGGCCCGCCGTGGTCGAGCAACCCGGCGATCAGGCCGACCGTGGCCGCGGCGGCCCGCTCGTGCCCCGAGCGGTCGTCCTGCCGCATGAAGGGATGCACGCAGACGACCTCGCCGGCCGGTTCGCGGCGCGCGACCTGCTGGCGCGCGCCGGCCGCTTCGGCGCCGAGGTGCGTCACGAGCGGCGGCTGCTGGCACAGCTCGCCCACGGCCTGCACGATCGCCGGCAGGCTGCGGAAGTTCGTCGGCAGCTGCTGAACCGCCTGCGGACCGGCCTGCCGTGCGATGGCCTCGCCGGCCTGCCGGAAGACGCCCGGCTCGGCGCCGCGGAAACCGTAGATCGACTGCTTGACGTCGCCGACCACGAGCGCCGTGCGGGGCGGCTCGCCGCCGGCGAGCACCTCCGCAAGCAACGGTGCGAGCAGCTCCCACTGGTTGCGGTTGGTGTCCTGGAACTCGTCGAGCAGCAGGTGCGCGAGGCGGGCGTCGAGGCGCTCGTGCACCTGGGGCAGGCTTGCCGGATCGCTCAGCAGACGCAGCGCCAGGTACTCGAGATCCTGGAAATCGACCACGCGGTCGCGGCGCTTGGCCTGCTCGTAGAGATCCAGCGCGCGCAGGCCGTGGCGCAAGAACGCGGCGTTGTCGGCCAGCAGGTCGAGCAGGTCTGCCTGCTGGCAGATCGTGAGCACCGGCGCGGCGGCCCCGGCCAGCGCGGCGCGGCGGCCCTCCTTCGTGGCGTTGCGGCCCTTGGGCACGCGCAGGTCGCCGGCGCTGGTCAGCAACGCGTCCTGCAGCAGGGCCACGGCGGCGGTCACCTGGTCGGCGTCGGCGACGAGCTGCGCGCGCGCCGCGTCGGCCGCCTGGCGCCAGGCGTCGAGCTGGCGCGAGAGCGCGTCGGTCAGCCCGGCGTCGCGATCGCAGTCCGCGACGCGGTCCAGGCCCGGGCCGGCGAACTCGGCGAGCGCGGCGATCAGCGACGGGGCCATCAGCGACGGCGAAAGCGGCGACGGCGAAAGCGGCGACGGCGCGGCGTCGTCCGGCCCGGCCGGCCCGGCCAGAGGCGTGCCCGCCAGCAGGGCCTCCTGCAGGTCGCCGACCAGCGCGTCCAGGCACGGCGACAGCGAGCGCCCCAGCGCGCCGGCGGCCGAGGCCGGCGGCGGGCACACGCGGTCGATCCAGCGCTGCAGGTGCACGCGACGGTCGAACAGGCCGGCCAGGCGCTGGCGCGCCGCGCCCGGCGTCTCGGCGAGGGCGGCGTACCCGGCCGCGGCGTTCGTGTCGCGGGCCAGTTCCAGCTCGAGGTGGTCGAGCGCCTCGGTGCGGTACGCCAGCTCGTCCTGTTCCGACACCACGACGAAGCGGGGGTCGAGGCCGGCTTCGGCCGCGAAGCGGCCGAGCAACCGCTGGCAGAAGGCGTGCATGGTCTCGATGCCGAGGCCGGCGGGGTCCTCGAAGAGCCGTTCGTGCAGCCACGCCGCGCGGTCGACCTCGGCGGCCGACGGCGCCCGCCCCAGGCTGCGGGCGAGCTCGGCGGTGCGGGCGGCGAGGTCGACCCCCACCAGGCGGCGCGCCCGGGCCTGCACACGCGCCTGGATCTCGACCGTCGCCTTGCGCGTGAAGGTGATCGCGAGGATGGCGCGCGGGTCGGGGTCGCCGCCCTCGCCGGTCAGGCAGAGGCGCAGGTAGCGGTCGACCAGCACGGTGGTCTTGCCCGCGCCGGCCGCCGCCTCGAGCAGCACCGAGCGACGGGGATCGGCGGCCGCTTGCTGGATGTCCCGGGCGACGGCGATGGGGTCGGTCATGCCGTCCTCCGGGGTGTGGCCGCCAGCAACGCGCCGAGTCGCGCGGCCAGCGCCGGGGTCGTGTCGCGCTCCTCGAGGCGGCAGACGCCGCGGAACTCGCAGGTGCGGCACGGCAGCGAGCCGACGGCCTGGTCGGCGCGCCAGTCCGGCACGAGCGCATACGGCACCTGCGGATCGAGGATCTGCAGGACCTGCGCGACGATGGCGCGGACGCCGGCGACCAGGTCGGCGCGGTCGGTCAGGTGGGCCGTGGCGGGCATGCCCGGTTTGCCGCGGATCAGGGCGTAATAGCCGCCCTGTTCGACGCACCAGCGCTGTTTCGACCACGCCGCCAGGCCGTCCACCGCGCCGGCCTCGACCGCCAGCGCGTAGAGATGGATCTGCAGCTCGCGGCCGTCCTTGACGCTGCTCTTCGCGGGCGGCGTGCCGGTCTTGTAGTCGAGCACCGCGGCGATCGGCGCGCCGTCGCGGCGACGGTCGACGCGGTCGATCTTGCCCTGCAGCGGCACGTCGCGCCACGACGCCGGCAGCTCGATCGCCGGTAGGTCCGGATCGGCGGCCGCCAGCCAGTCGACCGCCTGGCCGAGGCTCAACGTGAAGCCGGCTTCGAGCGCGGCGGGCTGCCAGACGGTCGCCCGTTCGAGCTCGTGATCGACGAGGTCGCGGCCGTCCGCGAGCAACGCCTGCGCGGCGACCGCGTCGCCGGGCAGTTCGGTAGCGCGCTCGGCGGCCGCGTGCGCGACGGCCTCGTGCAGGGCCGTCAGCGCCGCCGTCCGGTCGCCGACCGCGATGGCCGCCCAGCCGCCGCCGCGCGGGTCCAGCCAGCGGTGCATGACCGCGTGCGCGAGGTTGCCGACATCGGCCGGCCCGTACGCCTGGTCGAGCGGGTCGAGGCGCCGCAGGCCGAGGCTGTCGGCCAGCAGGAAACGGTACGGGCATTCACGATGCCGCTGCAGCGCCGAGTGGCTCAACCGCGTCGGCCGGGGCGCGCGCGGGGCGGTGATCGGTTCGGGTTCGGCGCGGTGCCGCGCCTCGGCCGCGACCAGCGCGGCGACCTCGGGCACCGCGCGCCGACGCAGCACGGGCTCGCCGGCTTGCTCGGGTTCGCGATCGGCCGCCAGGAGCAGCCGCTGCACCAGCGGCGACGGCAAGGCGTCGCGCCCCTCGCGTTCGCGCGGCCAGGTGATCACGACGCGCGGCGCGGCGTGCATGAGGCGCAGGAACAGCTCGGACTTCTCGTCGGCCAGCGCGCGCCAGGTCTGCAACCCCATCCGCTGCCGCAGCGCGTCCGGCAGCAGCAACGGCCGGGCCAGGCGCCCCGGGAACACGTCCTGCGACATGCCGGCCAGCACGAGCAGGTCGGCCACCTCGAGCCGCGCCTCCACCAGGCCCACGACACGCACCGGCAGGTGGCGCTGCCGATGGGGCCGCACCTCGCAGACCGGCCCCCGCAGCAGGTCGCCGACGACGGCCGCCGCCGCCGCCAGCGTGGTGTGCTCGAGCCAGGGCGTCGCCTCGGCCAGGGCGTCCAGCAGGACGCCGACGGCGCCGGTATCGTCCAGCTCGAGGCCCGGTTCGGGTTCGGCGTCGAGCGGTCGCAGCGTCGCCAGGCCTCGCCAGGCGCCGCGCACGGCCGCCATGATGTCCGCCCAGGGATAGACCCCGCCGCCGGCCAGCGCGTCGAGCGGCGCGATCGCGGCCGCGACCTCATCGACGAATGCGGCCAGCGACCAACCGCGCCCGATGCCGGCAT
>CAZVWL010000016.1:0-23932 GCA_964630845.1 uncultured Fibrobacteraceae bacterium
CCGGCCGCGCGCGCCGCGGCCTACGCCGATCTGGACGACGACGATCCTGTCAAACGTGCATGCCGCGCCTCGGTGCCGGCCTGGAACGAAGGCGAACGGGTGGCGTCGCTGGCCCTGTTCGAGCGCGCCGGGCGCGGTTCGCTGCGTCTGTTCGGCAGCGTGGGCGCCGGCGGCGCGAGCCTGGCCGAGCTGCCGGCCCACCTGACGGGGGCCGGCGAGGCCGCCCCGCCGCTGCACGCGGTGACCCTGGACCTGCGCGGCGCCGATGGCTCAGCGCCGCTGACCACCACGGCCACCGTGCTGGTGCACCGCCGGGGCCAGCAGACGGCGATGCCGCGCCTGGCGATGCTGGCCGGCGTGACGGCGCAGTCGATGCTGGAATTGCCGGCAGGGTCGTACGACCTGCTGGTGCTCGCCGACGGCTGGGCCCGCGCCATCGCGGTCGACGTGGCGACCAGCAACAACCTCACCGTGTCGCTGAGCCTGAACCATCTCGAGCAGTCGCCGCTGGTGCTCGAAGGCATCACGGTGGCGCCCATGGGCGGGGCGGGCATGACCGTCGAGGCCTCGGCCACGGCGGTCAGCAGCCGCGGCGATCCGCTGAACTTCGCCTGGAGCGTGGGCGGCGGCCCGGTGCGCGAGGCCAATGCATCGGGGGCGCTCTACACGTTCGTGCCCGAACAGGCCGGCCAGTACATGCTGCGCGTGACGGTGAGCGATGGCCGCGGCCAGGCCCGCACCGACTCGACCGGCATCACGGTCGTGCCGTTCGCGGTGCGGGTGATCCGCACCGTGTTCATGAGCGAGCAGATCCCCGACACCCGCCTGAATCCCGGCGAGGTCGACACCTTGCAGCTATGGGTCGCCAACCGCGGCTCCGAAGGCGTGGTGGGCGAGGCTCGATTCGTCGGTGTGGGCGGCGTGATGTCGGGCGCCACGCCGGAGCAATGGACGCTCGCGGCGGGCGCGCAGACGCGCTGGAAGGTGCCGGTGATGATCCCGGCCGACTGGGACGAGCCGGAGGCCCGTTTCGACTTCTCCTTCACCGTCGACGGCGTCACGCTCGTGCAGGAGCTGACCTACCGCGTCGACTTCTACGCGCGCATCGACTTCATCCGCAGCCCGGTGACCAGCCGTATCCTGAACGTCTCGGGCTGGGTGGCCAACCCGCAGCTGGCGACCGCCGAGCTGGTGATCGACCGCGACCTGCGGCAGGTCTACAACCTGCCGCTGCAGAACGGTCGCTTCGAGCAGGTCATCATCCTGCCGGGCAGCGCGCAATCGCGGCGCGTGCGGCTCGACGTGACCGCCCGCGCCGGCTCGCGCGAGGCCAGGGCCCGGGCCGGCTTCGCGGCGGTCGTGCCGCGCGCCGACTTCCGCGCCACCCTGTTCTGGAACACCAACGGCACCGACGTCGACCTCTGGGTGACCGACCCCGCCGGCGAGCGCTGCTACTTCGCCAACCGGCAGACAGCCAGCGGCCTGGAGCTGGATGTCGACGACGTCAACGGGTACGGCCCCGAGAACATCACCGGGCTGCGCGAGCTGCCGGCCGGCGACTATCTCGTGCAGATCCACTACTGGAGCGACCACGGCACCGGCCTGGCCAGCGACTGCACGGTGATGCTGACGCTCTTCGAGGCCACGCCTTCCGAGCAGGTCGAGGTGTTCCAGCAGACGTTGACCAACAACCAGGTCTGGACCGTGGCCACGGTGACCTGGGACGGCGCCAAGGTCACCCGGGTGCGCGTGACACCTGCGGGCGCCGTGCACGAGGCTCCCGTCGGCCTGCCCGCCAAGTAAGGTCGCCCGGCCGCGCACAACCCCCGTCCCGATTGAAACGGGACGGGGGTTTGTGCGTATACTGTGGCGTTGTTCCTCGCCCAGCCCTACTCCTGGAGGATCCCCTCATGCGACGCAGGCCGTTGCCGTTGTTCATCTTGTTCTGCTGTTTCGTGCTCGTGACCGCCGCCGCGGCGGCAGCGCCGGACCTCGACGACATGCGGCTGCTGCGCATGCCGGACATCCATGGCGGCACGGTCGTCTTCGTGTACGCGGGCGACCTCTGGACGGTGTCGGCCCAGGGCGGCGAGGCGCGGCGCCTGACCAGTTCGGCCGGTCTGGAGACCTCGCCGAAGTTCAGCCCTTGCGGCAACTGGATCGCCTTCAGCGGCGAATACGATGGCAACGTGGACGTCTACGTGATGCCCGCGCGCGGCGGCGAGCCGCAGCGGCTCACCTTCCATCCGGGCACCGACCGCGTGATCGGCTGGGAACCGGACGGCCGGCGCATCCGCTTCCAGACGGGCCGACAGAGCCATACGGGCCGCGACCTGAAGCTGTTCGTGGTCGACCGCGATGGCGGTCTGCCCGAGCCCCTCATGCTGCCGGAGGCCGGCCTGTCGAGCTGGAGCGCCGACGGCAAGCGGATCGCGTTCAACCGCATCACCCGCGAGGAGCGCACCTGGAAGCGCTACAAGGGCGGCATGGCCCAGGACATCTGGATCTACGACACGGCCCGCAACGACACGCGGCGCGTGACCGACTGGGTCGGCACCGACAACTTCCCGATGTGGCACGGCGAGTCGATCTACTACACGAGCGACCGCCAGGACGGCAAGCTGAACATCTGGGCCTGGCACGAGCCGAGCGACGCGCACCGGCAGATCACCTTCCACGACGTCTACGACGTGAAGTTTCCCAGCCTCGGGCAGGGCTCGATCGTCTACGAGAACGGCGGCTGGCTCTACGTGCTCGACCTCGCCGAGGCCCGGCCGTCGCCGCGTCGGCTGAAGGTCGGCCTGCGCAGCGACAACGTCTGGGCCCGGCCGGCCGTGCGCTCGGTGCAGGACATGCTGCGCGACTGGGACGTGGCGCCCGACGGCAACCGCGTGGTGACCTCGGCGCGTGGCGACATCTTCAGCCTGCCGGCCGAGAAGGGCCCGGTGCGCAACCTGACGGGCACGCCCGAGGTGCACGAGCGCATCCCGGCCTGGTCGCCCGACGGAACGACGCTCGCTTACGTGAGCGACCGCAGCGGCGAATACGAGCTGTACCTGCGGCCTGCCGACGGCGGCGGCCAGGAACGCCGGCTCACCGATGGGCTCGGCGGCTGGATCTACGGCCTGACGTGGTCGCCCGACAGCAAGAACCTGCTCGTGAGCAACGCCGCCCTCGACCTGCTGGTGGTCGACGCCGCGAAGGGCACGGTCAAGACCATCGACCAGGGCGTCACCGGACCGATCACGCAGGCCGCCTGGAGCCCCGGTGGCGATTGGGTTGCGTACGCCAGGCCCGAGAGCAACGGCTTCGGCTCGTTGCGGCTGTACGAGATGAAGACGAACAAGGTGCATGCGGTGACCGACGACTTCACCGACGAGGGCCACCCCTGCTTCGATCGCGACGGCAAGTACCTGTTCTTCACCTCGGCGCGTCACTTCAACCCGACGATCGGCGGCTTCGACCTCAAGCCCATCTGGGAGCATCGCGACGGCCTTTACCTGATGACGCTGCGCGCCGACCTGCCGCACCCGTTCCCGCCGCAGGCCGACACCGTGGCCGTGCGCACCGACACGGGCGACAAGGATGACGAGAAGGACGAGAAGGACAAGAAGGACCAGAAGAAGGGCAAGGCCGACGCGTCGCTGCGCATCGACCTCGACGGCCTGGCGGCGCGCATGGTGGCCCTGGACGTGCCGCCCGGCAACTACATGGACCTGCAGCACGCCGACGGCAAGCTCTTCTTCCTCGAACGGCCGTTCACCCCGGGCGGCGGCCGCGGCAACACGCGCGCGTCCACGTCGCTCAACTACTTCGATCTCAAGGAGCGCGAGAAGAAGACCGTGCTGAAGGAGCTCGGCGGCTACGTGCTGTCGGCCGACGGCAAGAAGATCCTCTACAACCACCGCGACAAGCTGGGCATCGTGGACGCCAAGGCCGACCAGAAACCGGCGGAGAAGCCGCTGCGCACGGCCGACATGAAGGCCACGGTCGACCCCCGCGCCGAGTACCGGCAGATGCTGCGCGAGGCCTGGCGCCTGCAGCGCGACTTCTTCTACGACCCGGGGCTGCACGGCGTCGACTGGGACCTGATGTGGACGCGCTACAGCGAGCTGTTGCCCTACGTGTCGCACGGCGCCGACTTCACCTACCTGGTGGGCGAGCTGATCGCCGAGCTGAACGCCGGGCATGCATACGCCCGTCCGGGCGATCGGCCGCAGCACCCGCGTATCGGCACCGGCCTGCTCGGCTGCGACTTCGCGCTCGACGCCGCCAGCGGCCGCTACCGCTTCGACCGGGTGCTGACCGAGCGCGACTGGAACGGCGGCGGGGACACGCCGCTGTTCGGTCCCGGCCGCAACGTGAGCGCCGGCGAGTACCTGCTGGCGGTCAACGGGATCGAGCTGCGCGCGCCGCAGAATCCTTACAGCCTGTTCATCGACCAGGTGGGCGAGCAGGTCACGCTGCGCGTGGGCCCGCGCCCCGACGGCAAGGACAGCCGCGAGTTCACCGTCGAGACGCTCCGCAGCGAGGCCGACCTGCGCTACACCGCCTGGGTCGAAGCCAACCGTCGCCGCGTCGAGGAGCTGTCCGGCGGCAGAATCGGCTACCTGCACCTGCCGAACACCGCGGTCGGCGGCCAGCAGGGCTTCGCCAAGGGCTACTACGCGCAGCTGCGCAAGGACGCCCTGATCATCGACGAACGCTACAACGGCGGCGGCTTCATCCCCGACTTCTTCATGAACATCCTGCGCCAGCGGCTGGTCAACATGTGGCGGCCCCGCTACGGGCAGGACTGGCGCACGCCCGGCACCGCGTTCCTCGGCCACCTCGCCATGCTGAGCAACGCCCACGCCGGCAGCGGCGGCGACGCCTTGCCCTACTACTTCAAGTTCTACGAGCTGGGCCCGGTGATCGGCACGCGCACCTGGGGCGGCCTGGTGGGCATCGCGCGCACCGTCCCGCTGCTGGACGGCGGCAACGTGACCTTCCCCGAGTTCGGCATCTACAGCCTCGACGGGGAATGGGTCGTCGAGAACCACGGCGTGGACCCGGACATCGTGGTGGACAACCTGCCGCACGAGGTGATCGCGGGCCGCGACCCGCAGCTCGAGAAGGCCGTCGAGGTCCTGCTCGAGCGCATCGCGCGCGAACCGATCCGGCTGCCGGAGGTCCGCACGTTCCCGCAGGACCGCAACTGATCCGACACGAGAGGAGGCGCGACATGGCCACACCGATCGACCTCGCCGGACGCCACGCCCTGGTGACCGGCGCCAGCCGCGGCCTCGGCCGCCACATCGCGGCCCTGCTGGCCGACCATGGCGCCCGCCTCGCCCTGCACTGCCGCGCCGCCGAACGGGCGGCGCGGCACCTCGCCGAGACCCTGCCCGGCAGAGGCCACGCCGTGCTGGCGGCCGACCTCGCCGATCCCGACCAGGCCGCCGCCTTGCCCGGGCGGGCGGCGGCCGCGCTCGGGGGCCTCGACATCGTGGTGAACAACGCGGGAATCTACGACCGCATGCCGGCGCCCGGCGAAGACGCGGCGCGCTGGCGACACCTCTGGGAACGCACGCTGGCGGTCAACCTCACCGCGCCGGCCCTGATCTGCGAGGCGGCGATTCCCCTGCTGGCCGAGCGCCGCGGCTACATCGTGAACGTGAGCAGCCGCGGCGCCTTCCGTGGCGAGCCCGAGGCGCCGGCCTACGGGGCCAGCAAGGCCGGCCTGAACGCCCTGGGGCAATCCCTGGCGATCGCGCTGGCTCCGCTGGGCATCAAGGTGATCACCGTGGCGCCGGCCTGGGTCGAGACCGACATGACACGCGATTACCTCGCCGGCCCCGAGGGGGACCGCATCCGCGCCCAGTTCCCGGGCGGCCAGGTGGTCGATCCCGACGACCTCGCCTGGACCGTGCTGATGGCGGTCAGCGGCCGCGCCGATGCGCTCACCGGCAGCGTCATCGACGTCAACGGCGCCAGCTACCTGCGCTGAGCCGCCAAGTGGCCCGCTAGAACCGCACGCCGGCCATGACCGTGAACGTGCGGTCCTTGATGTCCTTGCCCACGTCGGTGACGTTGGCGGCCAGCGGCGTGTCGCTGAGCGCCGACAAGCCGAGATCGTAGCGGAAGTCCAGGACCACGGTGCGCATGATCGTGAGGTCGGCGCCGAAGACCAGGCTCCAGGACGTGCTCTTCAGGTCATCCTTGATGTCGACCCAGTCGCCGTCCTCGTCCTGCACCTCGCCCTTGACCCGCACGCTCAGCGCCGGGCCCACGTACAGCGACGGCGACACCGCCGGGATCGGCAACGGCACCTTCACGAGCACCGGCACCTGGATGTCGTGCATGCGGAAGTCGAACTCCTCGCGGCTCGTCATGGTGCCTTCCTTGAATCCCTTCGTCGTGTAGAGCACCTCGCCCTGCAACGTGAGGCCGGGCCAGGGCAACACGACGAACAGGCCGCCCACCAGGCCGGTGCGGTTCGACGATTCCAGGTCGTCGAGGTTGACGTTCGAGAAATTGGCGCCGGCTTTCAGGCCGAACGACGGCAGGAGTTCGGCCGACGCCGGCAACGCCGCCGCGATGCACAGGACTCCGACCAGCAGCAGCACACGCTTCACGACAAGCCTCCTTGCTCGGGTGAGGACGGCGGGTCAGAACCAGTAGCCCGCCGTCAGGATCCACGTCCGGTCATACGCCGATTCGAACGGGTGCAGCAGCGGGATCACGTCGCGGAACTCCCGGTAGTCGTAGTTCGTCAGGCGCCCGACGCCGTGCTGGTAACGCACGTCGAGGTCGAGGCGCCTCCAGCGTGTGCCGCCGCCGATCACCACGCTCACGTAGATGCTCTCGTCCTGCTCGGTGACCTCTTGCCAGACGCCCCGGTCGGCGCGCCGGATCTCCGAGTTCAGCACCCAGTCGACCGCGACGCCGGCCACGGCCCGCGACTCGAACCGCGTGGCCGGCAGATCGAGCGACAGCAGAATGGGGATCGACACAGTCTGGTAACGCGTCTCGAGGTTGATGCGTTCCCACAACGTGCCGGACGTGAGCCCCTTCTGCAGGTACCAGACCTCGGGCCGCAACGAGAAATCGTCGCTGAGCCGCAGCCGCGTGCCCACACCCAGGGCCAGACCGCGCCGGGCGTCGGACGTCAGGTTCGTCTCGTGCACCGCGGCGGCGCTCAGGCCGGCGCGCGCGACGACCTGCGCGCCGGCGGCCGTCGGCTGAATCACAGCAAGGCACATGGCAAGGCCGCAGAGCGGCACCAGGTAACGCATGGTAAGACGCCCTCCCCGGACGGTCGTGGTGCTACAGCCGGGCAGCATAGCAGCCGGAGGTCCCGAACGCATCACGAAGTTGCCGGGCCACGCTCAAGAGCCCAGACGCCGCCGCACCTGTTGCAGCAGGCCGCCGATCTCGGGATCGTCGGGAGCCAGGGCGGCCGCGCGCTCCAGATCGGCGCGCGCGCCGGCGAGGTCGTCCAGGTTCCAGCGCAGCAGGCCACGGTTGTACCAGGCCACGGCAAGGTTCTCGTTCAGCGAGAGCGCGCGCGACAGCGCCGCCATCGCCTGCTCCGGCTCGCCGAGCTGGATGTAGGAGAGGGCGAGGTCGCTCCAGAGCCTGGCCTGGTCGGGAGCCAATCCCACGGCGCGTTCCAGCAAGGGGCGCGCGCGGGCGAAACGCTGCGCCTCCAGGTTTAAGCGGCCGAGCGCGGCGAGCGTCTGCAGGTCGTCCAGACGCTGGCTATCGAACCAGCGCTGCGCCGCCTCCAGATCGAGGCGGGCGCGGGCCTGTTGATCGGCATAGGTGGCCAGCACGAGGCCGCGCGCGCGCTGAGCCCAGGCCGGGTGGATGTCCAGGCGCAGGCAGGTGCCGGCGGCGTCGAGCACGGCCGCGCCCCAGAACTCGCGCTCGTCGGGGTCGTCCGCCTGCTCGAAGCGGGCCATCGCCAGCGCGGTGTAGGCCGACAGCGACCCGGTGACGTAGTAGCGATCGTATGCGAGCCAGACCGGCATCGTGGTCTGGCCGCGGGTGCGGCCGCGGGTGCGGCTGAGGATCGGGTGGTCGATGCGCTGCATCGCCCCACCGTCGCGCCAGGGCACGAAGCTCGCCGAGTATTGATAGTTGTGGCGCGCCAGCCACCAGTTGCCGAGCAGTTCCTCGACCGTGGCGAAGTCGCGATAGCACTCCGCCGCGCTGACCGTCGCCGGCCGCATGGGACCCTTGACAAAATCGTCGGCGCCGCGGGCGATCTCGCTCGCGGTGCCCGTGAAGATGCCGTGCGCGGTTTGCACCGCGCCGCGACGCCAGAACGAAACCCCGTAGATCCAGTGGGCGCGATGGTCGCGGCCCGCGAAGCGGAAGGCGATGTCTTCGGCCTGGCGGTTGCGGCCCATCCCGGTCAGCTGCAACGCGCGCAGCAGCTCGACGGCGTCGGGGTCGGCGCCGCGCGCCTGGGCGGTGTCGAGCCAGGCCAGCCCCCGTTTCCACTCGCCGCGGTCGTAGCGCAGCCAGGCCTCGCCGAGCGCGGCGCGGGCCGCCACCTCGCGCTGCGGAGCCGTTTGCCACGGCAACGCGGCCCGGCAGGCCGCCAGCGCATCCTCGGCTTGCCGATAGTCGCCGTACCAGCGCCGGCGCAACGCCAGCTCGAGCCAGGCCGAGCCCGACGAGGGATCGAGGCCCACCGCGGTGTTCAGCGCGCCCAGCGCCTCGCTCACCGACCCCGCCGACAGCGCCCGCTCTTGCCAGCGCGCCGCCTCGACCGCGCGCGCGGCCTGCTCGGCGTCGGGCAAGGCGAGGAACTCGGTCAACCCCAGCGAATCGGCCGCGGCGGCGAAGCGGATGTCATCCGGATAGCTGACCCAACGCGCCGGACCCGCCTGACACGAGACCAGCCAGGGCACCAGCAGCAGCGGCAACAACCGCAGGCACGGTCTGCTCGCCCGGTCTTTCAGCGCAGGATCCGATGCAACCACGTGCCGCGCTCCACGGGGGAAGCCGCCAGCAATTCCACGCGGCCAAGCTCGTGACCATCGAGGACCGCGACGACCTCGCCCAGCTTGGCGCCCGCCGCCACCGGCGCCTCCACCTGCGGCGGCAGCTCGTGGCGCAGGGAGATCGCACCCTCGCGATCACGCCGGATCGTGACGGTCAGGTCCCTGGCGACGACCACGCCGACCTGCTTGTCCTTGCCGCCCTGCACGGGGACGGTGAGTTCGAGCGTCTTGCCGGCGCCGGCGATCACCGGCACCGGGGCGTAGAGGTTGAAGCCGAAGGTCAACAGGCGCGTGGTTTCGGCCGCGCGCACCTTGTCGGTCTCGCAGCCCATGACCACGGAGATCAGCCGCACGTCCTTCTGCACGGCCGTCGCCGTGATGCAGTACCCGGCGGCGCTGGTGTACCCGGTCTTCAACCCGTCCAGACCGCGGAACTTGCCGAGCAGCCGGTTGGGATTGTAGAGGGTGAATTCGCCGTTGCGGAACGGCGCCGTGGCGATCGCCGACCACGACAGCGACGTCTTGTGCAGGAGCAGCTCGCGTCCGAGGTTGGCCATGTCCCGGGCGGTGGAGAGGTCGGTCGGGCGGCTGCGACCGGGTGGCAGACCGTGCACCGAATGGAACTCCGTGCCGGTCAGGCCGAGCTCCCGCGCGCGGAAGTTCATCAGGTCGACGAAGGCCTCCACGCTGCCCGCCACGTGCTCGGCCAGGGCGACCGCCGCGTCGTTCGCCGAGTGGATCGACAGGGCCATCAGGAGGTCCTCGACCGGAAACTGCTCGCGATGCTTGAGCCAGACCTGGGAGCCGCCGATCTTGCTCGCCCGCGCCGAGACGGTGACCAGGTCGGTCAACGCGAGGTCGCCCTGGTCGATGCGCTCGAGGATCAAGAGCTGGGTCATCATCTTGACCATCGAGGCCGGCGGGCGCTGCACGTCGATATCCTTGCCGGCCAGGACCTCGCCGGTGAGCGCATCCATGAGGATCGCCGACGTGCACGCCCCTTCGAAGGGATGCATCTCGACGGCGGGGTCGGCCGCCTTGGCTTGCGGGGTTGCGCCGGAGAACAGGAGCAGCAAGAACGCGATCAGGATCGGCTGGAAAACAAGCGTCCGGTGCATGGCGACATCCTTGTCGATGGATTCCACGGTCGTGGGCGAGCGTAACCTCCGGCCCGCCGTTGTCAAGCCGAGCCGGCGGCCACCGCAGGCGCGCGTGCGCCCCAGGCGAGCGCCAGGTCGGGAAAGTCGGTGAAGATCCCGTCGACCCCGAGGCGAACCATCAGGTCGAACTCCCAGCGACGGTTGACCGGGTAGACCCGCACGGCCAGACCACGCGCGTGCGCCGCGGCCACGAACCGGGCGCGCGCCGACCAGCGCGAGATGTGCACCGCCTCGGCGTTCATCCGCTCGCCGGCCTCGAGAACCTCGCCGCCGGCGCCCTTGCCGACCAGCGGGGCGAGCGGGATCGCAGGCTCGCGGTGGCGGGCCTCTCCGAGCAGGTCCCAGTCGAACGAGGAAAGCAAGAAGTGTTCCGGTTGCCAGGAACCCTTCGCGACAGCGTCCTGCAGCACCGCGAGGGTCGGCTCGAGCACGTCGCCGCTCTTCAGCTCGATGTTCAGGCGCGCGCGGCCCGCGGCCAGGGCCAGCACGTCTTCCAGGAACGGGATCTTTTCGCCGTGTCCGGCATCGAGGCTGCGCAGCGCCGCCAGCGGCAGCGCACGCAGCGCACCGGCGCCGTCGGTGGTGCGGTCGACGGAATCGTCGTGAATGACCAGCAGGCGACCGTGCGCCTCATGCACGTCCAATTCCAGCCAGGTGGCGCCCTGCTCCATGGCGCGCTCGAACGCACGCAGCGTGTTTTCCGGCTCCCGGCCGCTGGCGCCGCGGTGGGCGATGCAGACGGGCATGTCGACAGCCGTGATGGCGCGGGACTCGGGCGGCATGGGGTTCGAGCCTCCAGGACGTGACAGGCGGACCGGGGTCGTCCCAACCCTCAGTAAAAATCGCACGGGAATCAAGTATTAACGACGGATCAGCCGTTCAGGTTCCCGCCGGCCATGCGCACGAGCACCGGATCGAAGCGGGCGATGGGGCGGACGAGGTCGGCCTGGGCCGCCATCACGGCCGTGATGTCCTTGTACGCCTGCGGCGCCTCGTCGAGGTCGGCCCCCAGCGATTCCACCCCGCGGTCGGCCAGGAGCGCGGCCACGTCGCCGCGGCGCAGCCGCCGCTTGGCCTCGGCGCGGCTCATCGCGCGGCCGGCGCCGTGGCTGGCCGAGTTCAGGCTCGCCGGGTTGCCCAGGCCACGCACCACCCATCCGGGTGTGGCCATCGAACCGGGGATCACGCCGAGCGTGCCCTCGCCCGCCGGCGTGGCGCCCTTGCGGTGCACCACCACCTCGCGGCCGCCGTGCTCCTCGAGCCAGGCGAAGTTGTGATGGTTCTCGACCACGCCGATCGCCACCGCCCCGAGCGCGCGCAGCACCCCGCCGTGGATCAGCTCGTGGTTGGCCGCCGCGTAGCGCCCCATCAGCTGCATGGCGGCCCAGTACTGCTGGCCGGGCTCGCTGCGCAGGTCGAGCCAGGCCAGCCGCCCATGCCCGCCCCTCGGGAGGCGCTGGAGCCCGGCAGCCAGCCGCGCGTAGTGCTCGGCCACCTCGAGGCCAGGCCGGCGGCTGCCCGAATGGCTCAGCAACGCGAGGTACGTGCCCGGCGCCAGACCCAGCTCCGGCTCGGTCAGCGTCAGGCGCCCGTATTCCACGAAGTGGTTGCCGCTGCCGCTGGTCCCGAGCTGGCTCCACGCCAGGTCACGGTTGGCGCGGGTCACCGGGCAGACCGACCAGTCCTCGTCGAGCACCGGGTGGTCGCGCCGCTGGTCTGCGGCGAAGGCCGCCCCGGTGCCGAACCGCGTCTGTTCCTGCAGGGCGCGTCGCAGGGCGTCCCGCCGCGTCTCGAGGTCGGCCACAGGCCGATCCAGCACGCTCAGGCGCATGCGGCAAGCGATGTCGACCCCCACGGCATAGGGGATGACCACGCCGTCGGTGGCCAGCACGCCGCCGATCGGCAGGCCGTAGCCCACGTGCGCGTCGGGCATCAGGGCGCCGGCGGTCGACACGGGCAGGCGGGCCGCGTCGCGCATCTGCTGGACGGCCTGCGGGTCGAGGTCGCTGCCCCACTGGCGCCAGGGCGCCTCGCGGCCGGCCGGGGCGGCTTCGCGTCGATCGTGGGCTTTCGATTTCCTGGCCAACCCGGTAACCTCCCTCAACCGGACGCGACCGCGGCCGATAGCTGAACGAGGACGCGCAAGCCTGAAGGACGGCCGCGATGACCAACCGGACCCTGCCTCGCCGCCAGCTCACGATCCCGCTCGAGGTTCGTTGCGCCTCGACGGGCCGATCGATCGGTCGCATCGTCGACCTCTCGCTGCGTGGCCTGCGCCTTGAAAGCGACACCCCCGCCACGCTGCACGGCGACTACCAGCTGGTGATCGGCGCGACCGATGGTTGCGGGCCCGGCGAACCGTGGCGGATCGACGCGCGCTGCGTCTGGACCGGCACGGATGTGGACCCGCCGCGGCACCTTGCGGGATTCGAGTTCGAGGAGGTCAGGCCGCGCCAGCGCGAAATGCTCGTCAGGCTGATCCGGTGCTTCGGCTGCGATTGACCGCGGGCGCGCAACCTGCCGGCGCCGGCACCAACGCCTCGATCTGCAGCGCCAGCGCCTCGAGCCCCTGTTCGAACGCGGCCCGCTGCTCGGCCGCGATCTCCGCGACCAGCTCCCGGTAATGGCGCACCCCGTCCAGCAGGTTGACCGCGCCGGCGGCCACCGACGCCGCGAGTCCCTCGTGCGGCTCGGCCGCCAGACGGCGCACGTCCTCGCCGAGGCAGGCCACGTGCAACGACAGTTCCTTCAGCAGCATGTGCGGCCGATGCGCCGCCAGCGGCAGCCGCAGCCGGCCGTAGATATGGTCGACCATCTCCCGGAGCGTGGCGCGCCGCTGGAAGTACGCCGTGTTGGGGCCGCAGCAGACCGCGGTGCGCGCTTCGGGGTCGATGCCCAGGGGGCCGGTGGCGCCGCCGGCGAGGTCGTGGCAGATGCAGGCCTTGGCCATCACCGCATCCTGCCTGCTCTCGCGCTCGGCGTCGGTCAGCGGCGCCAGGGCGAGTTGCTCCAGCTTGCGCCGCTGATAGGCGCGGCTGGCGGTGCAGATCGGCTGCGGCGTGAACTCGGTGTTGGAGACCAGGTACCCCTTGGGGCAACGACTGCCGGGCCGGTCCAGGGCGATGCGCCGGAGCCGCGCGTCCTCGCTCGCCGACGTGCGCAGCGACCAGAACGGCACGCCCAGCGGCGAACTGCCGCCGAGCACGATGTCGGCCTCGGTGGCGGTCTCCAGGCGCGCCAGGCTCTCCGGGTCGATGTTGACCACCTCCGGCACCAGCAGGAACGCGCTGCCCCAGCCGGTGCCGTCCACGCCGTAGACGCGCTGCAGCAGATCGGCCTCTTCCGCCGTGCCCAGGCCGCCCTGCACCGTGAGGCGGGCGGGCGCAAGCGGCACGTCCGGATCGCGGCCCATGGCGGCCAGCGCCTGCTTGCGCAACGCCGCGAGCTGGTCGGCCAGGGCGGCGCGCTCGCGCTGGAACTCGGCGAGGATGGGTCCGAGCAGGTGTCCCTTGCCGCCGAACGCGTGCCCGCCGCAGTTCAGTCCCGACTCGACGCGGAACTCGGAGATGTGCAGGCCCAGCTTGGCCAGCATCTTGCCCTGCACCAGGGCCGAGCGGAAGTCGCTGACCTTCAGGATGATGCGCTTGCGCAGCTCGCCCTGCTCGTCCGGAAAAAAATCGGCGAACTCGCTCATGTAGCTGAAGAGGCGGCGATTCATGCCGGCCGACAGGACGACCGCCGACCGCACGCCGCTGCTCATGAAGCCGCGCAGCGCGCTGAGCGCGTCCGAGCCGCGCGGCGGCAACGGGTTGCCGCGGCGATCGTGCTCGCGGTCGAGCTTGGTCATGATATTGACGTCGATCGATCCGGGCACGATCCGCTCGCGCAGCTGCGCCTGCAACGCGTCGCGGCAGCTGCCGGCGCTGTCCAGCATCCGGTGGTAGAGATCCCGTAGCGGCGACGCGGGCAGCATCTCGAAATAGCGCGTCACCTCGCTGCCGGCCTCGAAGGCCGCCGACCGCAAGCGTTCGACCTGTTGCTTGACGAGCCGGTCGAGCAGGTCGAGGTAAGCCGTGATCCTGTGCGACCGCGCGTCGTCGGCGTCGTCTTCGATCGGTTCGCAGGCCTCGCCGTGGGCGGCGCTGATCACGCGCCGCATCTGCTCGATGAGCACGTCGTCGACCAGCGAGACGACCGACGAGATGCCGTACCGCGCCACCTTCAGCGGCGTGTCGATCGTAAAACCCGTGCCCATGACCGGGATGTGGAAGGTGTGCGGCGACGTGGCCATGGCGACTCCAGGACGAAGGGTACGGTCGCTGAACGACGCCGGGCGCAGATCAGGGACTTCTTCAGGTCAACATAACCGATTGCGGTGCCCGATGCCAGCGCGTGTCACTCGGCCCGGTATGGCTCGATGCCGCGCACGGCCGTGATCTCCCCGAAGTAGATGCGATGGTAGTCGCGGGCCGGGTAGTTGTCCTGCAGCTCCGGCAGGAGGAAATGGCCCGGCCGCACGTCGTCCCAGTAGATCTTGCGGCATTCGACGATCAGCTCGGCCTCGGCGAAGCCGGGCGCGGCCACCGTCAACGACGGCACCGGCGTCAGGCCCGAATCGTGGATCTTGTCGATGTCGCGGCCCGACCTGGTGCCCATGAGCTTGAGCACGGGCCGGCAGAGGTCGGGGAACGCGCAGAGGGTGAAGGTGTCGTAGCGCTCGGTGAACGCGTACGTGTGACGCGTGGGCCGCACCACGATCTGCGCGAACGGGCGCGACCACATGGTGCCGAAGCTGCCCCAGGCCACGGTCATGAGGTTGAAGTGCTCGGTGGCGAGGTCGCCGGCGCAGAGCAGCAGCCAGCGCGAGTCCCAGAGGTGGTGGCAGCGGAGCTGGAAGTCGTCGAGGGGGATGCGCGCCAGCGGCATGGTCGATCCTTTCGCGCTGATCAACGGCGGCGCCGGCGGCGGCGCCGCCACCAGATTAACGCATAGACGGCCAGGTTCAAGAGGATCACGCCGGCCCCGAGCCAGTGCTGGACCTCGCGGGTCAGGCCGTCCGGATAGATGACCGGCAGCAGGTAGTGCTCGATGAAGCTCTCCTGGTACCCCTCCTGGCCGGCGCGGATGCGCCAGCGGACCTCCAGCGGCGTCAGCGGGCAGATCCAGCCGGTGAACTCGATGAGCGCGCCCCAGGCGGCGCACGGCAGGTGCAGCCATGGATTGTGGCGCCAGCGCAGGCCGAGCAGGCCGCCGGCCACCACGTAGGCGATGAAGGCCAGGTGCACGACGACGAGGATGTCGGCCAGGGTGCGGTGGAACATCAGTGGAGCGCCCGCTCCTCCAGGCGCAACAGCACCACGCCGCCCTCGTCGAGCAACTCGAGGTGCTGGCCATCCAGCCGCCAGGACACGACCCGCGCCAGGGCCTGCAGCATGGCCTGCTCCTGCTCATGCAGGTCCGGGCACATCATCTTGGTGGTCGCGATCGGCCCGAAGCTCATGGACTCGCCATCGTGCTCGTAGGTGCCGTCGAGCTGGTTGCAGCCGGTCGAGCCGGCGAGCCGCCGGTCGGCGCCGTGCAGGACCAGGTGCGGTTCGCGACCGCCTTCGCGCACGCGCACGGGTCGACCCTCGAGGCGGGTCAGGCGCCAGTACATGTCCTGCAGCTGGGCCGTGGCGTGAGGCTGGCCGCAGGTTTCGCCGGGCCAGATGCCCGTGAAGCTGGCGACCAGCAGGTGCGGCGTCTCGGGCCCCTTGGTGGTCGCGCGGTCCGGCGGCGGCACGGCGATGCGGCCCACGACGGTGACCAGGAGCAGATCGGCGGGCACGTCTGGCCACTCGGCGAAGGCGGCGGCCAGCGCGGCGTGGTCGCCCCCGAGCGCGACCGGGACGCGCGTGCGCGTGTGGCAGGGGCTGAAGACGAAGGTCTCGCCTTCGCGGGCCAGCATTCCCGTGAGCGGCGCGTCGGTCTCGCCGCGGCAGCCGGACGTGGTCAGAAGCGCGGTCAGCAGCGCCGTCAGGCTTGCCGCAGCGAACCAGGCGGGATGATCACGCATCGCCATGTTTGCCACGCTCCCAGCCGAGGTCGCCCAGCCACTGCTGCGCCGCTGCCGCAGCTCCCTCCTCGAGGGTGGTGGCCATGCTGTCGTTCCAGCGGTTCAGGAATCCGAAGAGGGCCACGACGCCGAGGATCTCGACGATCTCGCCGTCGTCCCAGTGGCGGCGCAGCGCGTCGCGCACCGAGGCGTCGACGCCGTTGGGGATCGAGGCGGCGGCGACGGCAAAATCGAGCGCCGCGCGTTCGGCGTCGCTGAAGGCCGGGTGGCGGCGATAGTCCCAGACGTTCGCCAGCTGCTCGTCGACCGCGCCGTAGCGCTGCGCCGCCAGGACGGTGTGGGCCTCGCAGTAACGGCACCCCGCCGCGTGGCTGGCCACGTGGCCGATCAGGCGCTTCAGCGCGCTGGTCACCCGACCGTCGTTGGCCATCACCGCCATGTTGAGCTGGATGAAGGCGCGCGCGATCGCGGGCCGACGCTGCATCGTCAACACGCTGCGCGGGCAGAAGCCGAGCGTCTCGTCGAAGAAGCGCGCCAGCTCGCGCACCTCGGCGTCGGCATCGGGCGGCAGGGGATCGACCAGGGGCATGGCGGAAGTCTCTTTCGAGGCGGCGGCCAACACCGTCGCCGGTTGACCCGCGACAAAGACGGGTGCATCGTCTATCGTGTCCACAAGAACAACCGAAGTTGTCTCGATTCGTTCCCCCCACCACTCTACACGAGGGAGGCTCGACGGTGAAGACCACGTTGCTTGTCACGATGTTGCTGGGCGGCCTGATCATGACCGCCGGCTGCGGCGACGACCGCCCGGCGCAAGAGACCGCCGCCAACACCCCCGCCAACACCCCCGCCCCGCAGCCCGCCCAGGGGCCCGAGGCCATGCAGATGCCCGGCGGCCATCCCCCGGTCTCGCCCGGCGCGGACATCGACCTCTCGAACATCGCGCCCGCCGACGGCGGCAAGACGGTCGCCCAGGTCTGGGCCGAGCGCCAGGCGCTCGCCGGCAGCGAGGTGGCGGTGCGTGGCCGCGTCGTGAAGTTCTCCCCGTCGATCATGGGCCGCAACTGGGTGCACCTGCGCGACGGCACCGGCGATGACGGCACCAACGACCTGACGGTCACCACGCAGTCGACCGTCGCGGTCGGCGATCTGGTCACCGTGCGCGGCACGATCGCCGCCGATCGCGATTTCGGCGCGGGCTACCGCTACGGCGTCATCATGGAGGACGCCACGGTCTCGCTCGACTGAGCGACCGGGCCCGCTCAACGCACCAGGGTCAGCCGCGTGGCGAGCCGATGGCCGCCGTGCTCGAGGACCGCGAGGTAGACCCCGCTCGCCAGGCCGCGGCCTTGCTGGTCGCGGCCTTCCCATGCCACCACGTGCGACCCCGCGGCGAGGTCGCCCGCCACCAGGCGGGCCACGTGGCGGCCGCGGGCGTCGGCGATCCACAACGACGCCGGGCCGGCCTGGGGCAGCACGAAGGTGATCTCGGTGCGGGGGTTGAAGGGGTTGGGCGAGGCCGCGCCGAGCCGCGGCGCGGCGGCCACCGGCACCGGCGCCGCGGGGGCGGCGGTCGCGGCGCCGAGCAGCTCGGCGAGCAGCCACTCGCGGCTCGCCGGCGTGACGGCCACGTGCTCCTCGTTGACGGCCGGCACGAAGACCGCGTCGAAGGGGGCGCCGTCGATCACCAGCGCGCTCGTGGTGGGGATGAAGGCATGATTGTCGTGCAGGGCGACGATGTCTCCGTACTCGACCTGCGTGTCGCCGAGCTGCGCGAGCGAATTGCGGTGGCCGCCCGGCGCGCCGTCCCAGGGCGACGTGCCGGCGACGGTGACGGTGCGCTGGCTGTCCGGGAAGGGCCAGACCAGATCGATGAGCCCGCGGAAGACGACCTGGCTGTTGCCGTCGGGCACGGCCCACACGTTGCCGATGATGTCCACCAGGAAGCTCTCGTACTCGTAGAGGATGAGCTGCGCGCCGGGCGCGAAGCCCTGGCCGACCGCCGACCCGCTGCCGTTGACCAGGGCCACGCGGCGCGGTTGCGCGGGCCAGTCGCCGAGGGCGGCGAGGTCGTCCTGCAACGCGGGTAGGAGGGGGTCGGGGGCGGCGGTCGTGCCGCTGAGCGCGGTGTGGTGATACAGGAGCATCTGGCGGGCGGCCGGGGTCGCCAGACGGCTCAAGAGATACGCGGCCTCGCCGGAGTCGCCGGCGAAGAAATCGACCCAGCACTGCAGGCCGAGCGGGATGTTGGCGCCCAGGTGCGGCACGTCGAAGGACACGAAGAGGTCGCAGCGGTGGCCGCCGCCTGCGGATTCCAGCCAGGCGAGCGCGCGGCGCGCCACCAGGCCGCCCATGCTGGCGCCGACGACCGGGTAGGTGGCGGTCGGCGGCAGCTGGGCGTCGAGCGTCTGCAACAGCTCGACCAGCAGGAACGCGTTGCGCTGGATGAGGTCGGTGGCCGAGGCGAAGTTCAGCACCACGGCGTCGCGGCCGGCGGCGCGCAGGTCCTCGAGCAGGTTCTCCTGGTTCAAGAGCGCGTAGAGCTCGGGCCAGTTGTAGGAGTCGTCGAGGTCGAAGCCCTCGACGACGACCACCGGGCGGGTGACCTCGGCGTGGCCGTCGGCGAGGTAGACGAAGGCCTCCCCCGTGGCGGCGACGCCGTCGAAGGCGATGGAAGCCTGCAGGGGCCAGACCGCGCTGGGCGGCGGCGTGTCGAGCGCCACGACGTCGAGCAGGAAGCGGGTCCAGCGCGTGGCGCCGTCGGCGGCGACGAGCTGCAGGCGGATCTCCTTGCGGCCGGTGGCGGCGTAGCGGGCGACGAGCGGCCGGTCGGGCTGGATGGGGCGCAGGCCGGCGCCGTCGGCGAGGTCGATGCGCAGGGTCACCGGGCCGTCGACGAAGAGCAGGTCGCGCGGGACCACGAAGCGCGCGCGGGCGCCGTGGAAGGTGGCCTGGCGCAGCGTGGCGGCGGCCACGGCGCGGCGGGTATGCAGCAGGTCGGCGGTCGTCGCGTCCGGCCGCGGTTCGAGGGTCTGCGTGGCGGTCGAGTACAACAGCAGGCCGCGGTCGAGGGCGTCGGGACGGAGCGTCTGGTAGGCGAGGTCGACCACGGCGATCTCCAGCGGCGCCGGGTCGGCGGCGGGGGCCGTGGCGCGGGCACGCAGCATGGCGGGCGAGGGCCACGAGCCGGGCGCGAGGGCGGCGCGGTCGAGCTCGTCCAGAACGCCGCGCAATCGGGCCGGCGTGAGCGCGGGTGCGTCGGGGCGGCCGTCGAGGTCGCGCACGCCGGACAGTGGCAAGGCGCGGTCGAGCAGGCGGCCGGTGGTGACGAGGTCGGGGCCGAAGGGCGCGAGCGCCTGGCGCAGGGTTTCGCCGGCGGCGGCGGCGGCGGCGGGTCGTGCGAGGGCAAGCGACAGCAGCAGGGCGAGCGACAGGCACGGGGCGAGCAGGCGACGCGCTGGCATGGGCGGGCCTCCCTGGGCGACGAAGGGGGCTGGGTCAGCGGGCGGGCACGTGGGCAACAAACAGGATAATCGAGGCCGTCAAATGCGCAGGGGGCCGGACGCCGGTCACGCGTGGCGCCGCATGATCGGCCGGGTGGGCGATCGGCGCGCCACCTCGACGAACCCGGCGGCGCGGAAGGCCGAGGCCAGGCCGGTCCAGACGAACGGGTCGGGCGCGGTCGCGTCGCGGGGTTCGATGGGATAGCCCTCGACCACGGCCGCCCCCCGCGCGGCCGCGAACGCCACGGCGGCCTGGAGCATGAGCACCGACAGACCCCGCCGACGGTGCGCCTTGCTCACGAAGAGGCAGGAGATCGACCAGACCGGGGCATCGTCGACCGCCGCGAGCACGCGGGACCGCGCGAGCGCCGGGTACTCGGCACGGGGCGCCACCGCGCACCAGGCCGCCGGCTCGCCGTCCAGATAGCCGAGCAGGCCGGGCTCGCGGCCGCCGGCCACCAGCGCCTGCAGCGCGCGGCGGTTGCCGTCGCCTTTGCCCGCCTCGAACTCGCGCCGCGGCCGCCGCCACACCTGGCACCAGCAGCCGCCGCAGGCGCCGCGGGCGCCGAAGAGCGCGGCGAGGTCGGCCCAGCGGTCGGCGCTGGCGGCATGCCAGGTGAACTCGGCGGTCATGAGGCGAACCTTCCTTCGAGGCGATGCGCCGGCGCCCCGGCGGCAACCTACCACATCCGGGCTTGCGGGGTCTTGCCGGATCTGCTGCAATGCGGCACGGCCATCGATACCACGGGGAGCCATCGCCATGAAGCTCATCGCCTCGCTCGTCCTCGCTGGCGTGGTCGCCATCTTCGCGGCCACCGCGGTCCCGGCGCAGGACCACGCCGACCTCGCCGCCGACCTCCAGCAGATCCTGGCCGAGTTCCTGGCCGAGAACCCGGCGGCGCCGGGCGTGGCGGCCGGCGTGATGGCGCCCCGGCTGGGGCTGGACTGGCAAGGCGCCGCGGGCGCGGTGGCGCGCGGGTCGCAAGAGCCGTTGACGCCGGCGCACACGTTCCGCATCGCCAGCAACACCAAGGTGTACGTGGCGGCGGCCGTGCTGCGGCTGGTCGAGGATGGGCACCTGCGCCTGGACGCGCCGCTCGGCGGCCTGCTGCCGGCGCGCCTGGCCACGTTGCTGAACGGGGACGGCTACGACCTGCGCGCGATCACGCTGCGTCAGGTGCTGAGCCACACCGCGGGGCTCGCCGACCACACCGACGGCGATTACGGCGAACGGATCGTAGCGGCGCCGCAGCACGCGTGGACCGCGGACGCGCAGGTGCGGCGCTGCGTGGAGCTGTTCGACCCGCTCGGCCCGCCGGGCGGGGCGTACCGTTACTCGGACACGGGCTACGTGCTGCTCGGGGCGGTGGTCGAGCAGGCCAGCGGGCGGTCGCTGGCCGCGGCCGTGCGCGAACTGCTCGGGTTCGAGCGCCTCGGGCTGGCGGCCACCTGGTGGGAGCAGAAGGAGCCGGCGCCGGCGGCGGCCGCGCCACGCGCGCACCAGTACTTCGGCGACCACGACGTGACCGGATGGAACGCGTCGTTCGACCTCTTCGGCGGCGGCGGGCTGATCGCCGACGTGCCCGACCTCGCCCGCTTCCTGCGCGCGCTGCTGGCGGGCGAGGTGCTGCGCGAGGAAACGTCGCTGGCCGCGATGACCGGCGGCGGCACGTTCGCCTACCGGCTCGGACTGATGGCCATGGACCTCGACGGCTGGTTCGCGCTCGGGCACCAGGGCTTCTGGAACACGTTCGTGTTCCACGTGCCGGGGCTCGACGTGACCGTAGCCGGCACGATCCTCAGCCACGACGCGGCCAACGGGCGCCTGCTGGCGGAGCGGCTGGTGGCGCGGTTGGCGGCGGCGAACGATTGACGTCGCGCCGGTCGCGCAAGGTGTCCATGCACCTGCGGAGCATGTTTGCCTATTTTACATAATAGTCAAACATGCTCCGCAGACCGATCGCGTCGGTGTCTGCTCACCGCCCCGTCAACGGATCGGCCAGCGTCACCGTCCGCACCGGCCCCAGCCGCTCCAGCGGCCCGGCCCAGCGCTCGCCGCCGGCGTCGCAGGGCTCGCGGTCGCCCACGATCATGATCGCCATGCGCTCGGGCACGATGTAGCGGTTGGCCACCTCGCGCACGCGCTCGCGGGTGACGGCCGCGATCTTGCCGCGGAACTGCCGGTAGTGGTCGCGCGGCTTGCCCGTCATCTCCAGCTCGGCGAAGGTGCTCATCGTGTTCTGGGGCGATTCGAAGACGCTCGGGAAGCTCTCGAGGTAGTAGTTGAGCGCGGTGTGCAGCTCGGCCTCGCTGACGAGGTCCGTGCGGATGCGGTCGAACTCGTCCTGGATCAACGAGATCGCGTAGCCGACGGTCTCGGACTTGGTCTGCACGTAGCCGCTGAAGGTGCCGGGCAAACCCCAGCGGTAGGTGAAGCGGCTGCCCTGGTTGTAGGAGAGGCCCTCGTCGGAGCGCACCTTGGTGGTGATGCGCGAGGTGAAGCTGCCGCCGCCGAGGATGAAGTTCATGACCTGCACGGCGTGGTAATCGGGGTTGGTGTCCTCGAGGCCGAGATGGCCGAGGCTGACGTAGCCCTGGTTGATCTCCTTCTGGATGAAGTAGACGCCGGGTTCGGGCGACGGCAGGTCGGTGGGCACCGTGGGGAAGGTGACCGGCCGGTCGGGCCAGCCCTCGAGGCGCCGGGCGAGGCGGGCGGCGAGGTCGGCACGGTCGAAATCGCCGGCCGCCGCCAGGATGATGTTGCCGGGCACGAAGTACTGCGCGTGGGCGGCCTTCAGCTCGGCCGGGCCGACCGCGGCGTAGGTGTCGCGGGTGGGGCGGCGGGTCAGCGGGTGGTCGCCGTAGAGCAGCTTCTCGTACTCGCGGCTGAGGATCCCGGCGGGCTGGTCGTTGGCCTGGCGGAGCTGCTGGATCTCGCGGGCGCGGACCACGCCGAGCGGCTCGGCGCGGAACTCGGGGTTGCGCAGCACGTCGAAGAAGAGGTCGAGCCCCTCGTCGAGGTCCTTGCTCAGCACCCAGAGCGACAGGCGCGCGATGCGCTCGCCGACGGAGAAGGAGAGCGAGCCGCCGAGGAACTCGAGGCGTTCTTCGATGGCCTCGCCCGTGCGCGAGCTGGTCCCGCCGCTGATCAGGCTGCCGGACATCAGGCTGCCGAGGCCTTCCTGGCCGGCGGGCGTGTAGAGGTCGCCGAAGTGGATCAGCGCGGTGAGCGAGAACTGCGGCAGGGAGTGGTCTTCCATCAGGTAGGCGGGCGTCGTGGCGCCGACCACGGTGCGGAACGCGTCGGGGTCGGGCGCCTCGAAAGCCAGCGGCGGGAAGGCGAGGTCGGCCGGGCGCGGCTGGACGTTCACCGGGGCCGGCGCCGAGCAGGCGAGGCACCCGAGCAGGAGCACCAGGACGACGGGCAGCATGCGCGTGGTCATCGCGCACCTCCTTGCGGGCCGGTGGGGCGTCCGGGCTGGTCGCCCTCGCGCACGTAGATGGCGGTCAGGCTGCTGGGCTTGACCAGGTACTGACGGGCGACGCGCATGATGTCGTCGTTGGTGACGGCCTTGAGCGCGTCGAGGTCGGTCTGCAAGGTGCGCCAGCCGCGGGTCAGGGCGGCGGTGCCGAGGCGACGGGCGAGGCCGCCGCTGGAGCCGAGCGTGCGCACGAAGGAAGCCTCAGCGCGGTTGCGCGCGGTCTCGAGCTCGAGCTCGGTCACACCCTCCTGCTTGACCTGCTCGATGACGGCCCAGAGTTCCTCCTCGAGCATCTCGGGCGTCACGTCGCGGTCCAGGCGGGGCGTGGCGCGGAACTGGAACGACCCCGCGTAGAGCTGGGGCCAGTTGAAGGTGCTGACGCTGACGGCCAGTTCCTTCTCGCGGATCAGCAGCTTGGGCAGGCGGCCTGTCATCACGCCGCCGCGCCCCCAGCGGCCGCCGCCGCCACCGGAGCCGAGCACGTCGGCGAGGATCGACATGGCCGGCGCATCGTCGTGGCCGACGCGCGGCGCGTGGAACATCAGCTGCACCGAGGTGGGCGCGTTGCCCCGGCCGTGCAGGCGTTTCTCGCAGTCCTGCTCGGGCACGAAGGTGCGGACGGGTTCGACGTCCGGGCCGCGGGGAACGCGGCCGAAGTAGCGGTCGGCCAGCGCCAGGACCGCGTCCGGATCGAAGTCGCCGACGTAGACGGCCACGGCGTTGTTCGGGACGTAGA
>CAZVWL010000017.1:0-23213 GCA_964630845.1 uncultured Fibrobacteraceae bacterium
GGCGCAGCCGGGCGTCTTTCGACCTCGACCGCCTGCTGCACCGCGGGCGCTGGAAGGTAGCCGACGACGCCGTGACAGGAGACGGCGTGGTCACCGGCCTGCAGAAGCTCTTCCTGTTCACGCCCGAGTTCACACGGCGCGACAAGATCTTCTACGTGGCCACCTACTGCTGGACGTTCTTCTGGTTCACACTGTTCGTGGTCGGCACGGTCTACAACCTGACCCACGACGTGAGCGACGCGAGTTGGGCGGCGTTCTGGCGCTGGTTCGTGGGCACGCAGTTCCTGGCCGGCGGGGTGGTGTTCGTCTGGTTCACGCTGGGCGGGGTGCGGGACCTGCGGCGCATGTTCACGCGGTTGCGGGCGCTCGAGCGCGACGCCGAGGACGACGGGGTGGTGCGCGGCGCGTGACGTCGGCGCCGCGACATGCTAGCATCGACAGCCCCGAACAGGAGGTGCCGCCATGACCCTGCGACGCCGTCCGGAAGGACCCCTGCTGACCCGCGCCGATGTGCCCGACGTGCCCCCGTTGCTGGTCGACGCGACCAGCGTCTTCAACCCGGGCGCCTGCCGCCTGGACAACGGCCAGCCCATGCTGCTCTTGCGCGTGCAGTCGCGCGGCCGGCGCACCTACTTCATGCGCGCGTTCGGCTGCGGCGGCGAGCGTTGCCGGGTCGAACCGCAACTGGTCGAGATCACCGGGCTGGGCAAGCTCGGCGGCGAGGTGTACCACGTCTACGATCCGCGCATCACGCGCCTTGACGGTCGCTGGTTCGTGACCTGCGCGATCGACATGGACGGCGGGTGCCGCGTCGGCATCTTCACGACCGACGACTTCACGCGCCTGGACCTGCTGGCCGTCACCGGCGACCGCGACGTGCGCAACGGCGTGCTGTTTCCCGAGAAGGTCGGCGGCCGCTACCTGCTGCTCGAACGGCCGAACACGGTGCAACCGGAGGGCGGCGCGCGCACCGGCGACGTCATCGAGCTGTGCAGTTCGGACGACCTCGTGCACTGGACCAGCGAGGGCCCGGTGCTGGCCGGCCGGCTCCACTTCTGGGACGAGCTGATCGGCGCCGGGCCGCCACCGGTCAAGACGGCGGACGGCTGGCTGCTGATCTACCATGGCGTGGCCACGCACCTGAACGACTTCATCTACCAGGCCGGCGCGGCGTTGCTCGACCTCGCCGACCCGACCATCGTGCGCGGTCGCACCCGCGACAACCTGCTGGAACCGCGCGAACTGTACGAACTGACCGGCCAGGTGCCGAACGTGGTGTTCCCGAGCGGGTTGATCTGCGACCCGCCGCACGAGAACGGCACGCTCTCGCCCGACGGCACGGTGCGCGTGATCTACGGCGCCGCGGACACCTGCGTGGGGCTGGCGACGGCGACCGTGCGCGACCTGGTCGCGGCCTGCGACGGCGCCTGAGCGCCACCGAGGAGACCCATGCCCGACACCCCCCGCCTTGCCATCGTGGTCTCGCACACCCACTGGGACCGCGAGTGGTACCTGTCGTTCCAGCGTTTCCGCGTGCAGTTGCTCGAGACGGTCGACGCGGTGCTCGACGCCCTCGAACACGACCCGCGGTGGCGGCACTTCTGCCTCGATGGCCAGCTCCTCGCGCTCGAGGACTACCTCGCGGCCAGACCGGGGCAGGCCGAGCGCGTGGCTCGGCTGGCCGCGGCCGGCAAGCTGGCCCTCGGCCCCTGGTACGTGCTGCCCGACGAGTTCCTGGTCAGCGGGGAGGCCACGGTCCGCAACCTCCAGATCGGCCACGCGCTGGCCGCGCGGTTCGGCGGCGCCCAGAAGGTGGGCTACCTGCCGGACACCTTCGGTCATCTGGCGCAGATGCCGCAGATCCTCGCCCAGGCGGGCATCGACAGCTTCGTGTACTGGCGCGGCCACGGCGATGAGGACCGCAAGCTGGGCCTGGAGTGGTGGTGGCAGGCGCCGGACGGCAGCCGGGTGCTGGCGATCAACCAGATCGACGGCTACGTGAACGCCGCCGCGCTCGGCCATCGTGAGCTGTGGCACGCGCACACCCGCCGCGCGCTCGACCCCGCCGTGGCCGTCGAGCGGATCACCGCGCTGTTCGCAAAGATGGCCGCCGCCAGCCGCAGCGACGTGTGGCTGCTGAGCAACGGCTGCGACCACCACCCGCCGCAGCGCGCGCTGGGCGCCATGCTGGACGCGCTGCGCGAGGCCTTCCCGCGGACCACCTTCGAGCACGGCAGCTTCACCGATTACCTGAAGGCGCTGCGGGCCAGCTTGCCCGGCGGCGGCGCCGGTTTGCCGGCCTGGCAAGGCGAGCTGCTGGGCGGCAAGCAGGCGCTGATCCTCAGCGGCGTGTGGTCGTCGCGCCTGCCGCTGAAGCAACGGAACGCCACCTGCCAGGATCTGCTCGCGCACCAGCTGGAGCCGTTGCTCGCCTACGCGCACTTCGTGCACGGCGGCGAGCACCGCACCGACCTGGTCGACCTCCTGTGGCGTGACCTGCTGAAGAACCACGCCCACGACAGCATCGGCGGCTGCTCGATCGACCGGGTGCACCGGGACATGGAGGTGCGGTTCGGCGAGGTCGTCGAGGGAGGGGAGCACCTTTTGTCGCGCACGCTCGAGGCGCTGGTGCCGGCGTTCGGCCCCACCGAGGCGGAGGATCGCGAGACGCTGATCACGGTGGCCAACCCGTTGCCGTGGACGCGTTCGGAGGTGGTCGAGCGCCTGGTGATCCTGCAGCCGTTCGGTTACCGGCACGATGAGCTGCGCGTCGTGGACGCGTCGGGACGGCCGGTGCCGTTCGTGATCAAGTCGCGGCGGTTCCTGCAGCGTTTCTGGGGCATCGACTACCGCAGCGAGCTGCGCGCCGAAGACCAGCGCGCCCGGCTCGCGACCTACCTGGAGACCTTCGCCGACCGCATCGTCAGGACCGAGGCCGATCGCGACACCGAGCTGGTCGACTGCTTCCTGGAGATCCAGTTCCTGGCGCGCGACCTGCCGGCGTGCGGGCACACGGTCTTCCGGATCGTGGAAGGCGGGCCCCGGCCCGACCCGGTCGCCCTCGTGCGCGCCGACGGGCCGGTGATCGAGAACGACCGGCTGCGCGTCACCTTGCACGCGGACGGGCGGTTCGACCTCGTGGACAAGCGCTCCGGACGTGTTTACGACGGGCTGAACGTGCTCGAGGACGTCGAGGACGCGGGCGACGAATACGACTGGTCGCCGTGCCCGCAGAGCCGCACGGTGACGGCGGCGGGCACGGTCGGCGAGGTCGTCACGGTGGAGGATACGGGCCTGGCCGCCACGCTCGAGGCGCGCTTCGACCTCCTGCTGCCGCGGGCGCTGACGGACGACCGCCAGGCGCGCCACGCCGAGACGGTGGCTTGCCCGGTCGTGGTCACGGTGCGCCTGACGGCGGGCAGCGACCTCGCCGACGTCGCCGTCCGCTTCGACAACCGCGCCGAGGACCACCGCCTGCGGGCCGTGTTTGCGGCCGGCGTGCGCACCGACCGCCTGGTGAGCGACGGGCACTTCCTGCTGGTGGATCGGCCGCTGGTGCCGCCGCGCGGCGAGCACTGGGCACAGCCGCACCCGGGCACGTACCCGCAGCAGGAGTTCTCGCTGGTGCGCGACGCGGGCGGCTCGGGCCTGGCCGTGGTCGCGGCCGGGTTGCCCGAGGTGGCGCCGATGGTGGCGCCGGACGGCACGGCCGGGTTCGCGCTCACCTTGCTGCGCTGCGTGGGCTGGCTCTCGCGCGACGACTTCCCGACGCGCCGCAACACCAACGCCGGACCGACGATCGCCACGCCCGACGCGCAGTGCCTGGGCCGCCACGTCCTGCGCTACGCCGTCACCCCGCTTGTGCCGCGTGACCAGGGGCCGGACGACCTGCGGCTGCGCGCCCGCGCGTGGCTCAACCCGCCGCTGACCCGCCAGGGCGTGGCGGCCGGCGCGAGGACGGCGGGGTCGTTGCTGGCGATCGACAACCCGGCGGTTGCGGTCAGCGCGATCCGGCGCCACCCGACCCGCGACAGCCTCGTGGTGCGCCTCTGGAACCAGACCGACCGCACGCAGCGGCAGACGCTGACCACCGGGCGGCGCGTGGTCGCGGCGTGGTCGCTCGATCTGCTCGAGGAGCGGACCGCCTCGCTCGACCTGCCGGTCGTCGTCGACCTGGCGCCCTGCCGCATCGTGACCGTCGAGCTCGCATTCGACCCGGAGGATGGACGACCTTGCCCACGCGACGCGAATTCTTGACCACGTGCGCCCTGGCCGGCGCCGCCCTCGGCGCCGGCGCGGCGCCGCAGCCCGGCCGGCGGCCCCTGATCGTCAGCACCTGGGACTTCGGCAAGGCCTCGAACGCGGCCGCGTGGTCGGCGCTGCGCGAAGGCCGCTCGACGCTCGACGCGGTCGAGGCCGGCGCCCGCCTGGCCGAGTCGGACGCCCGCAACCAGTCGGTCGGCTACGGCGGCTTGCCCGACCGGGACGGCCGGGTGACGCTCGATGCCTGCATCATGGATCACGACGGGCGCGCCGGCAGCGTCTGCTTCCTGGAGGGCATCGAGCACGCGGTCTCGGTCGCCCGCATGGTGATGGAGCGCACGCCGCACGTGATGCTGGCCGGCAGCGGCGCCCGACGGTTCGCGCTCGAGAACGGGTTCGTCGAGCGCGACCTGCTGACCGAAGAATCACGGCTCGCGTGGGAAGAGTGGCGGCGCGAGGGCATCTACGAGCCGCGCGCCAACCGCGAGCGCCACGACACGCTGGGCATCCTCGCCCTGGACCGGACCGGGCGCTGCGCGGCGGCCTGCACCACCAGCGGCATGGCCTACAAGATGCACGGCCGGGTGGGCGACTCGCCGATCATCGGCGCCGCCCTGTTCGTCGACGGCGCCGTGGGCGGCGCGGTGGCGACCGGCCACGGCGAGTTCGTGATGCGCACGCTCGGCAGCTTCCTGGTGGTCGAGTTGATGCGCCAGGGGCGTCCCCCGCAGGCGGCCTGCGAGGAAGCGGTCGGACGGATCGCCGCCGGCCTCGGCGACGACCCCGGCATGGTGCAGGTCGGCTACCTGGCGGTCTCGACCGACGGGCAGCTCGGCGCCTTCAGCGTGCAGCCGGGATTCCAGTACGCGGTGCGCGATGATCAGCGCGACGCGGTGGTCGACGCGCCGAGCTGGTACGGACCTCGCTGAAGCGCAGCGCGCAGGACGCGGACTCCGAGTCGCAGCGCGGCACGCAGCCGTGACAGGTGCAGACGGATGCGTCGAGGCCACGGGATCGCGCCATCGTGGCCGAGGCCCGCCTCGAGCATGGCGGCCTGGTCGGGGAACAGGTAACGGCGCATCTCGCGCGCACGTTGTGGGCGCGGCACGCACAGGCAGTGCAGCAGGTAGTCGTAGCCCTCGACTCGGGCCGGCACCGGCGCCAGGCAGTTCGCGGCCACCCGCAAGCGTTCGAACAGGCGCACCAGCGACGCCGTCGGCCGGCACGAAGCGTCGATGTCGGCCGGTATCGGCGCCTCCAGCAGCTGCGCGCGCACGTGGTACTGGAGCCAGAGCGCGGTCGCCAGGTTGGTCGCGTGGGCACGCGCCGCGAGCAGGCGGCGGTGTTCGTCGTCGAGGCGCGCGTCCAGCAGGTGCAGGTCGAGGATGCGACGCAGGTCCGCATAGCCACCCGCCACGCTCTGCAGCACGCCGTGCAGCACCTGGTCGAGCGCGCTCGGCGCCTGGAAGCCGGCGTACCCCAGCGGGATCTCCACGCTGGCGCGCCGCAGCGCCTCGAGGTCGAAGCCGTAGACCGACGCCGGCATGGTGACCGCCCAGTGCACCTCGATGTACACCCCCTGGTTACTGACCAGGATGCGGTGGAAATGATGGTCCTCGTAATAGCGCGGCGGGCATGCGGTCGCGGCGAATCGGTAGCCGAGCTTGGCCAGGGCTTCGTAAGCGGCCGCCAGCTTCTCGGGCCTGATCAACAGGTCGAGGTCCAGGAACCAGCGGTCCTCGGGGCGGTCGTAGATCGTCAAGGCCAGCGACGCGCCCTTGAGCACGACCGGGCGGCAGCCGCACTCGGCGAGGGCGGGCAGGATGCGTTCCAGCTCGAGCAGCAGGACGGTGGTGCGCCGGCGCGCGACCTCGGCGGCCTGGCCGAGCTGCGCGCGTTCGCGGTCAGGCAAGAAGGCGAGGTCGAGCCAGGGCAGCAGGGTTTGCATCGCCGGCTGGTTGCCGAACAGGCGCGCGAAAGCGCCCGGATCGATGCCTGGCGGAGGCGCCACCGGGGACGGGCGGCCGGCGGCCCAGGCGCGCGCCAGGCCGAGAAGGTAGCGAGGTTCGGGGCCCAGCTGCTGCATGACGTTCAGAACCCCCTTGCCAGTGGCATGATAATGATGGAATCATCTGGTCGACGCCAGGGTATTCTCCAGAAGGTCGCTAACCGGGTCCGGGCGATGGCTCCTTGCGACAGTACACCTCCGGGCGACCGGATGATCGACCAGTGGCGGCTCGTGCGCCGCGACCTGCGCCCCGAGGAGACCGTTTGCCTCGACGTGCGCAGCGGCAGCATGGTGCCGGTCCTGCCCGTGGGCGCGGTGGTGACCGTGGCACCCGCCGAGGGCCGGCACTGCGAGGTTGGAGACATCGTGGTGTTCCGGCGCGGCGACAGGCTGATCGCGCACCGGCTGATCTTCGGCTGGGGCCACGAGCCCGGCGCCTGGTTCCTGGAGCGCGGCGACGGCGTGTCGCCGGCCGGCGTGATCCGCGCCGCGAGCATCCTCGGTCGGGTCGTGTCGGTGCAGGTGGGGCAGCAACCACCAAGGCCGCTGGTCGGCCCGACGGTGATCGCCGACGCCAGACGGCGCGCTCGTCGCAGCCTGGCCCGGTTCGTGCTTGGCAGCGTGGCCGCGGCGCCCGCCTGGGTGGCTCGGGTCCTGTGCAAACGGCGAAGGATATGACATGAACCCATCCGATCAGTATCGATTACGCGTCGGCGAGGTGGTCATCGGCCTGAACTGTCCCGACAGCCGGCACGCGGCCGACCTCGCAGCGTACTTCGCCTGCGACAACGACCCCGCCCCGCCGACCATCGAGCTGGATCTGGACCTGGTCGCGCACGACGACCACCCCGTGATCCCCAACTCGCTGATCCTGACCAAGACCTCCACCGGCCCGGGCACGTTCGACATCGCCGACGGCTTGATCCGTGGTCGGTTCGACCCCGCCACGGGCAAGGGCGCCGTGCAGGTCAAGCGCGTGCTGACCAGCGGCATCCTGACCAAGGTCTTCGAACAGTTGCTCTACCAGGCCTGGCATTCCGCCCGACGCCGGCTCGGCTACGAGGCCTGCCTCGTGCACAGCGCCGGCGTCATCCGCGGCGGGCGCGGGTTCCTCTTCGTGGGTCCCTCGACGGCCGGCAAGACGACGATCGCGAGCCTCAGCAAGGGCGGCACGGTGGTCAACGACGAGATGAACCTCGTCGAGTTCCACCCCGACGGCGCCCGCCTGATCGGCACGCCGTTCAACGGCCACTACCGCGCCAAGCGACCGGGCTCGGCGCCGCTCGCGGCCATCCTGCTGCTCGGGCACGGCCCGGCGCACAAGCTGGTTTCCGTGGGGCTGGGCGAAGCGGCCGGCGAGGTCGCAGGGCAGGTCGCCCCGCCCGTTGGCCTCGAGGACATGCCCGACGGCGCCACCCGCCTCGCCATGCTTGACCTGGGCTCGCGTCTGCTGGAGTGGGTCCCGGTCAAGCGCCTCGTGTTCACGCTCGATGCCGGCTTCTGGCCGTTGCTGACCCGTACCTTCACCGCCGACCTGCGAGGTTGAGATGCTGGACCTGCGACAGATTCCCATCCCGAGCCAAGACTTCTGCGTGCGGCAGGTCGGAGAGGAACTGGTGTTCCTGGCGCAGTCGGGCGACCAGTTCATCAGCCTCAACCCGGTCGGGACGTTCATCTGGCAGCAGATGGACGGCGTGCACTCGCTGCAGGACATCCTGGACATCCTCTGCGACGAGTACGACGTCGAGCGCAAGAGCGCGCTGGCCGACCTCGAGGAGTTCGTCACGCAGTTGCAGGCCCAGGGGCTGCTGCTGCTGCAGGCCGGCGAGGGCTGATCAGGGCGCGAGCATCAGCTTGACCGCCGTCGTCCTGCCGTCGGCGGTACGGACGCGCGCCAGGTAGGCGCCCGCCGCCAGGCGCAGGCCGCTGCCGGCGCGCCCATCCCAGATCGCCTCCTGCCAGCCCGCGGTGACCGGTTCGTCGACGAGCACGCGCACACGCCGCCCACGCGCGTCGTGAATGTCCAGACGGACCTCGGCGGCCACCGGCTGATACCACCGCAGCACCGTGCGCGGGTTGAACGGATTCGGCGCGGCTATCAGGGTGAGCAGCGCCGGCGGCGGGACCGACGGCGCGGCCGTCACGCGCGCGTGCTCGAAGGCGCCGATGTCGACGCTCGCGCCGACCACGCGCTGGCCGCCGGCGAGGTCGAGCCCGGGCAGCAGGTGCGCCACGGCGACGAGGCTGCCCGCGTCGACGACCGGTGAAGACAGCGCCGGCTGGTACGGGGGCTCGCTCAATGGATCGAGCAGCGGGTCGTCGGTCTGGCAGCCTTCGCCTCCGAGCCAGCCGTCGATGTTGCAATAGCGAACGTAGTACGCCCGCGCGCCCCGGATCTGCCGATGCTCGAAGTTGGTCGTCGGATTGCCCCAGATGACGTTGCCGAGGTGACGCGGCTTGGCGTGGGCGTGGTCGACGCAGCCGGTGTTGGTCCAGGGGCTCGGGGCGGCGGTCACGTTGCCGGTCCACGTGTTGTGCACCAGCACGGGGTAGCTGTTCGAAGCGTAGAGGCCGGCCCCGCGCAGGGTCGCATGGTTGTCGTGCATCAGGTTGTTGACCAGCAGCGGCGAGCCGCCGCGATGCACGGCCACCGCGCCGCCGCGCTCGGCGAGGTTGCGGCGCAGCACGCAGTGGCTGACGAGCAACGGCGAGAACCCGACGACGCGCACGGCCCCGCCCAGGCCGTCGTCGAAGCCCGAGCCCGGCAAGGCCTTGGCGTGTTCCAGCACACACCAGCGCAGCCGGCTCGAGTCGCGCGCCGCCGGTACGTCGAGGAACGCCAGACCACGCCAGGCGCCCAGCGGCGACGTGTCGGGCTGCCAGAGGTCGGGCCGCTGGCTGGTCCAGACGATCGGCGCTTCGGGCAGGCCGCAGGCCTGCAGGCTGCCGTCGCGGACGTTCACGCCGCTGTAGCCGCCGAACACGATGCGGGCGCCGGCGGCGATCGTCAGGGTCGCGCCGCCGACAATGTCGACCTCGCTGAGCACGGTGACCTCGGCGGCGTCCCAGACCGTGTCGACATCGATGGTGCCGCCGACCTTCAGGCGGCCTGGTCGCGCGCGCGGCACGGCGCGCGGAGCGGTCGCCGGCTCCGGCCCATTCTCTTCGTCGCGAGGTCCGAACACGCGGCAGCCGTAGCCGGGCGCCAGATCGGCGCGGAAATCGCCCTGCTCGGGATCCCGCAGCCCCGGGTCGTCGCCGATGATGTTCCAGAAGGGGGCCGCACCGGCCTCCGCCCACGCCAGGGGCACCGTTCAGCTGTACTCTCAGAGGAAGCCGAAGTGGTGCAGCAGGTCGGCGTTGACCAGCGGGTCGTTGAAGTACGTCCAGTTCTGGCGCACGATCGGAGTGCCGCTGGTAAACGTCTGCACCGACAGGCCGAACGCCAGACCCGTCGGCAGCAACACGCCTTCTTCGCCGTTCCAGGTCATGACGTCCAGCCCGGTGGGCACGGTGTCGACGACGATGTTGCGTTCGAGCAGGATGCCTTCGCCCGCGCCTTCGAGCCGCACGGCGTAGTCGTCGGGGAGCCAGAACGTGTTGTGACGGACGGAACCGACCGGACGGCGGTCCTCGGTCGGCGTGAGGTCGCCGCGGAAACGGATGCCGCCGCCGATGATGATGCAATCCTCGATGTCGAGCCGATCGGTGCAGAAGCTGATGCAGATCTGCTGACCCCGCAGGTCCAGGATCGCGCCGCGGCCCTCGATCTTCACGCTGAAGCCGCGCTCGTGCTCGCGAAAGCTCTGGCGGTCGTCGTCCCAGGTCGGGCCGATCAGGAGGCCTCCGGTATAGACGACACCGGTTGCAAGCGTCACGTAGCGGTCGTAGCCGTCAGCCGGCGGCGCGGCTTCGAGCATGGCCTGCAACGGGACCGCCGGCAGCGGGCCGGCCGCAAGGAGGGTCAGCATGATGAAGACGAGACGGGACAATGGGCGCCTCCCGGGCTGTCCACGATGATAACACGATTCGCGGTCTCAGGACCATAAAAACGGGCCGGGGATCGCTCCCCGGCCCGCAACCCGCGAAGGGTTCAGACGAGAACTAGTTGAACAGCGACTTGACGCCGGTCCAGCTGTGGCTCTCGGTCGGGACGACCAGGTTGAGGTTGAGCACGTAGGTGTACTCGTTCACCGGGCCGGTGAAGGTCGTCGGGCCGACCCAGAACCAGACCGTCGAGCCAGGGGCGCCCACGATGGTGATCGTGTTCGGGGCGCACGCGCCCATGATCACGTTCTGGATGACGCCAACGCTGCCGCAGTCCTGGGGCCCGAGCTCGAACATGTAGGTCGGGTACTCGGCGTCGCCCGTGACTTCCAGCACGCCGCCGGCCGGCATGACGATGTGGAACCAGTCGGTGTCACGCGTCTCGCCACCGGTCGAGCCGATGTACCAGCCGCTGATGCCGCAGAACACGTCCGAGGTGATCGGCTGGAAGGGGCTGCCGAACTCGGGGCTGTTGCAGCCGCCGTTGAAAGCGTCCAGGTAGCCGTCGCTGAGGGCAGGCTCGCCCTCGAGCTGGGCGCCGGCCGGGCAGGTGACGATGCAGGGCTCGAACTCGGAGATGTCCATCTGGTAGGCACCGGAGGCAGCGCCGTAGCCGTCGACCACGATGTAGTACGTGATGCCGGCCTGCAGCGGCAGACCCTCGAGCTTCGAGCTGTAGGTGAAGCAAGGAGCCGCGAAGTAGAAGTCGTCGTTGCAGCCGATGAGGTTCAGGTTCTCATCGTACACGTAGAGCTTCGTGTCGTAGCTGGAGTAGCACAGGTCGATGTCGACGACGGTGTCGCCGGCCGGGGTCACCGCGTAGACGACGTCCGGAGCGGTCCCGCCGGTGTACGGACACACTTCATCGTAGTTGTTGGTGTAGCCGACGGTCGTGCCGGTCCAGGTGCCGGGGATGGCGATGGCCACGGCCGCGCCGATGGTGTCGCCACCCTGGAGCACGGGCTCCACGGGCGCGTTGTAGACGGAGTTGTCAGCCGGCTTGGCAGGAGCCTGGTTGCCGAGGTCGAACGCCATCGCGGCGCCGGCCATGGTGAGCATCAGGGCGATCGCTAGCAGTTTCCGCATGATTCATTCTCCCGTTCGATTCGTTTCCGGGCCCGGAAACGCCTTTGGTGAATCGGCTTGGCCGCGTTGGCCTCGCCATGGACAAACGTGCGAGCGGATCAACAAACCGCTCGTCTTGATTTGGGATCCGGTCATCTTGTGTCCAGGCGACGAGATCAAATATTTCAACTTGTCGCAGAGGGCACAAAAATTATCCATCTCCCATAACCGATGACATTGTAGCAGGTATTTTATGCCGAGTAAATACATAAAAACATGAAAATCGCTTGATACCTCGTGTGTCTCATCGGTGAAAAAATCATCACATCGCCGTGATGTTATAGCATCCATCGCACTAAAGGGCGGACGTGCATACAAAAAGTCCGCTGGTCCCACCGACAGCGGCGACGGCGTTTCGGGCTGCCAGTCTGCCGTATCGAACCAGGCCAGCGCGGAGCCTCACAAGGCCTCGTGATCTGGTCGATATCGATGCCGTTGTCACGAAGAACCGGCCGGACCCCACGGGGAGTCCGGCCGGTAAGATGACCGCGGTTGGAGAGGGGGCAGCCGCGGTCGGGAGCGCGGAAGCTCGATCTCCCGCCACTCCGGAACTAGCGGGACGCGGCCACCTTCGTGTTGTCGGCCTTCTTGGTCTCGGTCTTGGTCTCGGTCTTGGCCTTCTCGGCGCAAGCAGCCTTGGCGCCGCAGTCGGCCTTCGCCGCGGCCGTCGCAGCCTTCGGGCAGCAGTCCGACGCCGCAGCCGTCGTGGCCTTCACGCCGCAGTCGGCCTTCGCCGCGGCCGTGGCAGCCTTCGCGCCGCAGTCCGACGCCGCAGCCGTCGTGGCCTTCACACCGCAGTCGCCCTTCGCCGCGGCCGTCGCAGCCTTCGCGCCGCAGTCCGACGCCGCAGCCGTCGTGGCCTTCACGCCGCAGTCGCCCTTCGCCGCGGCCGTCGCAGCCTTCGCGCCGCAGTCCGACGCCGCAGCCGTCGTGGCCTTCACGCCGCAGTCGCCCTTCGCCGCGGCCGTGGCGGCCTTCGCGCCGCAGTCCGACGCCGCGGCCGTCGTGGCCTTGGCCCCCTGGTCGTTGCAGGCAAGCGCGGGCGCGGCACCGATCGTGAAGGTGAACATGGCAACCAGCGCGAGCATCGGGACAAGAACGTTGAAGCGCTTCATGGGTCGTATTCCTCTCTTTATGCCGCGTGCGCCTCTGTTTCGGGCACGGGCCGTGGAACGCTGGAGGTGATCCGATCCTGTGAGATCTCAATCAGGACTTAATTAGTTTACTTGAGCACAGGCCGCCGCGCCAGTCATTTTCTATCGCCCCGCGCCGATTTCGCCGCCGTCCCGGACGCTCACATTGGCCCCGGCGGCGGTGTGAGAACGCTCAAGCACGGTCGTCGATGGCCGATTCTGGCTTCAGATACGGAATCGAGCCTGCACCGAACCAGGACCGTGCCGACGCATGAGACGCCGTCATCGCGAAGCTCGCCCAACCCTCCGGCCGAGGCCTCGCCTCGTCCTGACGCTCGTGGCCCTGGTCGTCGCCACGCTCGGCGCCGCCAGCCAGGCGACCGCCCAGGTCGCCACCGGCACCTACGTCGGCAACGGTTCGATGGCCCGCCGCATCCAAGGCGTCGGCTTCGGGCCGGCGCTGGTGATCGTCAAGGGCGACCTCGCCGCGGCGGCCGTCGCCCGCAGCGCCGGCATGCCCGGCGTCAGCTCGCGAACGCTGGCGGACATACCCGAGTCCTTGCCCAACGGCGTCATGCAGCTCGAGTCCGACGGCTTCCGGCTCGGCAACGCCCCCGAAGTCAACCAGCCCGGCGTCCGCTACCACTGGATCGCCTTCGCCAACGACCCCGGCGAGATCGCGGTCGGCACCTACACCGGCAACGGCAGCGCCTCCCGCACCATCGGCAGCCTAGGCTTGACGCCGAGCACGGTGCTCCTCATCCCGGGCAACGCGTCGCCGAGCCTGCTGCGGACCGCCACGATGCCCGCGGGCATGGCGGCGCCACTCGGCGACGGGATGCTGCAACCCGGCGCCCTGACCGGTCTGGTGGCCGACGGCTTCACGGTCGGCAGCGATGCCAACGCCGGCGGCGTCAACTACCACTACCTGGCGGTCGCCGGTTCGGCCGGACGCGCGGCGACCGGCGACTACGTCGGCGACGGCGTGCCCGGCCGCGCCGTCGATGCCGCCGGCTTCCGCCCGCAGTGGGTCCTGGTCAAATCCGCCGCGGGCCACCAGGCCGTCCACCAGACCGGCGAACGCGCCGGCAGCGGCCACACCCTCGCCATGCGCGCCGCGGCCGACTTCGCCGGCGGCATCGAGCAGTTCACGAGCCTCGGTTTCTCGCTCGGCGACCATGTTCGGGTCAACGAGGCGGCGGGCACGTACTACTGGGCCGCGCTGACGAGCCGGGCCGACCTCGCCGACCTCGCGGTCACCTTGACCACCGACACGCCGACCGTCGAACTGGGCGACGTGGTCACGCTGTCGACCACGGCGCGGAACCTGGGCCCCGATCCCGCCGCGGCCGTCTCGCTGCAGCTGGACCTGCCGGCGGGCCTGCGCCTCGAGGGCCTGGTCGCCCCGTCGGACACCTTGGCCGACTATTCGTCGCCCTCCCGGATCCACGTCGTCTACAACCTCGCCGCCGGCGACGAACGGACGATCACGGCGGCGCTCGTCGTCGAGAGCGGCCACGCGACGCGCACGGCCACGGCCATGACCACGGCGACCGTCCCCGACCCGAGCTTCGCGAACAACGAAGCGAGTCTGACCCTGACGATCCCCTCGGCCGACCTCGCCGTCTCGCTCGCCGCCGCCGACGAGCACCCGTATGCCGGCGGTCTGGCCGAGGTCTGCGTCACGCTGGCCAACCAGGGACCGGACGCCGCCCTCGACGCCTCGGTCGCCATCTCGTTGCCGGCGGGTCTCGCGCTGACCGCCGCGTCGCCGGACGTGGGCGTCTACGACGCCGGCACGAACACCTGGCAGGTCGGCGCCTTGGCGGCGGGGTTTTCGGCCACGCTCACGCTCACCCTCGCGATCGATGCCGACCAGGCGGGCGCCTCGCTCGTCGTCGGCGCGACGGCGTCCGCTCTGCGCAACGATCCCGCGCCGGCCGACAACGCCGCGACCACGACGCTCTCGATCGCCGCCGCGCCGGTCGCCCAGGTGGAAGTGTTCGCCGTGACCTTCCCACAGGAACACCGCCGGCTGCTGCCCGGCGGCCCGGCCGACGACGTGCTGGGCCTGCGCCTGGTCAACACCGGCCCGCTCGCCCGGACCGTCGCCGCGATCACGCTGTCGAACCTGCCGACCGGCGACCTCGACCAGGCGTCGCAAGACGCGCTCTGGGACTCGGTCTCGCTGCGCCGCCGCGGCGGCCAGACACTCGCGACCGGCCTGTTCGAGCAGGGTCGATTCGCGGTCACCGGTCTCGACCTGGCCCTCGCCGCCGGCGACACTCTCGTCCTGATCCTCAGCGGCAAGGCCGCGCTGGCTGCGCGCGACGGCGTGCTGCTCGTGCCGGCTCTGGCCGCCGCGGACGATGTCGTCTTCGACGCGGCGGAGGTGCACGTGCAAGGCGCCTGGCCGACGCAGAGCCCCGGCACCCTGAGCGTCGACGGCATGACGGCCGCGCAGATCGTGTTGACGCCGATCGGCCCCGAGGTCTTCCAGCTCGGCTCCGAGCGCAACCTGGCCCTGGACGTGTTGATCCCGGGCAACGGCGGCCAGCCTGACATCCTCACCAAGCTGAACGTCGAGAATCTCGGCGACGCGCCCGACCACTCGGCCGTCAGGCGCGTCGAGGCCTGGGTCGACGACGGCGACGGTCAGTTCGATCCGGTGAGCGACGCTCGGATCGGTCAGCTCTACTGGACCGGCGGCGGCCGCTACGAGGCGAGCGCGCTGGCGGTGCCGATCCCGGGCGCGGGCCTGCGGGTGCTGGTGACGGTGGACATCGCCGGCGACGCGCCCGGCGGCACCGTGCGCCTCAGCCTGCCGGCCGGCGATGACGTGGCGATCAACGTCGCCAGCGACAACGACGGCCCGATCGACGCCGCGGTGGTCAACCCTTACACGCAGACGATCAGCGCCACCGACCGCGTCGTGCTGACCACCGCGCCCATCGCGGCCCGCCACGTGGCGCCGGGTGAAGAGCGCGTGCCCTTGCTGCACGTCGTCGCCCGCAACCTGCACGCCGAGACGCAGGTGCTGCGCAGGGTGCGGGTGCGCAACGTGACGCGCGGCGCGCAAGGTGCGAGCCAGGCCGACCTCGACGGCACGGTCTATCAGCTCTTCCTGCAACTGGACGGCAACGGCAACGGCGAGGTCGATGGACCGCAGATCGACCCCATCGTGGGCACGGCCTCCTGGCAGGACGGCGTGGCCGTGTTCGAAGGCCTCGACGTGCCGCTGGCCGCGGGGGCCACCGGACGCGTCTTCGTGACGGGGCACGTCGCCTTGTTCGGGGCGGCTGACGGCGACAGCCTGGGCCTGGTGGTCGCCGGGCCCGCCGACATCGGGCTTGCGAACGATGCGGCGCTGGTCGGCGCCTGGCCGCTCGACAGCGGCGCGCGCCACCGCGTGCGCGGCATGGTGGCGGCCCAGGTGACCAGCCCGCCCGTGCCGGCGGTCTCCCTCGCCGCGGGCGAAGGACCGGTGCTCGCGCTGGACCTCGTCCTGCCGGCCAACGGCTACCAGGACGACGTGCTGCGAGACGTGCGCCTGACCAACCAGGGCAACGCGAGCGGCGCCGACATCCAGGCCCTGCAGCTGTGGGCCGACAGCGGCGACGGCCATTTCGACCCGGGCTTCGACACCCTGCTCGGCACGTTGACGAACGTCGGCCAGGATTGGCTGGCGCTCGACGTCGACCTCGCCGTCCCGGTCGGCGGCCGGCGCGTGTTCGTGAGCGTGACGGCCGCCATCACGCCCACCGACTCCGCCGCCGTCCGTCTGGCGATTCCGGCCGGCGGCCTGCAGATGGCCTCGACGAACGACGGGCCGCTCGATCAGTCGGTGATCGGCGCCACCACGTTGCTGATCTCTACGGCGCCGTTGCTCTCGTCGCTGAGCTTCGACGCTCCTCGCAGCACCACCGAGATGAACGTGACGGCGAGCATGCGCGTGGTGAACGTCGGCGCCGAGCGGGTCGTCGGCATCGTGCCGGGCGACCTGACCATGAACGGGACCGGCTCGTTGACGGTCGTCGGCGGCCCCGAACCGTTCAGCCTCGAGCTGGAGCCGGGCGAGGTCGGCACCTTCGTCTGGCAGTTCGCGCCGACGGCGACCGGCGCCGTGCAGATCGCGGCGCGGTGCGGCGGCGTGGGCGCCGTGGGCGGGCAACCGCGCGTGTCGCTGGCGACGTCCTCGGCGCCCCACCGGATCCTGGCGCCGGCGCACGACCTCGGCCTGTACCCGCAGACCAGCTTGCCGTTCTCGATCAACCGCGGCCAGACCGGGCTGGTGCCGCTGATCCTGACCCTGGTCAACGACGGCGGCGACGAGGCGGCCGAGCTGCGCGTCCAGCGGCTCGTCATCACGCTCGACGACGGCGCCGATCAACCCGTGGCGCCGGCCTCCCTGCTGTCGCGCGTGACGGTCAACGAGGGCGTGCGCCTGTACTGCGACCGCCAGCAGCTGGAGAGCGAGGGCCAGACCATGACCCTCGACCTTTCCCCGGCGGTCGTGATCACGGGGCGGGAGCCGACGACGCTCAGCCTGCGCCTGGACATTCGCGGCGACGCCGTCCCGGAACGGTTCCGCGTCGGCCTCGCCGGTCCCGACGCGCTGGTCGTGGTCGATGACATCAGCGGTTTGCCGCGCGCGCTGGATCTGCTGGATGGATCGTTCCCGGTGCGGACCGGCGTCGGCGCGATCGTCGCCCAGGCGACCGGGCTGGCGGTCGGTGCCGAACCCCTCGCGCCACGCACCGCGGGTCCAGGGCAAACCGGCGTGGAGATGATGCGATTGCTGCTCGACGGCCTGGGCGACGCCAGCAGCAGCGAGGTGAAGGTCGGCGCGTTCGCGATCACCGTGCGCGACACGCTGGGCCAGCCGCTGGCCGATCCGGCGGCGTTGCTCGAGCGGCTCGTCGTGCGCGGACCGCTGGCCGTGCACGCGGCGCGGTCGCTGTCCGGCGCGGCCGACAGCCTGCTGGTGCTGCAGCTCACCCCGCCGATCACCGTGCCGGCGGGCGCGCCTTCGGTCCCGATCAGCGTGCTGGTCGACATCGCCGGCGCGGGCCTTCTGGGCAACGTGCGGCTGGCCATGGCCGGCGCCCACCTCGTCGATGCCCGCGACGGCAACACCAGCAGCCCGGTGCCGGTCACCTTCCAGCAGCCGGCGCCGAGCGGGCCCGCCGTGATCATCCAGGCCGCCGCCCCGGCGTTGCGCGTGGCGGTGTCGCCGCGCCTGCCGGCGATCGTCCCCCAGGGCGGGCGCGACCTCGCAGCCATGGATGTGACCGTCGCCCACCCCGGCCCGACGAACACCGCGGCCGTGCGCCTGGACGCGTTGCGCCTGACCTGCCTGGACGCCGACCGCCAGCCACAGGACCCGCGCCTGGCCATCGACGCGGCGCGGATACGCGTCGGCGCGTCCGGCCCGCTGTCGGCCAACGTCGACGGCCCGGACCTCGTGGCGCCGCTCGGCGGCGTGTCGCTCTTGCCCGGCGAGCAGATCACGATCGAGTGCCGCGTCGACCTGGCCGCCGCCGATGGCGCCGCCCTGGAACTGATCCTGCAAGCCGCCGGCCTGACCGCGCGCGACGCCAACCTCGACGTGGCCGTCGGCGTCGAGCCGGCCGCCGGCCAGGTGCTGCCCGGCAGCTCCGGCCTGGCGCGCCTGCAAGGAGCATCGACCGAGGTGCTGATCGCCTGGACCGACCGCTTGCCCGCGCTCCTGCCCGGCGACGAGGCCACGACCACCGCGGCCCACGTCGAGCTGCGCAACCCGGCGCCGGCCTCGGCGGCGCCGCTCGAGCTGACCTCGCTGACCCTGCGCGCGGCCGACGCCGACGGCGCCCGCCTGGCCGCCGGCTCGGTCATCGCCACGGCGGCCGCCTGGCTCGATGGGCAGCCCTGGGCCGTGGCCGTGTCGGTGGTCGAAGCGGACAGCGTGATCGTCCTGACCGGGGCCACGCCGCTCCTGCTCGCCCCGACGACGACCCGCACGCTCGAGCTACGGATCGCCGGCCGTTTGCTCGCGCCGGGAACGAGCGTGCGCCTCGGCCTTCGCGAGGGCGACGTGGTGTGTCGTCAGCCCGGCGGGGGCGCCGCGGTGCCCGTACGCGCCGTCGCGGGACAAACCTGGCCGTTCTGGACCGCGCCGGCCGGCCTGGTCGGGGCCGACCTCGCCGCCAGCTACATCAACTTCCCCAACCCGTTCGCCGCGGGCCGCGAAGCCACGTCGTTCGCCTTCAACCTCGCGCGGCCGGCCACCGTCAGCCTCGCCTTGTGGACGCCGCGAGGCGAGCGCGTCGTCGTGCTGCTCGACGAGCGCGCGCTGGTCGCCGGCCTTCACCAGGACGTCTCGTGGGATGGCCGCAACGGGCGGGGTCAGGCGGTGGTCAACGGCGTCTACCTGGCCGAGCTGACCGTGCGCTACGACGACGGCGACCGCGAGCGCCTGCTGCGCAAGGTGGCGGTGGTGCGATGAACAAGTGGCGACGCAACCTCGCCGGGCTGTTGCTCTGGGCCGCGCTGGTCGCCCCCGCGACCGGCGACGCGGTCACCGCCGGCGACGACGGCGGCACGCGCTCGGTCTTCGCCACCGGCGCCGGCAACCGCGCCCTGGCCCTCGGCGGCGCCTACTGTGGCATCGCCGACGACGCGAGCGCCCTGCTGTGGAACCCGGCCGGCCTCGGCCTCGTGCCGCAGCGCCGCCTCGAGATCACGCAGACCTCGCTGCTGGGCTTCGGCTTCAGCGAACAGTACGCCTCGCTCGTGCTGCCCAGCTGGCGCTGGGGCGCGATCGGCGTCACCTGGCGGCGTTTCGGCGTGACCGGCATCGAGGGTCGCGACGACCGGGGCTTCCTCTTCGCCGACGACCTGCGCGACAGCGAGAGCGAGCTGAGCATCGGCCACGGCCGCCAGCTGCTGGACGGCGACCTCGCGCTCGGCGGCAGCCTCAAGCTGCGCCGCCAGGAGCTGGCGGGCTACAGCGACGGCGCCGTGGGCCTGGACCTCGGCGTCTGGGGGCGCCCGCTCGCCCTGCTCGGCTGGACCGCCGGCGCCTCGCGCTCGCTCGCCGCGGGCCTCGCGGTGCGCAACGCCCTGGAGCCCGAGATCAAGCTGCGCGAGGAGACCGTGCCCGATCCGATCGCCCTGCGGGCCGGACTGGCCTGGACCCAGGTGCTGTCGCCGCGCCTGGTCGTGCTCGCGGCCGCCGACATCGAGCGCACCCGCGGCATGGACGGCCGCTTGCACGCCGGCTTCGAGTGCCGGCTGCTGGATCTGCTGGCGTTGCGCGTCGGTCGCAGCGACGACCGCCTGACCGCCGGCGCCGGCATCGCCTGGCACGGGTTGAGCGCCGACTACCAGTTCGAGGACCACGTGCTCGAGAGCATCCACCGTTTCGGCGTGTCGCTGGCGTTCGGCCCCACCGTCGGCGAGCGTCGCCGCCGCGCCCATGCCGCGGCCGAGGCCGCCGCCCAGGCCCGCCTCGAGGCGGCGTTCGCCGCCGGCAATCGCGAACGGGAACAACGCCTGACCGCGGCCATCCGCGTGCACCTGGCGCAGGGACGCTGGGACGAGGCGCTGCTCGCGCTCGGCACGCTCGAGGTGCTCACCCCCGACCATGACGACCGCGCCGCCATGACGGCCGCCGCCTGGTCGGGCCTGGCGCGCGCCCAGGAGACGCGCGGCGACCTGACGGCCGCGGCGGTCAGCTGGCGACGCGCCCTCACCGCGCTGCCGGACGACCAGACGGCCACGCGCGAGCTGGCCCGCGTGCAGGCCGAGGCCGACCGGCGCGCCAGCCGCGGCCGCGAGATCCGCCAGCGCTGGGAGCAGGCCCTGGACGCCACGGCGAACGACGACCTCGCCGCCGCCGCCGCCGGCTTCGCCGCCATCCTCCAGCTGTCGCCCGGCGATGCGGACGCCGCGCGCATGCTCGAACACACCAGCCGCACGCTCGCCGCCCGCGAGGCGGCCGCGCGTCTGGTCGCGACGGCGCCGGCGGCACCTCGCGCCGCGGTCACGACCGCGCCGCCGCGCCCCGCGGTCGCCGACCCCAGGCCCACACATCTGCCCACGGCGCCGCCCGTCGAGACGATCTCCCCGCAGCGCCGTCGCGAGATCGACGATCTCTACCGCCGCGGCCTCGACGCGATGCAGGCCGGCCGGCGCGACGAGGCCCTCCGTTACTGGGAACTCGTCTGGGCCGCCGACCCCGCGCACGCGGCGGTCCGCGAGGACCTGACCCGCGAGTACCTCGCCCTGGGCCTCGAGGCCTTCGCCGACGGCGCCTTGCGCGCCGCCGTGACGAACTGGGAACACGCCGTCCGTATCGACCCCGACGACCCGCGCGCGCGGGGCTACCTGGAACGCGCCCGGCAACAGCTCGGTCGCATGGAACAGATCAGCAGCGGCCGCTGAGCGGCCCGCGAAGGGCAGGCCGATGGCAACACGCCACGCCAAGCGTCGGGTCAGCATGAAGCTGATCTTCTCGGTGTTCGTCGTCGCCGTGGTGGCGGCCACGGTGGCCGGCGTCTCCACCTTGACGGAGCGCAACGCCCGCCGCGCCTTGCAGCTGGAGATCGAATCGCGCCTGGTGCTCGAAGCGCGGCACCTTGCGCTCTTGAGCGCCGACGCCCTGCTCGGCGACTATCCGGAGCTGACCCTCTGCCCGATCGCTCGTGAGATGCTGCTGCGGCGCCCGGACCTCGAGCTGGCCGTGATCCTCGATCACGGCGGCCAGATCCGCGGCCATCCCGACGTGCGCCGCCTCGGCGAGCGCCTGCGCATCCTCGAGGAATTCACGCCGCGCCCGACGCTGGCCCGCATCGACGACGACGAGACGATCCTCGAGAGCGCCCGCCTGCTCGCCGCGCGGGTGCCGGCGCGGCACCCGGGCGGGCAGGTCGTCGGCACCGTCCTGGTCGGGCAGCGCCTCGATCACCTCGACGTGCTGCTCGCCTCCAGCCGCGACCAGATCGTCCTGCTGGCCGCGGGGCTGGCCGCGATCGCCGCCTTGCTGGCCCTGCTGGTGGTCAACCGCCTGCTCGCGCCGCTGGACGCCCTGCGCGCCGGCCTGCGCCGCATCGGCGCCGGCGACCTCGACTCGCCCATCCGCCTGCGCAGCCGCACCGAGCTGGCCATGCTCGGCGAGACCATCGACACGATGGCCGCCCAGATCAAGCAGTCCCGCGCCGAGACGGCCGCCCGCGAACGCGAGATCATCGACACGCAGCACGAGCTGATCCACACGCTGGGCGAGGTGGTCGAGAGCCGCTCGCACGAGACGGGCAGCCACATCGACCGCGTGGCCGACGGCGCCGGACAGCTGGCCTCCCTGGCGGGACTGCCGGCCGACCAGTGCGACCTGTTGCGGCGGGCCGCGCCGATGCACGACGTGGGCAAGATCGGCATTCCCGACGTGGTCCTGAACAAGCCCGGCGCGTTGTCGCCGGAGGAGTTCGACCTGATCAAGACCCACACCACGATCGGCCACCAGATCCTCTCGCAGTCCAGCCGACCGCTGCTGAAGACGGCGGCGCTCGTCGCGTTGCAGCACCACGAACGCTGGGACGGCCGCGGATACCCCGCGGGGCTACGCGGCGAGGACATTCACGTCTTCGGTCGCATCGTGGCGATCGTCGACGTCTTCGACGCCTTGACCAGCCACCGTTGCTACCGGCCGGCGATGCCGCTCGCCGAAGCACTGGCGATCATGGTCGACGGCCGCGGCCAGCACTTCGATCCGGACCTCCTGGATCTCTTCATCAGCAACATCGATCGCTTCACCGACCTGCGGGAAGCATCGTTCGAAACCAAGGCCGCCCCGCCGCCGGCCGCGCCGCCGCCGGCGCCGCCTCGCGCCCCGTCGCCGGAACCCCTCGAAGCCGAGCCGGTCGCCGTCTGAACCGGCGCCCAACACCGGGCTTTCGCCCGCCGCCACCGGTGTTATCCTGGTCGGGAGAATCCGTGCACCCGCGCCGACCCGGAGCCGCCATGCCAACGCTGCACCCCGGCCGCCTGCTCATCCTGATCGGCCTGATCACCGTGATGGTGGGGCTGCTGGTGTCGTCGGGCGCCCTCAACTGGTTCGGACGCCTGCCCGGCGACATCCGCATCGACCGCCCCGGCCTGCGCATCGACGTGCCCTGGGTCAGCCTGCTCGTGATCTCGATCGTGTTCAACCTGCTGGTCTGGCTCGGCCGCCGATTCTTCTTCTGACGCCGCGTTCAGACCGTTGTTGTGCGCGCGCATCGTCGATCCTATCTTGTCGCTCCCGACCCGGCACGGCACGACCGCACACCACGGCCGGGGCAAGACTCGCGCACCCGAGATAGAGCCATGAACATCTGCTTCCTCATGTACCCGTGGGAGCGCATCCGCGCCGCGACCGACTCCTCGCTGCGCCTGATCCACGAGTGCGCGAGCCGCGGCCACCGTGTCGCCTTGACCACGCCGTCCGGGCTCACCCTGCGCGACGGCGTCGCCCAGGCCGCCTGCCGCGTGATCCAGAACAACCGCATCTCGTCCAACGTGCCGTCGTTCCATCGCCACGCCGACCTGAAGACCACGCGCCTGCCGCTGGCGGGCTTCGACGCCATCATCCTGCGCCTGACCCCGCCGCTCGATCACCC
>CAZVWL010000018.1:0-22737 GCA_964630845.1 uncultured Fibrobacteraceae bacterium
GAGCCGACCAGCGAGAGGATGTCGTCGTGGATGCGCGGCTCGGTCGCCGGGTCGGGGCCGGGGGCCGGGGAGGGAGGAAAAGTTTCGCTCATGGCGTGGCGCTCCTGGGCTGCGGGGTCGTCCAACAATCTCGACAGCTGAGGTCATGTTTATGGTGAACATAGCCCGGTTTCGTGTGTCCGGCCAGCCTGGACGCGCCGGCCGGGGATGAGCCGGCGCTTGCCGGGCGCCTCGAACACGACCATGTTATCGCCACGACGCGAGCGGGCCCGGACGGGCCGGAACTCCGCCGCGCCGGCCGTGTTAACAAGGAGATCGCCGGCCGCCGGCAACGTTGGCGGCCGCTCGCTCAAGCCAGAGGTTGGACCGATGCGCACCTTGTTGCTGACCCTCGCCATCTGCACGATCGCCACCGCGAGCCTCGCCCAGCCGCGGATCGAGGTGGTGCCGGAACGTCTCGACCTGGGCAGCCTCCAGGCCTGGGAGACCCGCGACCACGACGTCGTCATCCGCAACACCGGCGACCAGCCTCTGCGCATCCGCAACGTGGAGAGCACCTGCGGCTGCACGGTGCCCGCGCTGGAGGTCACCGAGATCGCGCCCGGCGCCCAGACCGTCATGCAGGTGCATTTCAACAGCAAGAACTTCCAGGGCCCCCAGCTCAAGTACGTGCACATCTACTCCAACGATCCCGTCCGTGGCGCCTTCGATTTCCTGGTCACGGCGGACATCAAGGTGCCCCTCTACATGAACCCCACGACCACGATGCTGCGTTTCCCGAGCCTGCGCGTGGGATCCACCGAGTCGATGACCTACACGTTCCGCACCGAGGACGTGCCGCGCCTGGAGATCCAGCCCGAGAGCTGGCCGCGGCAGTGGCTGGACATCACGGTCAAACCGGGCGCCGATGCGCAGACCGCCGACGTCGTGTTCGCCATCAGGCCGGACGGGCCGGTGGGCCGCTACCGCGAGATCGTGCGCCTGGCGACGAACGTGCCCGCCGTCCCGACGGTGAACCTCGAGGTCGACGTGACCTTGACGGCCGATCTGGTGCTCGGCATGGAGCGCGTGAACCTGGGCGCGCTCACGCCGGGGCAGTCCGTGGAGACCCGCGTCAAGGTGACGCACCACCAGCGCGGCGCCTTCAAGCTGACGCGCGCGGAGATCGATATTCCGGGACTGACCGCAACGGTCGAGAACGGCGCAGGCGAGGCCTTCGCCGTGATCCGCGGCGAAGCCGTCGCTCGCAACGACGCGGCGGCGACCGGCAGCCGCGGTCGCGTGCAGGGCACGCTGCGCATCTTCTCGGACCTGCCGTCGACGCCCGAGTTGCAGGTGCCCGTCACGTACATGTTGCGGCGATGAGCGTGTCCGGCTCCAGGAACCAGCCCGCCGGCGGCATCTGGGCCGCCGCGATCCGCCAGGCCTGCCGCCTGACGCTGCTGACGGTATTGCTCGGCGTCGTGCTCTGGGCCGTGCGCGCCGACCGTTTGCCGCTGGTGGCCGATCCCGAGGTGTACGCGCTCGACTTGCCCGTGCCCTTGATCTCGCTCGCCGAGGCCCGGAAGGCCTGGGACGAGGGCGCCCACCACTTCATCGACACCCGCGCCGGGGATGCGCAAGGCCGCGCCTCGATCGCCGGCGCGTTCGTGGTCCGCGAGACGAGCTTCGCCGAGGACCTCGCCGTGATCATGGACTTCGTCTATCCCGAGGATGCGCTGATCCTGTTCGGCGAGGCCGGCCCGATGCCGGTCTCGGCGGTCGCCGTGCGCTTCCTCGAGCGCGGTTACCGCGACGTACGCATCCTGCAGGGCGGCCTGCGCGCGTGGCGCCAGGCCGGCGGCGCCGAGGACGTCGAGGACGACCAGCCATGGCAGGATGCGGCGCATGACTGAGCGACGGCAGACCCTGGTCGACCTCGTGGTCGTGGCCTGCAGCCTCGGCGTCGGCGCGGTGTTCCTCTGGGCCAGCGTCGACAAGATCCAGCATCCGGCTGCGTTCGCGCAGTCGATCGCCAACTATCGCATGGTGCCGATGGTGCTCCTGCACCCGTTCGCCTGGCTGCTGCCGATCGTCGAGGCCGTCGTGGGCGTGGCCCTGATCGTCGGCTGGCAACGACGCGGCGCCGCGCTGCTCGCCTCGTTGATGACCGTGATGTTCATCGTGGCGATCGCCACCGCGCTCGTGCGCGGGCTGGACATCTCCTGCGGCTGCTTCGACACCGCGGCCGGCCACGGCGTGGGCATGGACCTGCTGGTGCGCGACGTGGTGCTGCTCGCCGCCGCCCTGACGCCCTTGCTCGTCGCCCGGGAACGCTGGTCCCTGGACGCGCTCCTGCGGCGCCGTGGACGTTGATTCTCGACAGCAAGTTGGTCTTGCCTAAATGTTTGCCCGCGAGGGCGCACGCGTTTGACATGCCCTCGGGCCCTGGCGATACTTGGCTCATGACGCCGCGCGTGCGGTAGCCACCGGTTCCCGTCGAGGAGGAAACATCATGCCCGCCCTGGTCGATCCCGCCAAGTGCACCGGTTGCGAGGAGTGCGTGTCCGTGTGCCCGACCGAGTGCATCTCGATGGTCGACGGCAAGGCCCTCGTCAATCCGGATGATTGCACCGATTGCGAGGCCTGCGTGGACGTTTGCCCGGAGAACGCCATCAGCATGGTCTAGGACCTCCCGGCGCGCTGCGGCGCGTCGATTCGGTTCACGCGTCGATTCGGTGAAACTGGCGGCCGCCGCCCAATCGGCGGCCGTCCGCTTTTCCGACCGTCGGAATCCTGCCCGCCGGCGCTCAAGCCCCCGCCTCCGCTGTCGATCACACCCTTGCAAGACCGCGCGGACGGATCCGCCAACCAGGGATGGAGCCATGAACCCGATCGAACGCCTGCGCACGGCCCTGCCGCCCGGCGCGCACGCCATGGTCATCGACGACAGCGCGACCATGCGCCGCATCTTCAGCAACCAGCTCCAGGATCTCGGCCTCTCGGTGACCGCCTGCAACGACGGCCGCGAGGCCATCGACGCGCTGGCCCGGGAAATCGGCCGCACGGCGATCATCTTCTCGGACATCCAGATGCCCACCATGGACGGCTTCGAGTTCTGCTGGCGTCTGCAGCAGGCCGACTGGTACGACGGCACGCCGCTGGTGATGGTCTCGACCTGCAGCGACGCCGCGAGCGTCGTGCGGGTGCTCAAGCTCGGCGCCGACGACTTCATCCCCAAGCCGTTCACGCGCGAGGACCTCGCCCAGATCGTCGAGAGGGTGCTGTGCCATGAGTGACGTCGCCGCCGTCCAGACCCGCACGGTCGACCGCATGCAGGTGCGCCTGGAGCACCTCGACACCCTGCTGGCGCTCGCCGGCGAGGTGATCATCACCAGCGCCAACCTGCAGGACCTCGAGCGCCGCGCCAACGGCATGACCGGCGCGAGCGCGCTGGGCCAGGAGAGCCTGCACCTGATCAAGGCCAGCAACGAGGCCACGCGGCGCATCAGCCAGGACCTGCACGACCTGGTCATGGCCATCCGCCTGGTGGAGATCGGCGAAACGTACCGGCTCTTGCGCCGGCCGGTGCGCGACCTCGCGCGCAACCTCGGCCGCGAGATCGAGCTGGACCTCGCCGGCGCGGACACCCTGATCGACAAGGCGCTGGCCGAGCACCTCGTGGACCCGCTCCTGCACATGCTGCGCAACGCCGTGGACCACGGCATTGAGCCGCCGCTCGTGCGCAAGGGCACGGGCAAGCCGCTCTGCGGGCGCATCACCGTGCGCGCGATCGATGCCGAGCACCACACCGAGATCCGCGTCGAGGACGACGGCGCCGGCATCGACATCGCCGCCGTGCGCCAGCGCGCCGCCGCCCTGCTCGGCGACCGCGCCGAGCGCATGTCCCTGCTCGACCTGCTCTGCCAGCCCGGCCTGAGCACCTCGGCGCAGGTCACGGCGACCAGCGGGCGCGGCGTGGGCCTGGACCTCGTGCGCAACGTGGTCAAGGAGTTCGACGGCGAGCTCGACGTGACCACCGCCCCCGGCCAGGGCACCACCTTCTCGCTGCGCATCCCCAAGCTGCGGGCGGTGAACATCGTCGACGCGCTCACCCTGCGCGCGGGCGACGACCTCTACGCGCTGCCCATCGAGCAGATCGTCGCCAACATCGGCCTGCACGACGACCAGGTCAACACCGCCTTCGACCGCCGGCGCCACTTCCTGTACCAGGGCGACGTGGTGCCGCTGCATTGCCTGCAAGAGGTGCTAGGCCAGCCTCAGCCGACCCAGCGACGCAGCCCCCTGCCCGTGGTGATCGTGCGTGGACGGCACGGTCGGGCCGCATTCATCGTCAGCGAGTTTCTCGGCCCGCAGAAGCTGGTCAACATCCCGCTGACCGAGGGCATGCAGCACCACGCGGCGGTCGCCGGCACGGCCGTGTTCACCGGCGGCAAGCTGGGCCTGACGCTCGACGTCGACACGCTGGTGGCCACCGTGCATGGCGTGGTCGAGGCGCCGGCCGAGGCCGCCCGGCTCGTCGACGCGGCGCACCAGACGGCAGCGGCGGCCCCGACCGCCGGCACGTCGACCCGAACCGGCGAGGGCGTCACGGCGCCGCGGTCGGCGACCGCAACGACCGGCGACGGACCGGTGGCCGACGGCGAGGCCGCCGACCTGCGGCGCGAGCTGCTCGGCGGCCTGCAGCGCCTGCAGGACACGCTCCTGAGCCTGGAGAACGCCCCGGACGACCGGGAGCACCTGAACGCGGCGTTCCGGCGCCTGCACGCGGCCAAGGGCCACTTCACCGTGCTCGACGCCGAGCCGCAGGCGTTGCTCGCCCACCACCTCGAAACCGTGCTGGACTACCTGCGCTCGGACCGGCTCACCCTGGCGCCCGAGCGCATGGACCTCCTGCTGGACGGCGTCACCAGCCTGCTCGAGGCCGCCGAGACGCTGCCCGGCGTGCCCGCCGACCCGCCGACCGCCTTGCTGGCCGGCCTGCAGGAGCTGACGGCGACCGAGACCGTCGCCGCCGAGGATGGCCTGGATCTGGGCGACCTCGTGCGCCAGCCCTTCGAACTCGTGCCGACCGTGCAGCTGCAGGTGCTCAGCGCGCTGAAGCGCGGCGAGCGCACCTACGAGACGTACCTCTCCTTCGACCCGGGCCGCCAGCCGAGCTTCCTGGCGGCCTACCTGCTGCTGCGGCGCGTGGGCAAGGCCGGCACGGTGCTGGCCACCCTGCCGGCGGTCAAGGACATCGAGGAAGGGCGTTGCGGGCGCGAGGTGAAGGTGCTCTGGTCGACGCCGCTGGACGAGGCCGAGGTCAACCACCTCTACGACCGGCTGGCCCCGCAGTACAACCTCCGCGAGCATCGGTCGATCCCGACGACGATCTTCCGTTACGAGGGGAACGGCTAGGCTGGGCCCCTTCGTCGGGGCACAGCCCCAGGCTACGTCGCGGCGTCCTCGAGCACCACGGCCGTCCCATAGACCAGGATCTCGGCCGCGTGGTCCATCATCTCGCAGGTCGCGAAACGCACGCCGAGCACCGCGTTGGCGCCGTTGCTGCGCGCTTGCGCCACCATGCGGTCGAGGGCCTGCTCGCGGGTCTCGGCGATCATCTTGGTGTAGTCGGAGATCTCGCCGCCGACGATGTTCTTCAGGCCGGCCATCAGGTCGTGCCCGAGGTGGCGGGCGCGGATCGAGTTGCCCTTGACCAGGCCCAGCATCTTGGCGATGCGTTTGCCCGGAACCTGTTCCAGCGTCGAGACGAGCATGCTCGGCCCTCCATCAGCGGATGACGTCGTCGTACCGGTCGCGCTTGCGCACGAAGAGGCGCTCGCGCAGCGCCGAGATCAAGAGGACCACCAGGCCCGCGGCGGCCAGCAGCAGGCCCAGCCGCAGCACGATGGGCAGCGACGCCGCCAGCAGCAGCGCGCCCACCCGCAGCAGCACGAAGCCGCCCACCAGGACCACGCCCAGCCAGAGCAGCAGCCAGCCCAGGCCACGTTCGCGGCTCGGCGTGGCGCGCTCGCGGAACTCGTCCCAGGCTTCGGACGGCGCCTGGCGCAGGGCCAGATGGTCGGTGAACGCCTTCAGGCGCACGAGCCGCGCCAGTTCCTCGCGGGCGCGCGGGTCGGCCTCGAGCCAGGACTCGACGAGCGCGCGGTCGGCCGCGTCGAGTTCGCCGTCCGCGTAGCCGGACAGCAGCGGGCCGTCGCGTTCGGGATCGAAGGGACGGTGGGCGTTCATGGGCACACCTCCGTTTCCCCCAGGTGCTGGCGGATGCGCCGCCTCGCCGCGTGCAGGCGCGACATCACCGTGCCGCTCGGAATCTGCAGCGTCTCGGCGATGTCGCGGTACTTCAGGCCCTGGAAGGTGTAGAGCAGGAAGACCTCGCGCAGCTCCGGGCTCAGCGCTTGCACGGCTCGCCACAGCCGCAGGCGCAGGTCCTCGGCCTCGGCGACCTGCAGGGGCGACGGCAACCTGGCGGGTTCGGTCACCCATTCCAGGGGGCAGTCGCCGCGGTGGCGCGACTCGTCGCGACGCTGGTTGAGGGCCGCGTTGCGCACGATGCGGTAGAACCAGGGGAAGAACGGTTCGCCGCTCCGGAACGAGGGCAAGGACCGGTGCAGGCGCAGGAACGACTTCTGGGCGGCGTCCATCGCGTCGTCGTGGTTGCCGACCAGGCCCAGCGCCACGCTGTAGGCCCGTTGCCGGTGACGTTCCATGATCGCCTCGAAGCCGGACACGTCGCCGCCGAGGAAACGCGCGATGTCCGACTGGTCGGGGTCCTCGACCGGGGCGGCAGCCGGATCGCCATCGCCCTGGATGATTACCCCGTCGCCATGCTCGTTATTCGGTGCCATTCGCGAAAAATGGCGCCTGCGGACGAACACCGGCACAAAAGCCCCCTAACGCGGCGCCCGCCGCCCCGACCACAACACGTCCTGGCCGCCGGACCCGTGGTTGGCCAGCCGCGCCGCCACGAACAAGAGGTCGCTGAGGCGGTTCAGGTAGACGACGACCCCGCCGGGGATCGCCACGCCCTCGGCCTGGCGTCGCACCGCCTTGCGCTCGGCGCGCCGGCACACGGTGCGGGCGACGTGCAGCGCCGCGGCGGCCGGCGAGCCGCCGGGCAGGATGAACGCACGCAGGGGCGGCAGTGTTTCGCCGAGGCGGTCGATCACCGGCTCGAGGGCCGGGCCGTCGATGCCCAGGGTCGCGGCGGGGTCGTCGGCCAGTTGCCGACAACGCGCCGGATCGGCGAGCAACGCGCCGAGCTCGAAGAGGTCGACCTGGATGGCCTCGAGGTCCTCGCGCAGCGGCGCGAGCGCGGGCACGGCCGCGGCGACCAGGTGCGCGACGGCGACCCCGATCGCGCTGTTCAGCTCGTCGACCTCGCCGTAGAGGTCGACCCGCGGGTCGGCCTTGCTCGTGCGGCTGCCGTCGACGAGGCCGGTCTGGCCGCCGTCGCCGGTGCGGGTGTAGATGCGGGGCAAACGCGTTCCTCCTGGGTGGCGGGCAGCCAGGATCATAATCCATTCGCCCGCCGAAGCAAGCGGCGGCGCGGATCAGCGATCGGCGTGGTCGAGCCGTTCGAGCAGGCCGAGCAGCTCGGGCTGGCCGGGCAATCGGCGCAGGCCCTCGCGCAGCACCGCGCGGGCCGCCTCCGGGTCGCCGCGCGCGAGGTGAGCCTGCGCGGCGAGCAGGTCGGCGCGTGGTCGTTGCGGCTCGGCGCGGCGCAGGCGATCCGTGTAAGGGAGCGCGGCCGCCGGTTCGCCCAGGCGCAGCAGGGCCAGGGTGAGGTTGAAGAGCAGGACCGGATCGTGCGGGTCGTGCGCGAGCGCGGCCTCGAGGTGACGGACGGCGTCGCGCGGGCGGCCGGCGGCCAGCAGCAGGTTCGCGCCGAGGCGGGGCAGCTCGATGTCGGCCGCGAGCCCGCGCGGGTGCCCCTCGACCAGCGCCACGGCGCCGAGCGTGTCGCCCAACACGACGCGCAGGCGGGCCGCTTCGAGGCGGCTGGACACCACCGCAGGAAAACGCGCGAGGGCACGGTCGTACCGCTGGGAGGCCTCGCGCCAGGCCGCCTGCGCGCCGATGTCATCGCCGGCGGCGCGGCGTGCGTTGCCGAGGTGGGTCCAGCGCACGGCGAGGTTCTGGTCGCCGCCGACCTCGAGCTGCTCGCGCGCGAAGCCCAGCCCCCACGGCCAGACCACGGCGGCGGCCACGGCCGCCGCGCACGCCGCGCGCACCAGGGTCCGGCCACGCGCCAGCGCCAGCGCCTGCAAGGCCGCGCCGGCCGAGAGCGCGAACGCCGGCAGCAGGATCAGCCGGTAGCGGTCGACCACGAAGAACAGGCTCTGCACCGCGATCACCAGCAGCGCCGCGATCAGCCACGGCCGCAGCTGCGGACGGCGCCGCCACGCCAGCAACGCACCGGCCACGGCGCCGGCGCTCACCAGGCCCCAGGGCACCACGAGCAGGCGGAAGACCGGCACGTCGTCCTGCCAGGCGTTCGGCGGCGAGATCTGCGGGATCTCGAGCGCGGCGAGGTGCAGGCGCACCTTGCGCAGCCAGAGGCCCGCGGCGCGCGCGGGCTGTTCACGCACGGCCTGCAGGGCGAGCGAGGTCCAGGCGGCGTCGGCGGCGGCGAGGTCGAGCCCGGGGCGGTCGAAGCGGTCGGCGAGGTACACGACGCCGCCCAGGTCGCGCTCCATGTCCAGGCCCGGCGGCGAGCGGAAGAAGCCGCTCGCGCGGTCGGCGTTGCCCAGGTACAGGTTGATGCCGGCGTTGAGCGAGGGCCCCACGAGGCGGCCGGCCAGCGCGCTGTTCCAGGCGGCGAACGGAGCGATCGCCAGCGCGGCCGCGGTCACCAGGACGCCGGCGGCGCGGCGGTCGCGCGGCGCCCCGCCGGACCAGAGCAGCCACAGGGCCGGCGCCAACAGCACCACCGAGGTGCCGCGCAGCGAGCACGCGAGGCCGATCGCCGCGCCGGCGAGCGTCGCCCGCGCCAGGGGCGCGCGAGGGCCCGCCCAGCCCCCGGCCGCCGCAAGCGCGAGGGTCGCCAGGAACGTTTGCGGCACCTCCATCAGCACCTGCGCGGCGAGCACGGCCGCCGGCAGGTAGCCCAGCCACAGCAGGGGCGGCAGCCAGCCCCAGCGCGGTCCGAGCAAGGCGGCGCCGGTGCGGCGCAGCAGCCAGGCCGTGCCCAGCCAGCAGAACGCCTGCAGCACGCGCAGGCCGACCGGCGGCGGGCCGTCACGCAGGCGGTCCTCGATCGCGCGGCCGCTGCCGGTCACCGCCACCAGCACGGTGTAGAGCGGCGACATGTAGAACGGACCCTCGGCGCGCCAGCCGCTGGACACGAGGGCGTGGGCGCTGCGCAGGTAGTGGGCCTCGTCGAGCACGGGCACGAGCGTCAGCACCGAGCGGTCCATCGCCCGCCAGGCCAGCGCCCAGAAGAGGGCGGCCGCAAGCAGGCCGAGCATGATCGGCCAGGCGGCGACGGCGCGGCGGCGGACGGTGCGGGCGGGCTTGCTCATGCCGCCATGATCGAAAAGGAACCGCCGCGCCGTCAACCCCGTGCTAGCGGACCAGGGTCAGGCTGCGCGCGTCGAAGCCCGCCGCGCCCTCGATCACCACCCGGTAGACCCCGCTCGGCACGGTCCGCCCCCAGGCATCGAGGCCGTCGAACTCCCAGGCGCCCTGACCCGCGGCGTTGGCCGTGAGCGTGGCGTGCCGCACCAGCCGGCCGCGCAGGTCCACGATCCGCAGGTCGACCGGCGCGCCCGCCGGCGCGGTGAACGCGACACGTGTGCGAGGGTTGGCCGGGTTGGGGTACGGCGGCGCCAGCGCCACGGACACCAGCGGCAGCGCCGGGGCCGACACGGGGCGCGCCGAGGGCAGCGCGATGTAGGCAGGCGGCAAGCCGGTGGCGATGGGCGCGGACGTGAGCTGGGCGCCCGAGGCGGCGTCGAACACGCGGATGCCGGTCTGGCCGGGGCGCCGGTCGGCCACGAACACCTGGAAGTCGCCGTCGAAGGCGATGTCGGCATGGTGGAAACCGGTGGCCTGGTTCAGCAGAGTCACCGTGCCGCCCGGGGTGTAGACCTTGAGCGCGGTGGCGAACGTGCTCGTGTTCGAGACCACCGCGTGGCGGCGGTTGCCGACGCCGGCCACGAGGTCGACGAGGTCGCCGCCGAGCTGGGTCTCGGTCACCTCGAGGCCGAGCGACACCAGCCCGCCGAGATCGACCACGTCCACGCCGCCGTCGAGCAGACCGTAGTAGCCGGTGCAACCGATCAGCAGGCGGTCGCCGTCGCGCACGGGCTCGCAGTAGGGGTTGGTCGCCGCCAGGAGGATGCCCTGCACGCCGGGCAGCGACGGGTTGCCGTCGACCCAGGTGCGCGTGGCGAGGTCGAGCACGAGCAGGTAGCTGTCGCCCACGGGGCTGTACCAGTGCTGCCGGTTCAAGCGCTCGCAGACGACCAGCAGCCGCTCTTCGTCGACCACCAGCCAGCTCGTCTCGGGCAAGCCGTCCGCATCGGCGAACGGCGCCGTGGACACGACGTGCAGGATGGCGCCCGTGGTCGGATCGACGTGCAGCAGTTCGGCGGTGTCGTAGCAGCTCACCCAGGCCGTACCGTCCTGGGCGAAGGCGATGTGCTTGAGGCCGCGGCCGAGGCCGAGGTTGAACTGGGCGATGGTGGCGAAGTTCTGGGCGGGGTCGAGCACCTGCAGGTTGTCGGCGCCGGCGCGGTTCACCACGTACACGAGGTCGTCGTGCCAGACGGCGACGGCGTCGTGGTAGACCGACCTCAGGTTGGGCGTGAACGTCCAGGGGGCGCCGAGTTGCAAGCGGCCGACCGTGGCCGAGGCGTTGTAGTCGCTGCAGATCACGGCGCCGACCGTGCTGGCGGCCGCCGCGACGCACCACACGAGGCTCAGCGCGAAACACAGGCAGATCAGGCGGGCGATGGGTTGACGCATGGTGTGGGCTCCGGTCTCGAGGCCGCCGCCCGGCGCGGCGGCCACGCTCAATGCCAGTGCAGGGACAGGCGCACGCTGCGGCCGGGCAGCGGGTAGCCCTCGATGTCGTGGATCTGGTTGCCGGTGAGGTTGAGGACCTCGGCGGTGATGGTGGCCATGCGACCTCGCCCCCACACGCCGCCGCGCAGCTCGCGCGCCAGCGCGACGTTCCACAGCGTGCGCGCCGGCGCGCGGTTGCTCTCGAGGTTGTAGCGGTCGCGGAAGTTCGCCGACTCGTACGCGAGCGCCACGGCGGGCCGCCAGGCGCCGAGCCGCCAGCGCAGCTCGGCGAACACCTCGCGGTCGCTCAGGTACGGCAGCGCCTTGTCGCGGTAGGTGGGGTCCTCCACGCCGCGATCGCGGGCGCGCTGCCAGGTCGCGTTCACGGCGAGGTCGACCGGGCCGTGGCGCCAGGCCGCCTCCGCCTCGACGCCGCGCGTGCGCGAGCGGCCGATGTTGACCGGCCGCGACATGCCCGGGCCGGCCAGGTAGTAGATGATGGTCTGCTCGCTGACCTGGTCGAAGACCGTGCCGCGCAGCGCCAGGCCGGGCTCGGGCCAGCTCAGGCGCAGGCCGACGTCGCGGCCGCGGATCTTCTCGGGGCGAAGCTCGCGGTTGCCGACCAGGCCGCCGGGCTGGCCGAACAGCTCGACCCAGGTCGGTTGGCGCACGGTCTGGTGCCAGTGCGCCTCGACGATCACGTGGCCGGTGACGGCGTGCCAGCTCGCGCCGACCGCGGGCGAGACCGCGTCCTGCACGTGCTCGACGCCCACCTCTTCGGGCAGCCACGGCAGGGCCGGCACGGGCGGCAGGTCGTCACGCAGGCGCTGCCAGCGCCAGCTCGGGTGCACGACCAGCCGCGCCGGCAACAGGTCGGCGGCCAGGCCGGCGAACAGCGACACCGTGCGGCGGTGGCGCAGCGGCGCGTCCCGACCGTCGCTGGTCTCCTGGTACCACTGGTCGCGCGCGTCGCCGCCGGCGGTGGCCTCCAGGCGCCAGGGCCCGACCGACCAGCCGGGCGCCACGGTCGCGCGCGCGAGCACGTCCTCGCTGACGGCGTCGACACGATCGTACGGGTCGTGGCCGACCTCGCGGTGGGCATCGTCGAGGCGATCGAGGCGTCGGCCGACCGCGACGTCGACCGTGAGCAGACCGCCGCGATCGCTCACGCCCAGCCGCGCGTCGAGGCGGTCGTGGCGCACGCGGGCGTGCGGCGACGGCGCGTTTTGCGGGCCGGGGCGGCCGCCGTCGCGGCGAAACCAGCCCGCGGCCAGGCGCAGTTGACCCTGCCGGCCGACCAGGTCGCCCTGACCGAAGAGGCCCCACTCGGCGAGGTCGGCGTTGCGGCGGTCTTGCTCGGGCAGGTCGAGCGGCTCGCCCGACCACGCCGGCACCCACGGCGTGAACGCATAGCGGTTGTCCAGGCGGCGGCCGTGCGCGAGCACGAAGGCGCGCTGACGGCCATCGTCGCTCGACAGGCCGTGGCTCGCGCGTCCCCCCACGTCGCCGAAGCTGCCGGCGAACAGGCGCGCCTCGCTGCCGCGCGGCGCCGGGCGCGTGCGCAGGTTCACGGCGCCGGCGGCGCCGATGCCGCCGAAACCGGCGGGCACCAGGCCGCGGTGCACCTCGGCGCGGTCGAAGCGTTCGAGCGGCAGCAGGGCGAGGTCCACGACGCCGCTCTGGGCGTCGGCGAGCGGCAGGCCGTCGACCAGGACCTGCACCTGGGCGCCGGTCGAGCCGCGCAGGCTCGCGACGGCCTGGGCGCCGAGGCCGCCGTAGCGCCGGACCTGCAGGCCGGCGGCACGGGCGAGCAGTTCGGCGAGGTCGCCCCCGCCTCTTTCCCGTTCGAGGTCGATGACGGTGACGACCGACGGTGCGGCCGGAAACAGGCCGTCGGCGAGGCCGTGCCCGCGCACGCGCAGGGTGTCGTGCACGACGGTGACCAGGGCGAGGTCGAAGTCGGAGGGCGGGACCGAGGCGGGCACGGCGCGCGCAGGCGATGCCGCCAGCGAGGCGCACGCCACGAGCCCGAAGAGCAGGGATGTCAGGGGATGCCGGCCGGTCGGACGAGCCGACGGGCCGCAGCCCACGCGCGGGGAAACCACTGCCGTACCTCGCCCACGAAGGTGACGGGCAAGGGCTCGGGACCGGTCTCCTGGCTCGCGGGTCGTCCTACTGGCCGCGCCTTCCCAGAGCGGCGACCTGCCGGGCAGGTCTCTGGCTCCAGTGGCATGGTGCGGTGTTCGTCGCCGCTCACAGTGGCGGGGCCGCGCCGGAATTTCACCGGACTTCCGCTGGTCGTCGAGCCGCGGTTGCGACTGCCGGCGCGGGGTGAGGCCCCCGCAGCCGGCTCGAGGATCCTACGCGCCGGGGTGATCCCTGTCAAGCAACCGCTGCCAGATGCGCTCGTGATCGCTCTCGAGCGCGCTTACAAGCAGCGCCGCCTCGGGGTCGGCGAGCTGGTCGGCCGCGGGCGGCGGCGCGTCGTCGTCGGGCATCTCGTCCGGCCGCGGGGCGCGGTCGTCACGGTCATCACGGTCGTCGCGGCCGTCACGGCCGTCGCGGCCGTCGCGGTCGTTGCGCGTCGACTCGGCCCGGCGCTGGATGAGCGACTCCGGCAGGTGGGCGAGGAAATCGGCCTCGGTGTAGGGTCGCCAGCGGTGCCAGAAGTGCAGGTGCCAGAGCAGGAAGCGGCGCACGCGCGGCAGGCCCTTGGCGTCGTCGCCGAAGTGCTCGCAGGCGAAGTCGAAGTAGCGGCGCATGACCTGCCAGCGCTCGGCCACCGTCGGGTACCAGGCGACGCCGTCGCGCAGTTCCTTGAACAGCCAGGGCTTGATCAGGCAGCCGCGCGCGACCAGGAACGAGCGCACCGGCGTCTCGCGGCGCCGCCGCTCGAGGTCCCAGATGGTCAAGAGGTCGCCGTTGCCGATCACCGGCACGGGCAGCGCGGCGGCGACCTCGGCGATCAGGCTCCAGTCGGCGCTGCGCTTGTAGCGCTGGGCGCGGGTACGACCGTGCACCACCAGGGCGTCGGCGCCCGCCTCGGCGGCCAGCGTGGCCACCTCCACGGCGTTGCGCTGCTGCTCGGTGTAGCCGAGGCGGATCTTGACCGACAGCGGCACGTCGACCGCCGCCCGCACCGCGGCCACCAGGCTGGCGAGCTTGCGCGGGCGCTTGAGCAGCGCGGCGCCGCTGCCGCGGCGCACCACGAGGTCGATCGGGCAGCCGAAGTTGAGGTCGACGAAGCGGGCGCCGGCGTCGACGGCCATACGCGCCGCGTCGGCCAGCACCTCCTCGCGCTTGCCGCAGAGCTGCACGCCGAAGGTGGCCTCGCTCGGATGGTGGCGCAGCAGCGGGCGCTCGCCGCCGCCGACGAGCTTGTCGGCGATGACCATCTCGCTGCACGTCAGATCGGCGCCGAACTCGCGGCACAAGCGGCGGTACGGCAGGTTGCCGCCGATGGCCATGGGCGCCATGGCCACCACGTCGGTGAACAGGGCGCGCGCGTGCGCGCGATCGTCGACGCTGGCGGCAGACACGGCGGGGCCTCCGCGGGCAGGGTTATCGAACGCCCGGCCGCCACTGGCGGGCGGCCGGGCTCGAAGGTCAGGACAGCAACGGGCGGGAGGCGATCAGCCGCCGTCGAGCATCGGATTCTCGTCGAACCCGTGCCAGCCCTCGGGGTCGGCCAGGTAGTCGTAGGTGTTCTTCAAGAGCGCGAAGTGGTGCTGCTCTTCGCGAGCCAGGGCCCGGAAGATCTCCTTCGCGCGCTCGGACCGCACCGAGCCCACGGCCTTGGTGTACATCGAGTAGCCGCGCCGCTCGACGTCCATGGCGCCCTCGATGATCTTCAGCTCGTCGGGCTTGGCGGTGTAAGGGTCGGTGACCTTCTCCAGCGCCGCCTCGAAGATCTGCCGGGCCGTGTGGCCGTCGTCGTCGCTCTCGGGCTGCATGTCGTCGGGATTGTTGTTGGCCAGCAGCTGCCCTCTGAGCTGCAGCAGGTAGGCCTTGTGTCCCCGCTCGTCCTCGGCGAGCGCGCGGAAGAGGTTGCGCTCCAGCGCGCTCGGGGCGTTCTCGGCGCGGTCCAGGAAGAAGGCCATGCCGGTCTCCTCGAACTTCACGGCCTTGTCGAGGATCGCCAGGCATTCGCGCACGTCGTCGTTCATCCGCAGTCCTCCTCTGGGTGACGGCTGGTCCGGTTGCTCGAGACCTAAGGAACTACACCGGCGCCGTTTCGGCAACCTGGGTTCACAATCCCGGTTGCCGCGCTCGGCGATGTCTGTACCATATGCCAAGGACCGATCCCGAGCGTGCCCGATCGGCGCGACCCACCGCGGGAACCTTCCCGGACGCACGAGGAGACCGAACGATGGCCAACCTGCACGAAAAACTGGCAGAGAAGATCCCCGTCTGGCGCGACGAGTTGCGAGACCTCGTCCAGAACCACGGCGACAAGGTGATCAGCCAGGTGACGGTCGCCCAGGCCATCGGCGGCATGCGCGGCGTGAAGGCCATGGTCTGCGACACGAGCGAGGTGCCGCCCGAGAAGGGCCTGATCGTGCGCACCATCCCCATCGGCGAGCTGACCGACAAGACCGCCGAGGACATCTTCTACCTGCTGTGCACCGGCGAGCTGCCCGACGACGCGGCGCGTGAGCACCTGCGGGCCGACCTCGCCCGGCGCGCCGTGGTGCCCGACTACGTGTGGCAGGTCCTGACCGCGATGCCGGCCGACTCCCACCCGATGTGCATGCTCGACACCGCCATCCTCAGCATGCAGGGCGAGAGCGCCTTCGTGCGCGCCTACGAGGACGGGGTCGCCAAGACCGACTTCTGGCACTCGATGCTCGAGGACTGCCTGAACCTGCTCGCGCGCATGCCGACCCTCGCGGCCGCCATCTACCGCCAGCGCTTCGGCAAGGGCCCGCGCATCGCGCCGCGGCCGGACCTCGACTTTTCCGAGAACTTCGCCCACATGCTCGGCCTGCGCGACGTGCACGCCGAGGTCGCCGACGCCCTGCGCCTCTACCTCGTGCTGCATTGCGACCACGAGGGCGGCAACGTGTCGGCCCACACCTGCAGCCTCGTCGGTTCGGCCCTCAGCGACGCCTACTATTCGGTCTCCGCCGGACTCAACGGCCTCAGCGGCCCCTTGCACGGCCTGGCCAACCAGGAGTGCCTGAACTGGGTGCTGCAGGTGCGCGAGCAGTTCGGCGGCGTGCCCACCGAGGACCAGCTGCACCAGTTCGCCTGGGACACGCTGAACGGCGGCCGGGTGATCCCCGGCTACGGCCACGCCGTGCTGCGCGTGACCGACCCCCGCTTCACGGCCTTGCTGGAGTTCGGCCAGAAGCACTTCCCCGACGACGAGCTGATCCAGCTCGTGGGCCGCGTGTTCAAGGTGGTGCCCGAGGTGCTCAAGGAGCAGGGCAAGGCCAAGAACCCCTGGCCGAACGTCGACGCTTCCAGCGGCGCGGTGATCTACCACTACGGCATGACGGAGTTCCCCTACTACACCGTGCTGTTCTCGGTGTCGCGCGTGATGGGCATGTGCGCGCAGCTGGTCTGGAACCGCGCCATGCTGATGCCGATCGAGCGGCCGAAGTCGGTGCCGATCGCGTGGTTGCAGCGCCAGGTCGCGCAGGGCTAGTCGATCGCGGGTTGCTTGCTGACGCCGACCGTCGCCGCGCTGGGGGCACGGTCGGCGTCGTCTTGGTGGCCGGCAAGGTCGGCACGGCCGGCGATGCCGAGGGCGCGCCAGGCGAGGTCGGCCCGTTGACGGTACCGGCTCGACAGCTCCGGCTGGCCGGTCGCCGCCGCCAGGCGCGCGAGCAGCGTGAGGTCCTGGGCCACGTTGACGGGCAACTCGGCGGCGCGGTCCAGCTGCAGGGCGCGCTGCGCCAGCGGCAGGGCGGGCTCGAAGCGCCCCGCGTCGGCCAGGAACACGGCCAGCGCGTAGCACGCCGCGGCGATCCCGGGCCGGTCATCCAGCTTCTCGTGCATCGACAGCGCCGCGCGCAAGCTCGCCTCGGCCGGTCCCGCCTCGCCCGCCATGCCGCGCGCCACACCCAGGTCGTGCAATAGCACGGCCCGCGCCCGGCCCGGGTCCGCCAGGGGCAGCGCCAGCGCCCGCTGCAGGTGCACGATGGCGGCGGCGCCATCGCCGGCCGCCAGCGCGACGGCCGCCAGGCCGCCGAGCGCCTCGGCCGTCGGCTCCGGCTGCGGCACGCCGCCCGCGGCCACGAGCGCGCGCTCGAAGCGGGCCGCGGCCGCGTCGTGGTCGCCACGGGCGAGGTCGACCCGGCCGAGGGCCGAGAGCGTGGCCGCCACGCCGGCCTGATGGTCGACCGCGGCGTGGGTGGCCAGGGCCTGCAGGAGGAAGACCTCCGCGCGGTCGTGCCGGCCGGCGTGGTGGTGCTGCATCGCGAGGGTGTGCAGGCGCTCGGCGCGCGCCTGCGTCGCGGTCTGCACCGGCGCCGAGCGCGGCAACGAGGAGCATCCGATCGCGAGCGCGCTCAGCGCGAGCAGCAAGAGGACGGCCACGACGCTCCGCATGTCAGCGCACCTCCGGCCGGAAGCCGCTGAACGTGCCCGGCGTTGCGGGCGCGGGCGACACGCCGCCGCGCAGCAGCGGGTTGTTGCGCAGGCCCTGCGCCACCTTCTCGCCCTCGGCCAGCGCGCCGGTCGCCTGCTGCATGAGCGCGGCGATCTCCGGCGCCGAGGCGTTGAAGAAGGCCAGCAGCGCCTTGAGCTCCTGCAGCGACAGGAGCAGCTCGCCGAACAGCGCCCCCTCGTCCTGCAGCAGGCGGCCCACCGACCCGTCGGGCCCGGCGACCGCCGCGAGCGGACCTTCGGGACCATCGAGCCTCGCCGACAGGTTGGCCACGTGCCCGAGCAGGCGGTTCAGTTCGGCGACCGCCGGCTCGAGGTCGGCCATCAGCGAGGCCGCGCCGGACACGGCTTGGTCGACGCCGGTCATCACCGCGCCCGCGCTTGCCAGCAGTCCCGTCGAGGGGCCGGCCTCGCCGCCGAGCAGCTGGTCGTCCAGGCGCGTCGCCATGCGGTTGAGCGTGATCACGAGCGCCTCGGCCTCGCCCACCAGCGAGGGCAGGGCCGCCAGCAGGGCCGCCGTCTCGTCGCGACGGCGCACGCGCTCCACCTCGCCGCGGGCCAGGCGCGCCTGGCCTGCGGGCAGGTCGGTCGACAGGATGGCCGACCCCGCCGGCAACGGATCGCCGCCGCCGCGCCCCGGATAGAGCACGAGCTTGGCGCCGAAACCCAGCGGCTGCACCACGAGCTCGACCACCGACCCCGGCCGCACCAGCTCGGCATGCTCGCGATGCACCGAGAAGACCACCTCCACCAGGCGATCATCACCCAGCCGCACCTGCTTGACCCTGCCGATCGCGAACCCCTGCAGCTCGAGCGCCATGCCGGCGTTCAGGCCCTCGGCCGTCTGGAAATGGCTGCGGAACTGGGGATCGCGCTGCAGCCAGCGCTTGTTCAGGCCCATGAAGACCAGCGCGCCGGCCACGCACAGGATGCCGAAGAGCACGAACACGCCCACCAGCTCGTCACGATGGCGCAGCGCGAACTTCACCGCCCGACCTCCCTTGCCACCGCCGCCAGCCGTCCCTCCGCGAGGACCACCTCGCGATCGGCCAGCGCCGCCAGCCGCCCGGGATCGCGGGCGGCCATCAGCAACGTGACCCCGCGGGCGCGCTGCGCCGCCAGCTCGGCGCACACCGCATCCTGCCACGGCCCGTCGAGCGCGAGCAGCGGCTCGTCGACCAGCAGCAGCTCCGGGCCGGGGATCACCGCGCGCAGGAACCCGACCAGGCGCCGCTCGCCCAGCGGCAACGCCGCCGGCCTCGTGTCCAGGTCGACGCGCAGGCCGAGCGATCGCACGCATTCGGCGATCCGTTGCTGGCGGCGGTCGGCGGTCCAGTCCGGGTGCTTGGCCTGCAGCGGCAAGGCGAGGTTCGCCCCCACGCTCTGGTTGGCCCACAGCGCGTCGTCCTGGAAGACGAACCCGCTGCGCGTCTGGTGCCGGCGACGCTGGCCGGCCGTCAGCTCGGCGAGGTCGTGCCCATCCTGCAGCACGCGGCCACGGCTGGGCGGCGTCAAGCCGGCCGTCACCTTCAGCAGCGTCGAGAGGCCGGCACCCACGCGGCCGGCAACCAGCGTCGACGACCCCGCCGGCAACGCGAGGTCGACCCCTCGCAGCACCGCGCGGCCGCCGCTGATCACCTCGACATGCTGCAGCTCGATACGCATCGCCTCACCCCAGCCTGAACAGGACGGTGATCACGGTGCCCGCCACGATGCAGAGCGTCATGCTCAGCCCGAGCGACTGGATGGTCTTCTGCGGCACCTCGGTCACGGCGCGGTCGACCCTGAAGCCGGCGTGCGTGGCGACCGTGGCCAGGATGTTGCCGAAGACCACACTCTTGACCAGGCTCGAGGCCAGGTCGCCGGCCGTCATCAAGCGCACCACGCGCCCGAGGTGCTCGCCGATCGGGATGCCGTGGATCAGCGAGGCCAGTGCGCAGGAACCGACCAGCCCGCAGACGTTGAAGTACACCGTCAAGAGCACCATGGCCGCCATCACGCCCACGAGGCGCGGGGCGGCGAGGTGCGCGATGGGATCCACACCGGCCGCCTCGTAGGCCTCGATCTCGTGGTCGACCACCATGTTGCCAAGCTCGGTGGTGATCGCGCTGCCCGAGCGCGCGGCCACGAACAGCGCGGTCAGAAGCGGGCCCAGCTCGCGCGTGATCACCATGATGAGGATCTTGTAGGCGAGGTCGTCCTGGCCGAATTGCGGCAGCAGCGAGACGCCCTGGATGATCACCGCGGCGCCGATGCCCAGGCCGATCAACGCCAGCGCGGGCAGCGCCTCGACGCCCGTGAAGTAGATCTGCGAGACGAGCACCGGCGCGCTCAAGCGGCCGCGGCCGAGCAGGCGCAGCGCCGCCCGTTGCAGGACGTACGCGTAACCGAGGCCGTACAGGCTGCCGCGCCAGAGGGCGCGGGCCTGGCCGCCCGTGAAGGCGAGCATGCGCGTGGTGCGGCCGAGCACGGCCGCGCCGTCGCCGAGGTGCTGCTGCTGGTGCATCGCCGCCAGCCGTCTTTCGGATGGTCGTGACGGGCGCAGGGGCGCGCCCGGGATCCTTCGGGATCTTGATCGGCCGGATCCGCTCGGGCTTGATGGGGGCATCCGCGCTTGCCGCCGCCGCGCGGCGTGTTATAATCTCATATCGAACGGGATTTTGACGGATGGTCTCGACACCGGTGGCCAGGGCCTGGTCGCCCGTCAGGAAGATGATATGACTCGCCTTTTGCCGATGGTCCTGGCGTTCACGTTCGTCCTGCTGCCGGGGCTGGCGCCGCCGGCGAGCCAGGCCGGCGTGACGATCACCGTGCTGGACGTCGGCCAGGGCGACGCGACCCTGGTCCAGTCCACCAGCGGCATGACCCTGCTGTTCGACGGCGGACCGTCGAGCGCCGCGCAGGGCGCCATCCTGCCGTACCTGACCAGCCTCGGCGTCGAGACGCTCGACTACATCGTCGTCAGCCACTACCACGCCGACCACATCGGCGGCGTCGCCGCGGTCTACAATCGCACCGGCGCCACCCAGGGCGTCTGGGATCGCGGCTGGAGCTACAACACGACGACGTACACGACCTACGCCAACACGGTCGCCGCCGATCGTCAGACCCTCGCCGCGGGCCAGGTCCTGGACCTCGGCGACGGCGTCACCGCGACGGTGCTGGCCCTCAACGGCAACGGCGTGCTCAACCCGCCGTTCTCCAACACCAACCGCGAGAACGAGTACAGCGTGGCCTTGCTGATCGAGTGCGGCGACTTCGACTACTTCCAGGCCGGCGATCTGACCGGCATCAACAACAGCTCCTACGTGGACATCGAGACCTCGGTGGCCCTCACGATGCAGGGCCTCGGCAAGGCCGACCTCGAGGTCTACAAGGTCAACCACCACGGCAGCTATTCCAGCAGCAACGCCTTCTTCCTGAACACGACCACGCCGGAGGTGGCGATCGTCTCGGTGGGGCTGAACAACCAGTACGGCCACCCCCACCCCGAGCCGATGGAGCGGCTGCAGGAGCGCGGCGTACACATCTACATGACCACGTCGGGCAACGGCACGCTGTTGCCGCCCGAGGACATGACCATCGTCGGCGGCCACATCGTGATCCAGACCTCGGGGGTGGGCACCTACATGGTCGACGGCGCGGTCTGGCAGATGGACGAGCAGGGCCAGACGCACGCGCAGCCCGCGCGGCCGCTGCTGGTGTTGCACGGCAACCACCCGAACCCCTTCAACCCCTCCACGCGCATCGCCTTCACCTCGGCCAACGGCGGCCCCGGCCGCCTCGAGGTGCTCGACGTGACCGGCCGCCGCCACTGGCAGACCGCGTTCACCGCCCCGCCGGGCGCCCACGCGGTGACCTGGGACGGGCGCGCCGACGACGGGCGCCTGCTGCCGGCCGGCGTCTACCTGTACCGCCTGCTGCTGCCCGACGGCCGGGACGGCGGCCGCATGGTCCTGGCCAAGTAACGACCCCTCCGGCTTATTCCTCGCCCGGCGCCGCTGGTTTCGCACGCCCCGCGCGTTATGTTTCTTGTCGCCCGTAACCCGCCACGCCCCCGGGGCAGGAGGTCGTCCCTCGATGAAGCGCGCTCTGGTGATCGTGATCGTCCTGGCCGCCGCCGCCGCCGCCGCCGTGTGGGTATCCCGCCGCGACGCCGGCCAGCCCACCCAGCACTACCGCCTGGTGACCGTCGAGCAGGGCGACCTCGCCGCCGTGGTCTCGGCGACCGGCCACCTCGAACCGGTCGTCACCGTGCAGGTGGGCACGCAGGTCTCGGGCATCGTCGACGCGATCCACGTCGACTTCAACGATCGGGTCCGGGCCGGCCAGGTGATCGCCCGCATCGACACCACCCTGCTGGCCAGCGCCGTGGCCGGCGCCGCGGCGCAACGCGAGCGCCACCGCGCCGAGCTGCGCAACGCCGAGCGCGAGCACCGGCGGCTGTCGAGCTTGTGGGCCGAGCAGATGGTCTCCGAGGCGGAGTACCTGCAGTCGGTCTACACGCTGGACGTGGCCCGCGCGGCGATCGCCGGCTCGGAGGTCGACTACGCCCGCGCCCACCAGAACCTCGCCTACGCCACCATCACCGCGCCGATCGACGGCATCGTGGTCTCGCGCACCGTGGACGTGGGCCAGACCGTACAGGCGAGCTTCTCGGCGCCCGAGCTGTTCCTACTCGCCGGCGACCTGACGCAGATGGAGATCCTCGCCGCGGTCGACGAGAGCGACATCGGCCAGATCTCTCCCGGCCAGACCGCGCGCTTCACCGTGCAGGCCTACCCCGACGACCGCTTCCTCGGCACGGTGCGCCAGGTGCGCCTGCGCGGCAGCACGGCCGAGAACGTGGTCACCTACACCGTGGTGGTCGACGTCGCGAACGCCGACCTGCGCCTGCTGCCGGGCATGACGGCCACGGTCGACTTCCTGGTGGCGACGGCCGAGGACGTGCTCTACGTCTCGAACGCGGCGCTGCGCTACCGGCCGGCCGAGGCGGTCATGCAGGCGGCGATCGAGCGGCGGCGCGCGCAGGTCGAGCGCGAACGCGCCGCGGCCGGCGGCGACGCCACGGCCGGCGCCGCGCGCTCCGGCGGGCCATCGCGCGGCGGCCCC